>CAMAJR010000006.1 GCA_945835885.1 uncultured Alphaproteobacteria bacterium
GGGAAATGCGCTACGCTGTCATTCTGAGGAAGCCGGAACGGCTGACGTGAGAATCTTCGGACGATTAGTCCGATAATCGAGGTTGTAGTCGCACTGACGTGCGAAGATCGTCACGTCGCTACGCTCCTCACGATGACGGGAAGGAAACGCTCCTCACGATGACGGGAAGGGAAATGCGCTACGCTGTCATTCTGAGGAAGCCGGAACGGCTGACGTGAGAATCCTCGGACGATTAGTCCGATAATCGAGGTTTTAGTCGCACTGACGTGCGAGGATCGTCACGTCGCTACGCTCCTCACGATGACGGAAGGAAACACTCCTCACAATGACATTATTACATTACGCTGAACGAGCGATGACGGGAAGGAAACGCTCCTCACGATGACCGTCATACTCTTTGGGCTTTTTTCAACAAATTCGTTTAATAGAGCGAAAAGATATAATTATTTGATTGCATCAACCGCGTCAAACAACGGTTTTCCTTGTACCATACGCGTCATTTGCATTTCGATTGTGGTTGCTAAGTTAATCTTTCCGGTTTTAATAATGTTACGCGTTTGGTCACCCATCGTCGTATTCGGATTTGCAAACACATATTGCACCACCGGACGCTTTTGTCCCGTTCCGACAAGCTGTTGGTGAATAACCCCCAAAACACCGCGAGACAACAGGTCAAAAGCCAATTCTTCGCTCATGTCGCCGGCTGAAGCGTGTTTGACGATGGCATCAATCGCATCGGCAACATTGTTGGCGTGAATGGTTGAAAGCACCAAGTGACCGGAAGTCGCCGCGCGCAAACATTGACTGGCGGTTTCCGGTGTTCGGATTTCGCCGACCATAATGTAACGCGGACGTGAGCGCAAGGCCGAACGCAGCGAAGCCCCCCAATCGTCGTTTATCGGCTGTGTTTGTTTGCATACGCCGACGGTGCCGTTCACTGCCCGATATTCACCATCGAGAGGCATTTCAAACGGATCTTCAATCGTATAAGCAAAACCGCCGTTTCTAATCAAATATTCTCGCAACAAACTCGAAATCGTCGTTGTTTTACCGGAACCGGTCGCACCGCCGAGCAACAAGAGTCCGCAAGCATTTCCGAGAGTTGATAAAAAATTCACCAAAGCAGGCGGATACCCCAATGCATTCAAATCAGGCACTCTTTTCGGCATTTTACGCATACAATACATAACGCCATACATTGAAACCGTGCGTTCCACACGGAAGAAATATCCTTCATAAACAATCGAATAGCTTGATTTTCCTTTATAGGAACGTTCCAACAAATCATAAAATGAATCAAAATCCTCCGGCATTATTTGCTTTAAACCGCAAGCCGTGCGCTTTTCCGGAACAAACACTAATTTATCCGGTGTAATAAAAATATCCGAATAAAATTCGTTTTCATCATTTATTCGCGTCATAATTATTCTCCTTGTTTGCAATTTATCTTTAGTATCAATATAACGAGTTTATTTTAAATTTCCATAAAAATTATGCAACGATTGAAAACTTGAATATTAATGTTGTCAGCCGGCAAAAAATATTTTATATTTAGCACAAATTATAAGGAAAACGATGAAAATATTGAAGATTCTGACAACTTTTATCTGCTGCGGGTTCTTAGTGTTCGGCGCAACCTACCGGTTTTGGAGTGAAACCGAATCGCTTAATGTATGGGATATTCAAAATCGTCATATTGTATGGCGCAATTTTTGGATTACGGCGGTTTGTTTTTTGGTTTTATGGTGTATCGGCAGTGTTTTGGCGCGGTTGCGGCATAAAATTTTGCAAAAAGCTCTTAAAAACAACTCTTTCAAGACTTATACTCAAATGTTGCCGTATGCCAAACCGTATTGGATTCGTTTGCTGACAGCCATTGTTATTACCATACCGATTGGAGCGATGGACGCCGTGATTGCCTGGTCGCTCAAACCGTTTATGGATGTTGTGTTAATTGAAAAGCAAGGCGGTTGGACGATGTATATTCCGCTGATGATTGTTATTTTCAGCATCTTACAGGCATTGTTCACCTATTTTGCCACATATCTGAATACTTGGGTCGGGCAAAAAATATCTCTTGATTTAAAACGAACGCTGTTTAACAACTTAATTCATCGTGATGCCGCTTTCTTTGATTCAACCGATTCCGGCACGGTTTTATTGCGTTTCAACCGTGATGCCGAATCGGCTTGCAGCGGCTTACTGAGCAGCTTGCGCCTGTTTTCAACCAGATTTTTCTCGTCGGTATCTTTATTGATTGTTTTGTTTTACAATTCGTGGAAATTGGCGATTGTGGCTTCCGTTGTTCTGTTTGGCGCGCTGTTACCGCTGACCCGCGTGAAAAAACGCTTAAAAAATGTTGTTGCTCTTGATGTGAACGGTATGGCGCAAGCCATGCGCTGCTATAATGAAGTTTTCAGCGGCAACCGCATTGTCAGCGCTTATAATTTGTTTGACCGCTACCGCCGATATTTTGCCGACACAATCAACTCCATTTTTGGTATGCGCTTGCAAATGACAACCAAAACAGCTGTTGTTTCGCCGTTTATGCACACCATTTCGTCTTTTGGTATTGCGTTTGTTATTTGGTATGGCAGCTATTTGATTGTTGACAAACAAATAACCGTCGGGAATTTTGCATCGTTCATAACATCTTTGGTGATGCTTTATAACCCGCTTAAATCAATCGGCAACAACGCCAGCGGCATTGTTATTGCCATGATGGCCGGCGAACGCGTGTTTGCACAGCTCGAAACCGTCAACAAAATCACAAATAAGCCGAATGCCAAACAACTGAAAAATTGTGTCGGCAATATTGAATATAAAAATGTTTCATTCGCCTATGTCGGTAAGAAGAATGTATTAAAAAATATAGATTTACAAATAAAAGCCGGACAAACTGTGGCACTGGTCGGCAATTCCGGCGGCGGAAAATCAACCATCTCCGCTTTGTTGCCGCGTTTTTATGATGTGAAAGAAGGTGCAATTACCATTGACGGACTTGATGTGCGAGATATAGATTTGAAGAGCTTGCGCAGTAATATTGCGGTTGTGTTCCAAGATAATTTTTTATTTGGCGGCACAATCAGAGAAAATATTTTACTCGGTCGCACCGATGTTTCGGAAGAACAATTGCAGAAAGTGCTTAAAGCCGCTTGTCTTGACGAGTTTGTCGGCACTCTTGACAAAGGTTTGGATACACAAATCGGTGAACGCGGTGTTTTGGTTTCCGGCGGGCAAAAACAGCGAATCGCCATTGCTCGGGCGTTTATTAAAAATGCGCCGATTCTGATTTTAGACGAAGCAACCTCCGCCCTTGATAACAAGTCGGAAAAAATTGTGCAGCAGGCCATTGATAATTTGATGAAAGACCGCACGGTTATGGTGATTGCTCACCGACTTTCAACCGTGCGCAATGCCGACTGCATTGTTGTGCTGAATAACGGCGAAATAGTCGAGCGCGGCACTCATGAGGAGTTGTTGGCAAAAGACGGCGAATATGCCGCACTCTATAAAACTCAGTTGAGCTGATTTTACAATATTTACTTTTTGTTGGACATTTTAAAATCTATGTTTTATGGTAATTTCAGACAGGGGACCTGTTCGGGGTGTGGTAGCCTCTGCAAAAGAAAATAAGAAAACGTTTCATTTGCACGCCTTCGGTCATATTGCTTGTGTGGCTGGAAGGCGGCAAAATACGCCGTTCTAAAACTTACATATATATGCTCGAGCGATATATGCCTGTTATGGCTAATATGTCGCACAATTCTTTTGCATTGTTACCAACTTCCAGTCGCTTTTTAAGCGGCTTTTTTGTTTGTGACTTAAACTAAAGGGAAGTTGTGATGAAAAAACAAAAAAATAAACAAGGCGAAAAAGCATCAAAATTGGCAAAAATAGAGAATCTAAAACAAAAAATAATAAATGTAAAAAATGCTGAAGGTGAAGCCGATTCAACGGTAGAAATCATAATTCAGAACAAAATAAATTATGTACCTAAAATATCCGTAATTGTGCCGATTTACAATGTCGAATCGTATTTACGGCAAAGCTTAGATTGCATTATTAACCAGACTTTACCTGAAATTGAAATTATCTGCGTTGATGACGGCTCAACGGATTCTTCTTTGGATATTTTAAAAGAGTATGCTGCAAAAGACAAGCGCGTTACCGTGTTAAAACAAGAGAATCTGAATGCCGGAGTCGCTCGCAATGCCGGTTTAGCAGTAGCTAAGGGCGAATACTTAAGCTTTCTCGATTCCGATGACTTTTTCGAACTGAATATGTTAGAAATGATGTATAAAGAAGCGCGTAAAAAACAAGCAGATATTGTAATTTGTAATGCCGATAAATTTAATGACAACGAATCTGTATATACGCATTTAGATGCCATAAAACCTGAGTTAATTCATAAAAGTGTTTTTTGTTTGGAAGATATAAAATTAAAGCCATATTTCGTAACACAACCGGCGACATGGAATAAATTATATAGTGCTGATTTTATAAAGAAATACTCCATTCGATATCAAAATTTGAAAAGTTGCAATGATTTCGGATTCAGTTATTCTGTTTTATCTTTAGCTGGCAGAATCTGTTGTTTACCGGAAATTTTCGTTCACTACCGAAAATCTACAAAAACTTCCATAACTTCAAATCGCTCTAGAACTGCATATAATATTATTTATGCGTACTTGTATGTTAAAGATATTCTGAGAAAATATCACAAAGATTTTTTAATACCTTCATTAAACGAACGCTTTATTGCCGCGATTAAATATGAAGGCTCTTTATGCAACAATGATGAAATTTTATTTTTTACTCAAAAAGCCAAGCAAATTTTAAAAGATGAATACCAACAATTTGAAAAATACTTTCCATTATTCAAAATTCCGGTGGTTGTGGCTGCAGATAATAATTATAGTAAGACTCTGGCTGTGTGTCTATATTCTATTTTAGAGCGTACCTCAAGTTATATTGATTTTTTAGTTTTAGAAGATGGTATTACCTCGCAAAACAAAGATAAAATAAGGGCATCTGTTAGCAATTTCAAAAATTTTGACTTATCTTTTATAGATATGAAAAAATTCAATTTGTCCCGATTTCCTAAAATAAACAGATTTACTGTCAGTACCTTTTACCGATATTTTATTCCTGAAATATGTAAAAGATACGACAAAGTTATATATACCGATGCAGATGTAATTTTCATGGGCGATGTTAAGAAATATTATGACATTGATATGGAAGGAAAAGGCTTAGCCGCCGTACCGGAAGAAATGGGAAAACCGCGCGTGGGAAAATATAATCATGAATATCGTAAAAATCTGTTCAAAATATCGCCATTGCATCAATATTTTGCCGCCGGCAATATCATTTTAAGTTGTAATTACTGGCGCAATAACAATATTACAGAGAAACTCATTGCCAAAACCATAGAACTAAGCAATCAATTGGTTTGTCCTGACTTAGACATCATGAATATTATCTTTCAAAATAATTATAAAAAACTGCATTTTAAATTCTGTGCAACGGTTCATCGTTTTACGGAAACAAACGGAAATAAAGAAATGATAAAGGGCTATAAACATCCTTTTATTATACATTACTCCGGAATGAAAAAGCCATGGGAAACCAGTGATGTGCCTTACTTTAGAGAATTTGATAATATTTATAAGAAAACGGTTTTCTTCCAGCCAGATACAGGTGTTGAACGAGCGCATAAAGCTATTGTTTCAGCAACACCAGCGCAGCCAAAACCGACAAAATATATGTTGACATATAAAATTTTCAAATACATTCCGTTTTATACTTATAAAAAGCGTGGCGGAAATCAGGTGTGGAAAGTCTTTGGCTTGCCGATATGGAGAGTTCGCAAAATTGCTGATTCTGTGGCAGTCAAATACTATTTGTTGGGCTTGCCACTGTTTGAAATCGAAGAAAAAGGCTGTAAATTTTAATATTATTCGGCACGAAATCATAAATTCACCACTTGCAATAAACATGTCATCATAATTGATGGCGTGTTTATTGCTAATAAAGAGCCCTCTATTTTTCAATCGTCAGTTTGCCGTTATCGAGCGTAGCGGTGCCGCCAAGCGGAATCGTGATAATCGGTGTCGTATGGCCGTAATCAACATTTGCCAGCACCGGAATATTTTTCAACTCCGGCTTATTGTTGATAATAAACTCAAGCATTTCACGCGACATTTTCGAGCCCTTTTGAAAACGTCCGATAACAATGCCTTTGACGTTGGCAAAATCCGGTTGGTGGCAAAGTGCCTGCAAGTTGCGGTCAAACACCACATCACTTGTATCGCAGGCATCTTCAATCATCAAAATCGTATCTTTCGGGAATTCCGGTCGATACGGGGTGCCCAAAAGCAGATTATAGGTGCATAAATTACCGCCGACAATCGTGCCCTTGGCCTTGCCGTTATGAATATTCCAAAACCCCTCGTTTTTGATAAAATCGCGTTTTTCTTGGTCTAAAAACCACAAGTCGTCACTCCATTCGGCAGACGGCTCGACTTCCACAGGCGAATCGGTAAACAGCATTTTTTGCAAATAATCAAGCGTATATTCGCAGCCCCTTTTCATCCCGATTGAGCTGAAATGCGGGCCGTAATAAGTTTGTAACCCGGTGCGGGCGCTGATTGCATCTAAAACCGCCGTAATATCGGAAAAACCACAGATAATTTTCGGATTTGCCTTAATTACATCATAATCCAAATGCGCTAAAATCTGATTGGAGTTAAATCCGCCGATAACCGTAAAAATCGCCTTAACCGACTTATCCTTAAACGCGGTCATAATGTCCGCGGCACGTTGTTCGATGCTGCCGCAACCCTGCATATTCCAATTTTCATCAGTCGTATTCGGCGCAAATTCGACCGTCAGACCCATATCATTAAACCGTTTGAGAGCAATTTCACGACAATCTTGACCGATGAGTTTCAGACCGCGCGACGGCGCAATTACCATTATTTTATCGCCTTTTTGCAATTTTTGCGGAATAATTTTCTGCATTTGTTTCTCCTCCTGTTTGATAAGCGGCTTGCAACCGCAATAGTTTTGATTATACAAATTCAATTCTTTGATAAGCGCGGCGCGTAGTTCCTGCATTCCGTGCTTGCGCCCCTCAATTTCGATATACGGAAAATCCGTTTCCACAGCCGCTTTGTATGCCGCTTCATTAACTTGCGCCAGATTTTTCCAGCGCGACACGCCTAAAACAGAACCAACTGCAGTATAACCATTGGCTTTAGCATATTCCATCACGCGTTTGAGCCGCATATAAAAGCAAATCGAGCAACGTTTGCCGCGTTCCGGTTCATTTTCCAGTCCGTGTGTTAATTCGCACCACCGCTCGTTATCGTATTCTAATTCAATAAACGGCACACCGTAGAGTCTGCACACACGTTCATTCTCGCCACGGCGCTTAATATATTCGGCATACGGGCGAATGTTGGGATTATAAAACACAACGGCAAAGTTTTTTTTCTGTTCCGCCAACGTTTTAATAACGGCGCACGAACACGGCGCACAACACGAAAGCAGCAATATTTTTTCTTTTTTATCAGTCATAATTCAAACATATAAAAAAAGGTAAAAAATGCAAGTTTATTTTTTGCTTGCCCTTTTATTGCAAATTGTTTAGTATAATCTTGCAGGCAAGAGATTGTTTGCGGAGTGTCGAAGCTCCCAAGAAGAAAATAACTCCTCGTGGGTGGGGAGCCGGTTGAATATATTGAATAGACCGGACTGTCTTCTTGCAGTTTCGAACTCCCGACCACTTTTTTGAGTGGTCTTTTTGTTTTTCTCTTAACAAAAAAGGAGTTTATAAAATGGGTGTGCATAATTTGTTCAGTAATGAGGTTTTAGCAGAAATCAGCCCGCAACTGAAGCAATTACGTCTTGAACGCCAAATCAGCATTGAAGAGTTGCAAAACGCAACTCATCTTAGTCTTAAAGTATTGCGGCGCATAGAAAACGGCAAATGTCTTCCCTGCAGTTATTATCGCCGCCTGCTTGAATTTTACGGCAAAAAAATGCGAATTGTGATTGAATAAAGCCGTTTATTTCAGTTTGCCTTTCAGATATTTTCCGGTCCAGCTTTTTTTGTTTTTCGTCACTTCTTCCGGTGTGCCTTGCGCCACGATTGTGCCGCCGCCCTCGCCGCCTTCCGGCCCGACGTCGACAATATAATCCGCCATTTTGATTACATCGAGATTATGCTCAATCACCACCACGGTATTACCCTGCTCCACCAACATTTCCAACACATCAAGCAAATGCTGAATGTCCTCAAAATGCAGACCGGTTGTCGGCTCGTCTAAAATATACAGCGTCTTGCCGGTGGCTTTTTTGCTCAGCTCTTTAGAAAGTTTAATGCGTTGCGCCTCACCGCCGGAAAGCGTCGGCGCCGGCTGTCCGAGTTTGACATAGCCCAAGCCGACACGGCGCAACAAATCCAACCGCCGTTTAATCGCCGGAATATTCTCAAAAAACTTATACGCATCGTCAATCGTCATATCCAAAACATCGGCAATCGACTTATCCTTAAACTTTACTTCCAACGTTTCGCGGTTATAGCGCGTGCCGTGACAAGCATCGCACGGAACATACACGTCCGGAAGAAAATTCATCTCGATTTTCATCACACCGTCGCCCTTGCACGCCTCACAGCGTCCGCCGGCAACATTAAACGAAAAATACCCCGAAGTATAGCCGCGCGCTTTGGCTTCCGGCAATTCGGCAAACCAGTCTCGGATATTTGTGAAAACACCGGTGTAGGTTGCCGGATTAGAGCGCGGCGTGCGCCCGATAGGCGATTGGTCAATATCAATCACTTTATCAATGTTTTCCAAACCGATAAGTTTGTCATAAGGTCCGGGCGGCACACGGCTGCCGTTCATTTCTTTATCCACCGCCTTGAACAGCGTTTCTAAAATCAGTGAAGATTTGCCGCTACCGGAAATACCCGTCACGCAAGTAAAAGTGCCGAGCGGAATTTTCAAATCGACATTTTTCAAATTATTGGTGCGTGCGCCTTTGAGCTCCAAAAACTTGCCGTTACCTTTGCGGCGAATCGGCGGCAATGCGATTTCTTTTTCACCGTTTAAATATTTTGCAGTCAAGCTGTTCGGGTTCCGGAGCACTTCTTCAACCGTTCCGACGGCGGTAACTTCTCCGCCTTTGGAACCGGCAAGCGGCCCCATATCCACCAAATAATCAGCCGCACGCATCGCGTCTTCATCGTGTTCGACCACAATTACGGTATTGCCGATGTCGCGCAGACGACGCAAGCTATCGAGAAGTTTATCGTTATCGCGCTGATGCAAACCGATGGACGGTTCGTCCAAAACATACATCACGCCGGTCAAACCGGTGCCGATTTGCGATGCCAAGCGAATCCGCTGCGCCTCACCGCCGGAAAGCGTCCCCGACTGCCGCGACAAAGTCAGATAATCAAGCCCGACATTATTCAAAAAACTCAATCTCTCGCGGATTTCCTTAACAATTTTGCGGGCAATTTCTTGCTTTTGCGGGGTTAGTGTTGCTTCAACATTATCAAACCAAGCAAGTGCCTGCTTAATCGACATATTGCTGGCATCAATAATATCCAAGCCGGCGATTTTAACCGCCAATGCTTCTTGTTTGAGCCGCTTGCCGTGACACACTTCACACGGTGCGGCCGATTGATAGTGCGAAAGTTCATCACGCACGGCAGCCGAATCAGTTTCGACGAATCGGCGTTCCATATTCGGAATCACGCCTTCAAACGGTTTATCCGACACCCATTTTGAAAAAACCATCGGCACACAGCGGTTGCCCGAACCGTAGAGAATCGTTTCCTGTGCGTATGCCGGCAAGTCCTTCCACGGCGTTTTGTTGGATATGTCAAGATATTCACACAGCGAATTGAGCGTTTGCCGATAAAAAATCGAGTGGCTGCTGACCGACCACGGCGCAATCGCCCCGTTTGCCAAGCTCAGATTTTCATTCGGCACAACCAATTCGGGGTCCATATATAAACTCGCGCCCAGACCGCCGCAATGCGGACACGCACCCTGCGGATTGTTAAACGAAAACAAGCGCGGCTCAATTTCTTCTATGGTAAAACCCGATACCGGACAAGCAAATTTAGAAGAAAATGTGGTGCGCGATTTATCGCCCGCATTCTCAACATATAACAAACCATCACTCAATTTGAGCGCCGTTTCAACCGACTGTGCCACACGCGTCTGAATCCCCTCTTTGACGACAATACGGTCAACCACCACCTCAATATTATGCTTATTATTTTTATTTAAATTCGGCAAATCTTCAATGTTATAAATTTCGCCGTCAATCTCAAGCCGTTGAAAGCCCTTTTTCTGCAATTCGGCAAATTCTTTTTTGAACTCGCCTTTTTTGCCGCGGGCAATCGGAGAAAGTAAAATCAGCTTTGTGCCTTGCGGATACTCTAAGATTTTATCAACCATTTGCGTTGTTGACTGTGCTTCAATCGGCAAACCCGTCGCCGGCGAATACGGGGTGCCGGCACGCGCCCACAACAAACGCATATAATCATAAATTTCGGTAATGGTACCAACTGTCGAGCGCGGATTGTGCGACACCGTTTTTTGTTCAATCGAAATGGCCGGAGACAAGCCCTCTATCGAATCAACATCGGGCTTGTTCATCAAATCGAGAAACTGCCGCGCATACACCGACAAACTTTCCACATAACGACGTTGCCCTTCGGCATAAATCGTATCAAACGCCAAGGAAGACTTGCCCGAACCGGATAAGCCCGTAATGACCGTCAATTTATTCTTCGGAATATTGACATTTATATTTTTTAAATTGTGTTGGCGTGCGCCCTTAATTTCGATATATTTACTCTCTGCCATTTTGTTCTCCGTTGCATTTGATATATACCAAGCGAACACTTTTCGCAACTGTTTAATAAATTATTGCAAATATATTTTTTTTCAGCTATGTTCAATATTGTGTTAATATCAATTTGTGCGATTATGCGGTATTTTTTTAAGTATATAGTCTTAATGACGCTTTTATTTTACGCAATTCCGGCTTCTGCCAAAATTACGGTCGCACTTATTATGCCGATGGCAGAAGATTATCGGGAACAAGGAGCTGAGCTGACAAGAGGTGTTGAACGCGCCCTTGAAGAAATAAATCACAACGGCGGTATCTTAAATAACAAAATATCGCTCTTAAAAATAGATGACCAATGCAACAGCAGCATCGCCGTTTCTACCGCACAAATGCTGAGTATTCAAAAAAACAAAGTATCGCTTGTTATCGGACCGTATTGTGCCAATGCGTTTGAACAGATTGCGAGCATTTATGCCGATGCGCGAATCTTTCAGATTATTCCGACAACTGTTGACTATTCTCAGGCCAAAATCATTAAAAAGGGTTTGGTCAAAATGCTCGGCTATACCAATCAGGAAGCAAAAGACTTTTTTGCCTTTTATAATACGCATTTTGCCGGTGACCGTGTCGCTGTCGTGCATAACGTTAACAACGGTGAAAGCGTTTCTGAAGCAAAGGCCATTACCGATGAATTTCAAAAACACGGTAAATCCGCCATTATCCAATCTTTTAACTATCAAGAAACGGATAAAGATTATATAGCTCTGTCCGAAAAAATTATTGAAAGCGGAGCAAAAGTAGCTTTTTTACTCGGTTCGTCGGCAAATATTCGCAAAATGGCTTATGCTCTGCGGCGCGAACAGCCGGATTTTGTGATTTTTACCAATAGGTATAAGGCGGGCGACAAGTATTTTGATACACTCGAAGATTATGCCGACGGCACATATTTTATGGAGTTGAAAGGCACGATTGACGACCCTGAATTTGCCGAAACATTGGTTAAACTCCGGCTTAGCGGATTTGAGGCGGAGGGCTTAGCACTTTATGGCTATTCGGCACTCAAATTGTGGCAAAGTTTGGTATTAAAAGCAAAATCATTTGACTATAACAAACTTTCATCAGTTGCCAATAACAAAGCAATCCACACCGAACTCGGTTACAAAATGTTTCATAACGGTGCGCCCAAAACAAACGAAAGCTATGCAATTTATCGCTATGAAAACGGCGATTTCGTCAAAGTTTATTAAAAATCACTTGCATTTTACGACATTTTTTTTATTATGCTTTTGTCGGCAAGAGGTTGTCGGCGGAGTGTCACAACTCCTCAAATAGAAAAGAACTCCTCAATGGTGGGAGCCGGTGGAATATATTGAATACACCGGACTGTCTATTTGCAGTTGTGAACTCCCGACCGCTTTTTGAGTGGTCGTTTTTGTTTTAACAAAGGCAAATTAATGCTTTCCGTCGTCTGACCGAATTTTACGGCAAGAAAATGCGAATCATATTTGAATAAATGTGCTGCGTAACCAACAAAAGAGAAAACCGCCGAAAAATCCGGTGATTTCTGTTAACGGCTAACAAAAAAACGCCGCTTAAACGAAGCGGCGCTTTAATTTTCTCTTCAGAAAACTATTTGTTTTCCGTTGTTTCGCTCTCGGCTTTTTCGGCTTCGGCAGCGGCAGCTTTTTCAGCAGCAACGCGAGCCAAATCTTTCGCGCCTTTTGCATTAACGTCGCGGTCAACCAATTCAATGATTGCCATCGGCGCACAGTCACCGTAACGGAAACCGGATTTCAACACGCGGGTGTAACCGCCGTTGCGTTCCTTATAACGTTCGGCCAAAGTCGAGAAAAGTTTGGAAACAACTTCATTGTTGCGCAAGAAACCTGCAGCCAAACGACGACTGTTTAAATCGCCCTTTTTCGCATAAGTAATCATTTTGTCGGCAAAAGTTCTGAGTTCTTTCGCGCGGGTCAAAGTAATCGTAATTTGTTCGTGTGTCAACAATGCACCGGTCAAATTGGAGAACAAAGCTCTTCTTTGGCTTTTCGGCATACTGAATTTTTTATGTGCGTCACCGTGTCTCATGGTGTTTTCCTTTCTTTTTCTCTATGCTTTGCGTGACAAAGCGGATTGATGCAGTGCTTTTACTACGGTTGCCTTGCGGCTCATACATAAAAGCGATTTGTTTTTCGAGAGACTCTCTAACATATAATTTTTTGAATTGCAAGCAGAATCTTTAAAATTCGGCAACAAAAAAGCCCGCCAAAGCGGGCAATTTGCAAAACTTTTGTGTTATTCTTTAACGTCCGTTTGCTACATTTTTGCGGGTAACCGCTTGTGCTAACGGTTCCATCTTGACAATTTTTGCCTTGCTTGCGGCTGACAATTCTACAAAGTTCGTCGGCTTGTTTACCTCAAGCGCATCATTAAACCCTCTGTCTATTGCCTGCATAAACGCCTTAGATTGCGAAGCAACATTTTCCGCATAATTTTGCATCGGGCTTAATTCTCGGTCAAAAATATTGTTAAGCACTTTTTTATCTGCACCGGAATATTTGTGGACAGATTCTGAACTGTCCAACGCAATCACTTTGGCTCCGCCGCTTGCAAACTCTTGCGCTAATTTATTATCAGTCATCTTTTTATTCCTTTTTTTTAATCGCCGCTTCCGACGAATTTTCCATCTTTTGTCTAAGCATAACACGCATATTATTTTTTGTCAAGCATTTTTTGCAAAAATTATAAATATTTGTGATAAAAAGTAACCATTTTGTTACGAACATTGATTAAAATGACATAAAATATGGAGGAAAGGGACGAAATATGTCGTTATTTAAATCAATAGCAACGTTCGGCGGTCTCACGTTAGTGAGTCGTGTGACCGGTTTTGTGCGAGATATGGTGTTGGCGTATTTTATGGGTGCAAGCGCGTTGGCCGATGCTTTTGTTGTGGCTTTTAAATTGCCAAATCTGTTTCGCAGTTTGTTTGCCGAAGGCGCGCTCACCAGCGCGTTTGTGCCGTTATTTTCACAAAAATTGGTCAGTGAAGGTAAAAAGCGTTCAATTTTCTTTGCGGCGCAAGCGATGATGATGTTGGCCGTTATCGTCGGCTTGTTGGTAGTGCTGTTTGAGCTGTTTATGCCGTATATTGTTGCGGTTTTGGCACCGGGATTTCATAACGACGCCGGTAAAATCGAATTAGCGACGGAATTGTGCCGGATAACCTTTCCGTTTTTGTTATTGATTTCGATTGTATCGTTTCAGGGAGGCATCTTAAACTCATTTGAAAAGTTTGCCGCGCCGGCCGCCGCACCGATTATTTTGAACTTAACAATGATTCTGTCGGCCTTTGTGTTTGTGCCGTTTATGCCGACGGCAGCGCATGGATTTGCGCTCGGCATTACGATTGCCGGTGTTTTGGAAATGCTGTGGTTACATATCTTTCTACGGCGTGCCGGTGTTACGTTGCACCCGTATATTCATTTGATTAAAATTATGCACAATCCGGAAATTAAGACGCTGTTTAAGCGCATTGCGCCGGGTGTGGTCGGGGCCGGCATTTATCAAATCAATATGGCCGTTGATACGATTTTAGTTTCACTTGCCGGTGCGGGGGCAATTTCGTGGCTTTATTATGCGAATCGATTGCAACAGTTGCCGCTCGGTGTGGTCGGCGCGGCAATCAGCGTTGCTTTGTTGCCGATTTTATCAAAATACCTCAAAGCCGGAGATATTGACAATGCGCGCACCACACAGGATAAGGCCGTTGAATACGGTTTATTGCTGTCATTACCGGCAGCGGTGTTGCTTATCATCTTAGCCGAGCCGATTGTGACGTTTTTGTTCAGACACGGGCGATTTTCTGCCGTTGACGCAACACAAACCGCACACGCGGTAGTTGCCTACTCGGTCGGATTGCCGTGCTATGTTATGACAAAAGCCCTGATGCCTAATTTTTTTGCCCGCGGCGATACGATAACGCCGGTCAAATACAGCTTTTGGGTATTTGTAACAAATTTAATTTTCAATATTCTTTTGATGCGTTTTTTCGGTCACGTCGGAATCGCCTTGGCAACAACAATCGCGGCGTTTGTGTCGCTCGGACAATATATTGCCGGCTTGCAAAAACGCGGATATTGGCGATTTAAGAAACCGCTGTTGATAAAAATGCTGAAAATTACCACAGCTTCTTTGATTATGGGAATCGGCGCCGGCAATGTGTTAAAAGTGGCGCAACACTGCTTTCCGGATTATTTATCTGATATTTTTTACACCTTTTGCATTTTAGCCGCAACAGGTATCTTTGCTCTTGCAATTTTTCTGATTATGGCTAAAATATTACATATTATTGATTTTGGGGACATTGTTAACACAATGAGAAAAAAGTATGGCAAATAAGCGGCAGAATAAAAAATCGACCGAAACAGAGAAAACTGCGTCGTTTATCTTGCTTTGGCAAAAAACACGCGATTTTACTATTCAAAAAAAGAATACCCTTTTAGCATATCCGTGGCGCAAACAAGCTCAAAATCTATATCAGAAACTACGCAAAACAGATTATAAACTGTTGAGCAGGCAGTATTGGACACGCCTTAAAAAGTTCAAATTCAAGAAAACGAAAATTTACAAAACACTGCGTAAACTGACACGCAAATTGACCGATTTGCCGAAAACATTACTTATCGGCGTTCCGACTTTTGTTGTTTGTTATTATATTATCGGTTGCCTTATGGCAGAAAATATCGATGTGCAGACTGAATACAAACCGCAAGGCAAACATATTCCGATGTTAGAAACACCTGAAACGATGTCTTTTTTGCTTAAGCGCGAAGTAGATGATAAGATGTGGACACCGAATCTGCCGCCTGTTTTTCCGGCGTATTTGTTGGATAATATGCCGAATTTTCAAATCGGAGTCATTTATGCCCTTAGGGATATTACGGCTGTTATGCGCGGTTTTAATCAAAACACCGATGCACAAAGACAAGATATTAAAAAAGCCGCCGAATTTTTGTCGTATGCACCGACAATATGGCTGATGACGAAAAAAGACGGTTTAGGTTTGGTGCCGTCCTCAAATGCGCAATATCGCAAAGCAGCGGCAGAATTGCATAAATTCGGCAAAGACGGTGTATATTACGCCAAAACGGAAGACTTGAAAAACTTATTGAATAAAATATGCAAAGGTTTGCAAAAGTTGGCGCAAAAAAACGAAAATCATCAATTAGAGCACGATACCGATTGGTTTGACACAAAATCTGATGATTTGTTTTATCACGCTAAAGGTTATGCTTTTGCGTTATGGCAAACCACCAAAACTTTGGGTAGCGATTTTCGTGAAATAATCTTAGCGGCAAACGCTTATACCGAATGGACATATTTAGTAAATTCACTCAAAAAAGCCGCCGAACTTAATCCGCGTTTTATCCGTAATGCACCGCCGCAAAGCGCAACAGCACCTAACCATTTGATTATACAAAATTATTACCTGTTGCGTGCTGTCTCTTCGGCAGAAAAAATCAATAACAAATTAACAGAAGGCACCTATGCAGATTAAATTTGAAAATTTTGAACCAAAACAAATTATGAATTTTTACCTGCCGCAAAATATTGCACCGGCCGGCACATTATTTGTGCAAAATCTTTTGCAAAAACAAGACACGTTAGCGAATCGGATTATAGATATTGACGGAGTTGAGCGTTGTATGATAGCGCCGGAAGTTATCTCGGTGCGCTATGAGCCGGCAGAATTTGAGAACGCCAAAGCGTTGGTATTGGCGGAAATTGATGATTTTTTGAGCGAAAACCGTTTTTTTGCGGTTCCGGACGGCAACGCTTCTGCACAAGAACAAGCCGAATCGGTGGCAGACGCTTTCATACGTCCGACGCTTAACCGTGATGGCGGAGATATAGAAATTTACTCGATTAACGATGGTGTTTTGGAACTGTCGTTCACCGGTCATTGCGCCGGTTGCCCGTATGCACAAAATACCTTACAAAATGTTATTGTGCGGACATTTCAAAAATATATGCCGCAAATTCGTGAAGTCAGATTGAAAGGAGCTTAAATGAAAAAAATACTGTTAGCAGCCGTATTTACGGCAACTTTATTTTCCGCCGTTTCGGCACAGGCATATTTGCGTATGACAAAGCGTGACGGCGCTCTTACCGTGCAAGAGGCAACAACCGATGAAATTGTCGAAATTTTCGCACGCAACAATTATGATGATTACACTAAAGAACGCGGAAGCTATCCGCGGATTTATATGGACCATATGCCGACCGATTGGAAAGACATTCAGGATAACGATGCGAAACACCGCATTTTTATTCGGATTATGTTGCCGCTTGTTTTGAAAATTAATGAAGAAATTGCGCAAGAACGGAAAGTTCTGGAAGATTTACGCCTTAAATTCATCAAAGAAAAACAACTGAGTATGAGCGAGGCATCTTTTTTGGAACAAAAAGCGCGCGAATATGATGCTTTTACGCATCTTAAAGGAGATGAACGCACATTGAGTTTATTTCGTCAGCTGATGATTAAGGTTGATGCTGTGCCGCCGTCATTGATGATTGCCACGGCCGCAATTTATACAGATTGGGGAACCTCTCGTTTGGCGCTGACCGCAAACTCTTTGTATTTGGACGAAGTATGGTATGATGACCGCGGCGTTGTTCCGTTGGATGACCCGGACGCAAATTATCGCTACAAAGCGTATGAAAATTTGGCAGACTGCATCAGAGCGCGGGCTTTGTTGCTCAATTCGCACATCAACTACGACTATTTGCGCGAATCGCGTCGTTTGAGCCGTCAGATGAAACGTCCGCCATACGGTGAGCAATTGGCCGCCAAAATGTTAAATGACAGTAACTTAAAAAATGTTGCCGGCTTAATTGATTACACTTTTACTTTCTATAAACTGAACCGCACCGATTTTTTTCCGGAACTGCGTGACGCCAAATAGAATTAACATTCACACAAATCAGAGGGCAAACCGATGTTCATCAGCTTGAACAAAAAAATTATGTATAGCTTGTTTGCGTTTATGGCAATCTTGGCTGTTATCTTTTTTACGATTTTCTTTAATTTATATTCGCAAAAATTGCAAGATAATATGAACTCCGTTTATATGCGCAACCAATATGTCGTCAGCTTATTAAACGATAACATCCGTTTGCGTCAAACGATGGCAACATTGGCTATTGAATATCCGAAAATTATGAATAACTCGGATTATATTAAAAACAGCAGCGAAATCAGCGCGGTGCAACAAGAATTGAGTAACGAGCGCAAACTCAATGACGAACTTTGGAATAACTACAATAATAATAAAGAGGCCTTGGTTACCGGCGCCGAAATTGTTGCGGTAAGTTTAATCGTTGTGATGCTGTTGGTGTTTGTGCTGATACTGTTGCTTGATTATTGGGTTATTCGCCCGCTGCAAAAGATGATTGCGGTCAGCAACAACGTTTCGGCCGGCATATTTTCCGACCGTTTACCGATGCAAAAAAGTTCGTTGGCCAAAGATGAATTTGATATTTTGTATGCAACTTTTAATCAGATGCTTGATAACACGGAAGAAAATATCGAAAAAACAAAGCTGCGCGAAAAATTTTTACAACAGTTGATTGACGCAATCCCTGACGGAATCCGCGTGATTGATAAAAATTATAATGTGGTTATGGCCAATCGCTCTTTTTATAATGTAATAAAATCTGATAAATCTTGTATCGGCGAGAAATGTTACAAAGCATACGGTTTTGAGTGCGACGGCTGTCCGCGCAGCCGTTATAATTGCCCGATACGCCATATTCAATCGGAGCAAAAAGAATTTCATGCCATTCATGAGGTCGGCAAGCGCCCGCTGTATGTTAATGCCGATAAGTTGGTTTATGGAAAAAATCCCGATGACTATTACATTATTGAAGCACTTCACGACTTGAGCCGTGATGTGCGCTTTTCACATCAGCAAAAAGTTTCATCGCTTGCGTTTTTATCAACATCTTTGGCGCATGAAATCAAAAATAATCTCGGCGCCATTCGTATGATTTTAGAAGGGATTTTAGACAGTTCGTATCAAAATGTTCCCGATGATGACGAACAAAAAAAATATTTGTTGATGGTGCATAAGCAATTGGTTGAAACGCTGCGAACACCGGAAAGGTTGTTAAAATTAGCGCAATATTCCGAACAGGACTTCGGCAAAATAGATGTGCCGAATGCCATTAAGGATATGTTGCTGATGATTGATTATGATGCCAAACACCGCGGAATTGCCGTCGAAACAAATATTGAATCGGACTTGAGTTTTGAAGGTAACGAATCCGATTTTAAGATGATTATATTGAATTTGGCTCAAAATGCGATTAAGGCAATGCCCGATGGCGGAATACTGACTATTTCCGGCAAAAACAGCGGTCGGTCGGTTGTTATTGACATCGCCGATACGGGTATCGGTATTGACAGCGAGCAAATTAAGCACATTTTCGAGCCGTTTTATTCCGCAAATTACAAAGAAAAAAGCTCCGGCTTAGGGTTGGCAATTGTCAGCAGTTTAGTCGAAAAACAGCTCGGCAAAATTTCGGTTAAAAGCAAATCTAATCAGGGAACGTGTTTTACGATTAAGTTTCCGCGCACCGGCCTTAAGAAAAAATAAGCATCACAACGAGCATACGCCGGAAATATCGTTATCGAGGCGTTTTTCCTTTATGCCGAAAGGGTCTTGATGAATAATTATTTGTGCTTGAGGGTATAAGGCGATAATTTTATTTTCAGCTTTTTCAGAAAGTGCGTGCGCATGCAATAAAGTCAACTCACCGTCAAACTCCAAGTGCATTTCGATAAACCAACGCGCTCCCGAAATGCGCGACCGAAAATCGTGACACCCTTTAACGCCCTCGATTGACATCACGGCATCGATGATTTGCGCTTTAATGTTCGGGTCTATCTCTTTGTCGGTAATTTCTTCCAAAGCGCGTTTGGCAATTTTCCACGCCGTTATAATCAGATAAATTGAAATCATAACCGCGGCTGCCATATCCACCCACTTCCACCGGAACCAATGCACCGCCGTCAATGATACCAAAACAGCCGCATTTGCTGCCAAATCTATCCAATAATGCTTGTTATCGGCCTCAATGGCTTGTGACGGAACACGCCGAAGCGTATATTTTTGATAACTGACTAAAATCAACGTCAGGATAACACTGACAATCATAACACCTATACCTATGCCGGTTTGTTTTAGTATCACAGGGTGGCTGATTCGATATGCGGCATCATACAAAATAAAGAACGCCGAACCGCTGATAAATGCCGCTTGCACTAATGCACTGACGGCCTCTGCTCGTCCATAACCGTAGCGATGTTCGCAAGTCAGAGGTTTTTCGGCATAAATAACTGCGATTAACGTTACCAAAGAGGAAATCACATCGGCTAAACTATCCGCCATCGATGACAGCACGGATAACGAGCCGGTTATGTATGCTGCCGCACTTTTAATAATCGTCAGAATAATTGCTGTCGCAATACTGGCGTATGCCGCATTATTTTTTAAACGGCGTTGGTCATTTGATAATGTCAAGAAACTTCTCCATTTTTTCACTTTCAATTACACATGCTTTACCATTTAAATATTCGGCAAGCAATTTCAAATGCGGATTTTTGTTGTTTTCATCAAAAGTGTAAGTTACATAGCTCATTTCACCATCTTTATAAAAGGACAACTCTGCTTTATTATTATCTTCGATTTTGAATTTTATGGTTGCCAAAGCATCTTTGTGCGGGTCGTCAATAACTTTTTCATACGGTGTATTTAAGAGCAAACGCATCAGATTGACCATATATTGCTTCATAAAGATATTATCAACATCGTCCGTCGGCCGTCCAAAGCGTAAATCCCACAAATGAGAATATGTCCAATAGTGCCAATCCAAATCCATACTCACGAAATCGGCACTGATTTCCCATACTTGGAACTGGTCATCAAAGCGCATATACGCCGCCTTTCCGCCACGTCCGATATCAATGTCAATATCGCCTAAGTTAAAACTTTGAACAACGTTTTCGCCAGCCGTTACCGTAACTCTGACAACATCGGAATTTTTATCTTCTATCGGCAATAAATTAAACATAGCCAAATTCTCGGCCTTGTCGCTTTTTCGCGCAAAATAGCGCGCGTCGGCAAGCGTTGTCAGCAGTCGGCGTATCCGCTCTTGATAAACCGGCAAATCAGGCATTTCTTTTAAGTGCCATTGATTGTCTTTTAGTTCAAAAGTCAGCTGTTTTTTATTTGTTTGCAACGCAATCCGGTCGATTTCATTGAGGTGATTCTTAAATTCCGGAAAAACCAACTTATTTTCATAGGCATCAACACTGCTGTAATTAACAACATATACCGAAATTGCCGACAACAACAAAACAACCGCCGCACTCGCCCCCAAAGTCAATAAACGTTTGTTAACCTGTAACGGCGCACTTTTGATGCGTTTGCGCCGCAAGATTTTCATTAAATACACAACCACCAAAATACTGCCGAAAATCAGCGGAAGCAGCCAAATATTTAAAAATGCGATACGCGAAGCGATTTGTTCGATATTCTTATATGCTTGATAACGTAAATCGCTCAAACGTTGGCGAAACTCGTCCAAACGCGTGCGAATTTTTGCCAAAGCGGCCAATTCGTCCGGTGTAAAGTTTTCGCGATTTTCAAATTCTTTTTTCGCCCAAACTTCTTTAACGGCATTTTTGGCCGCATCAACTTCCTCAAAGATTTTCATTTCTTCCTGCTTATATTGTAAAGCATTAAGGCGACGCATAATTTCTATGCCATCGAATCCGCGATTGAGCGCTCTTTTACCGCGTAAGCCCAGAAGTGCATCTTGCTGAGTCAGATAATCAACGGCATTAAGTAAGAAATTCGCACTGTCAAACACTGCCGTCACATACTCACTTTTCAAAAGATGAACCTTTTTCATCCAAAATTGGTCATACAGAAAGTCCGAATCCGCAATCGCAATAATATCAAACGGGCGGTCTTTTTCCAAACTTATGATTTCGGCCGCCAATATTTTTTGATTGTTATCAACTTCAAAATCCTGCAAAATCTCTTGCGGATTTTTCCCTTTAATAACAACATCTGACGGAATAAGCTCAGAAAGCATACTGGCACGCATCAGCGGATAAAAAATAATTTTCTTCTCTTTATAAGCATCCAAATCAGGCACAATTACGGAGGCGGACGTGAACATAATTTCGTGCAGATTACGCGTTACGGGATGTTCCGGATTCATATCTTCGTGCTGAATTTTGAACTGAATCACATCTTGTGAAAATGCCGGATTTTGCGTGTAGTTCTCCGTTGCGTCAACCGTAACCGAATTTTTCAAGTCGGCAACCACATAATCCGGATAAAGTTTGATACGCCAAAATTGTTCCAGCTCGCCAATGTCGGAAGGTTGCGGATACGCAGCCGGAGAATAAAGACGTTCCGCTTCGTTGGCCGGATCGAGAATCAAAATGATTTTACCGACATTACGCGTAAATTCTTTGATTTTTTCAATCATTTCTTTTGAAAGATTTTTCGGATAAAACAGCATCAGAACATCAAATTGATAGTCATCAAAATCTTTCGGTTCTTTAATCTCGTGCAAACGATACTCTTTATTGAGCATACGCACAATTTCCCATGTATCGCCGAAAATCATACTGCTGTCTGCCGAACTTTTACCGTAAATCGAAGTGCCGGACAAAATGCCGATGGTTTTACGTTTATGCCCGAGCTGATGGATTTTGGTCGTAATATCTTGTTCAAGCCGTCCGTATTGGTCTTGTGCAAAAAACGGAATAACTTCTTTGTTTTGTAAAGTGTCTTCTACCGTCATACCAAACAACGCCGTCTGATTAAGGTCAACCAGCGGAATCAGCTGCACACCGTCGGCAATTGCCACATCTTCCTCATGTCCCAAAAACTTTGGATAATATATTTTGTAGTCAAATTTTCCGTTAGATAGTCCTTTGTATTTATGCAATAAAATCCGGATAGAATTGAATTGTTCACGCAATTCCGGATTACGCTGTTCCAAAATCGGCGAAAAATATAACCGCGCCAAAACCGGCTCTTGCAAATTTTTTAAAATCTTTTTGGTATCATCGGTCAAAGTCCAATTTTTATCCTGAGTGCCGTCATATTGAATATCCGAGGTTAAATTGTTGGCCAAAATATTGACACCGAAAAAAATCAGCAGCAACAAAAACCACGCAATAATGCTATACGCTCGGTTTGTTGATTTGAGCCACCCCGAAGTTCCGGCGGTTTTAAAATTGATAATCAGAACGGAGGTATAATTGCCGAATATAATCAATGACAGCAAAAAAATAACATCACGCAGTTCCAACAAACCGTATGTCAGATTGTTAAAATGCGTTATAAAGCTGAATGAGGCAATTACGTCTACCAGAGTGTCCGGCAAAAACAAACGGCAAAAAGACAGCACATACTCTATACCGCTCCAAAAAAACAGCAAATTAACAATCACGGCTAAAACCAGAGCAATAATCTGATTTTTAGTCAATGCCGACATTGTTTGTGAAACGGCAAGCATACAACCGGCCAAAACAAAGCTTCCGCAATAACCCATAAAAATTACAAAGTTGTCCGGCTTGCCTAATATATTGATTGTCAGCCAAAACGGCATTGTTAAAATCAGCGCCAACCCGCAAAATGTCCAAGCGGCAAAAAATTTGCCGAGCACCAGCTGCATAACGGAAATCGGTTGCGTCACGATTTGCACAATCGTTTTCGTATGAAATTCTTCTGCCCACAAACGCATGGATATTCCCGGAATAAACAATAAATACAGCCATGGTTGGAACTCGAACATAGCTTGCAAATCGGCCTGACCTCGATTAAAAAAATCGCCGAAATAAACGGCAAACGACGCATTCAAAATGACAAAGCAAAACAAATAAACATACGCGAGAGGCGATACAAAATAACGAATCAGTTCGTTTTTGGCAACGGTCAGAATTTTATTCATTGATATTCTCCTTTGCGGTCAATTTGCGGAATGCCTCGGCAATTGTTTTCGTCGCGGTTTGTTTCAATAACGCTTTCAAATCACCGTCGGCTTTGATTTTTCCCTTATCCAAAACAATGATGCGATTACAAACGGTTTCGGCTTCTTCCAATAAATGCGTCGAAATAATAATCGTTTTATCATCGGACATTTGCTTAATCAGCTTGCGAATATAATCTTT
Source organism: uncultured Alphaproteobacteria bacterium (assembly GCA_945835885.1). Taxonomy (GTDB): domain Bacteria; phylum Pseudomonadota; class Alphaproteobacteria; order RF32; family CAG-239; genus RUG410. The sequence goes on from CAMAJR010000006.1 coordinate 24,143, forward strand.
TTGGTTCGGGTCCAAGCCGTCTGTCGGTTCATCTAAAAGCAAAAGGGGCGGATTGCTTAAAATACTTTGCGCAAAACCGACACGACGTTGATAACCTTTAGAGAGCGTATCAACTTTTTGCGTCATTACATCGGTAATGTTCGCCGTTTCGGCAACTTTCTGCACCGCGTCCTTTTTAAGCCCGCGCAATTCAGCCATATAGCACAAAAAACGCTTAACGCTTAAGTCAGCGTAAAGCGGCGCACCTTCAGGCAAAAAACCAATATTTTCTTTGGCAAAAATCGGAAAATCGGCAATATCCTTGCCCAACACTTTGATTTTGCCTGAGGTCGGTGCCAAATAACCGGAAATCATATTCATTAAAGTCGATTTTCCGGCACCGTTCGGCCCCAAAAGCGCAATAACTTCTCCGGTCTTTGCTTCAAAATTCAAATTATCAGACGCTTTTAATTCGCCGTAATTTTTGCATAATTTTTCTACTTTAAGTATTGTTTTTTCAGATTTTTTCATAGATTTCTCCTCCGCTCAGCGGTTCAAACGCACCGGTTGTTGTCGGATAAGTCAGCGGCATTCCGTAAAGGCGCCGCACGGTATTAAACGCGGTTGATTGCGCTCCGACAGCGTCCAAACTCGAATTAAGCCGGTTTATCGGTTGCACTTCGCGAGGTGCAAAATTTTGCTTAATATGGCGCAACAATGTCGGATTTTTGACGCCGGCACCACATATAAAAATATTTGCCGGTATTTTCGGTAAAAAGTCAAATGCCGCCTGATATATCGCCTCGGCAATAAAGGTTGTGGCCGTTGCGGCACCGTCTTCCAAAGATAATCCCTCCAAATGCTCTTTTTTATCGGCAAAGCACAGAATATCCAATGCTTTCGGCGGATTTTTTTTCAAAATCTTATGACGCAACAATGATTCGACAATTTGCATATCCGCTTTGCCCGTTACCGCCAATTTTCCGTTATAATCGGTCTGCATATTGGCGTGGCGAAAAACCCAATCCTCAATCATAGCCATTCCAGGTGCGCAGTCAAACGCCGTCAATTCGCCCGTTTGCCCCAAATAAATCAAGCTGCTGACTGCGTCAACAATGATAAACAGTGCCGGTTTTTCCGCCGCCTGCCCCAAATAGTTGATAAATGCCGGTGAAAGCGGTGACGCCTGTCCGCCCGCAAGTAAATCGGCGCGATGAAAGTGTGTCACAATATTTTGCCCGATTTCGCGTGCCAAAACGCGCCCGTCCTCAAGCTGATACGAACATTTTTCTTCGGGATTGCTGAACAATGTCAGCCCGTCTATCCCATAGCAATCCACTTTTTCATCGGCAATAAATTCCTTAATCTCTTTGGCATAAAAGCAACTGATTTTTTCACGCAACACCTGCACGTCGGTATTGGCACCGAGCATTTCATAAGTCCACCCGCGCCGAGATATGAGTGTTCGAATATCCACACACAATTCTTCGGGATAATGCACCGTCTGCGTTTTGATAAATTGCTGCACATCAACGCCGTCGGTTGCCACAAGCGCCAAATCAACCGAGTTAAGCGAGGCGTTTCCGTATAAACCGAGGGCATTTAAACTTTTTATAATCATTAAAAATTAAATCCTGTTGCATTGATAAAATATTATGCTACTATACGTTAAAAATTAGTATAAATCCAATGAGGACAAAGGAAAAACAATGACACAATTCAAATCGGAATTTTTAAACATAATGAGCGAGCGCGGTTTCTACAATCAATGCACTAACGAAGAGGGCTTTGACGCTTATCTCTGCGAATGCGAAAAAGCAGGCAAACCGGCGGTCGGTTATTTGGGTTCCGACCCGACAGGCGACAGTTTGCACGTCGGACATATTGTGCCGCTGATGATGTTGCGTTGGTTCCAAAAATGCGGGCATAAACCGCTGACATTGGTCGGCGGGGCAACGGCGCGTATCGGCGACCCGTCCGGCAAAGATAAACTCCGCCCGTTTTTAGATGAAGCGACTTTGGCGCACAATGTTGTCGGTTTGAAAAAATCTTTTTCTAAATTTTTAAAATTCGGTGACGGCCCGACCGACGCTTTGATGGTGGATAATTGGGATTGGTTTAAAGACATTAATTATCTTGAGTTTTTGCGCGATATCGGCACTTGCTATTCGGTCAACCGTATGCTCACGATGGACAGCGTTAAAAGCCGTCTGGAGCGCGAACAGCCGATGTCGTTTTTAGAATTTAACTATATGCTGTTGCAGGGCTACGATTTCTGCGTGTTGTTGCAAAAATATAACTGCCGCGCTCAAATTGCCGGTGCCGATCAATGGGGCAATATAACCTCCGGCACAGAACTCGGACGCCGCCGCTATGATACTGAATTATTCGGTTTTACCAGCCCAATTATTACCGACTCGGCAGGCAAAAAAATGGGAAAATCCGAAGGCAACGCCGTGTGGATTAACGAGGATAAATTGCCGGCTTATGACTATTATCAATATTTCCGTAACATCGGTGATGCTGAAGTCGGCAAATGCTTGCGCATTTTTACCGACTTGCCGATGGACGAGATTTATCGCTTAGAAAAGTTGCAAGACAAAGAAATCAACGAGGCCAAAAAGATTTTGGCGTTTGAAGCCACCAAGATTTGCCGCGGTTTGAGCGAAGCGCAATCAGCGCAGGAAACTGCCGTTAAAACATTTGAACAAGGTGCCGCCGGTGATGATTTGCCGACTTTGAGTGCCGATTTGAAAGCCGGTATCGGGGTGTTGGACGCGTTTCTGCAAATTGGATTTGTGGAAAGCAAGGGCGAAGCGCGCCGTCTGATTAAACAGGCCGGCTTAAAAATTAACGGCAAACCGGTTACCGATGAAAATTATGTGATTACCACGGCCGACATCGTGGACGGTGCGGTTAAAATTGCTCAGGGCAAAAAGAAATTCGGCTTATTGAAAAGTGCATAAATATTGTTGATAGCACAAAAACACAAAAGCCGCCGAATTTTCGGCGGTTTTCGTGTTTATGTATATGTTTTATTTATACGACTGAATCCAGTCCTGAATGTTTGATTGCGTCGTCAAACCGACCTTCACGTCAACCTGTTTGCCATCTTTGAACAAATACATGGCCGGAATACTGCGAATCCCGAGTTGACCGGCAATTTCAGGTGAATCGTCAACATTCATCTTATATATTTTGACATCGTTACCGATTTCATTATCAATCGCTTCCAAAATCGGACCGAGCTGACGGCACGGGCCGCACCATTCTGCCCAAAAGTCAACAAGCACCAAGCCCTTAGCGTTCAAAACATTTTCGCCGAATTGGCTGTCTGTAATAGGTTGTGTCATTTTATTCTCCTTTTTATTAAATTGTAGCACAGATATATTATTTTTTTTATCATATTAAAGATAATCAAAATAATTACAACACTTTTTTATGCCACACGCATCAAACGTGTTTCGTTGGTCCACAAAATATAGGTTTCAACCGGCTTTTGCGGATAAACTTTTTGCATCAGTTTGGCGTATGCCGCAAGTTGTTTGATGTATTGTTTCGGCGTGTGCGCCACATCTTGCGCCGGCGGTTGATTGGTTTTAAAATCGACGATTTTTACCTTGTCAGTCAATACGATTAAGCGGTCGATTTGCGCCGAAATGATTTTTCCGTCAACTTCGCCCACAACCGGAACTTCCGCACGCGAATCGACGCCGAAAATATCGGAGAACTCCTCTTTGGCCAAAGAATTAAGCACTTCTTGTTTAATTTGCGCACAATCTTCAGCCGAAAATTCCGTGGCATTTTTTTGTAAATACGCATCGAGAATCGCCTCTTTATCTTGGGCTTCCGACGGCAAAAATTGTAGCAATTTATGAATTAAAATGCCGCGCCGATAATAGAAGCCGTTATTTTTAAGCGGTGAAATCGAATCCGGTTTTTCTTCGCTTTCATCATCGTCTTTAGACGGTGTATACGGTTTTACCAAATCGTTTTCGTGATTGGTGATGTTTTCGTCTTTCCACACCGGAAAGTCATATTCGCCTAAAACAAATACGGACTTTTTCTTTTCTTTTTTTGCCACATATTCCGGTGTTTCTTGAACAATTTCCGTATTTAATTCGGCCTCATTGCCACCGAGTGCCCTGCGACACAACTCATACCATGCGCTTGGTTTATCCTCTTTTTTATCTTCTTTTTTATCATCGTTGTTTTTCTTTTCTTTTGTATCTTTTTGAACATTTTTATGCGCGCAAATGAAAAGTTGGTCTTCCGCACGAGTCAGCGCAACATAAAGCAAACGCCTGTATTCTTCAATTTCTCCCAAATAAATTTTATCCTTAACAGCCGTGCAATTTTCGTCATAGGCCGCCGCATTCATCGGATAATATGCAAACTCCTCATCAGACAACAGCTTTTGTTTGCGACTGTCTGACGGCATTTTTAGCGTATCCGGCAAAAAAACAATCGGTGCCTGCAAGCCCTTCGAGTGGTGCACCGTCAACAAGCGCACAGCATCGGTTTCAGCTTCGTCGCTTTCACGCTTGATTTCTTTTTCGCTTTGTCCGAACCAAGTAATAAAACCGCGCAAACTCGGAATTTGTCTTTGTTCATAGTCAAGTGTCATATTGATAAATTCATCGAGAGTATCTTCAACTTCCGGTCCCATTCGAGCAATAAATTTGCGCCGTCCGCCCAATTTTGTCAGCACAAAATTGAACATTTCATACGGACGAATATGATCAAGATTATCCAAAAGCGTCTTAAGTGTTCCGAATATATCTCGACACCGTTCATCACCGCTCGCTTTTATTCTATCCCAGAGTTCTTCGCCTTTTTCGCGTTTGTAACATAAATCTTCAAGCAATTGAGAATCTATTGAAAACAGTGGCGAAGTGAGAACTTCGGCAAGCGACAAACTGTCTTGCGGAAAGAGTAAAAACTTGCCTAAAGAAATTAAATCCTGCACCGCAATTTCTTTAGAAAGCATCATTCTGTCGGCACCTGAAATAGCAACATGTTCTTTTTCACACGCCCGAATGAACTCCGGCACAAATGCGTTTCGCGTGCGCACCAAAACCATAAAATCACGATAGTGAAGCGGCTTTGCGGTATGTTTGCTGTCATCAATCATTTTGCGAATCCGTCCGGCAATAATGCGTGCCATTTGTGTTTCTACCGCTGTTTTATTCTCGCGTTCCATCGGTGGCTCCCAGTGCTCGTAATTTTCCACCGTTTTAGCTTTTTCAACCTCAAGCACCGGCAAAATTGTGATTTTTCCGTATTCTCCGGCACGCACCGGCACATGCTTTAATTCTTTGCCGTCCGACACCACACCGTTCGCTGCCTCTTTGGTTGCAAAAATTCGGTCAACCGCTTCCAAAACGGCAGGAGCCGAGCGAAACGAAAACTTTAAATCAACCGTTTCAAATTTTTTATTTGCATCGGCGGCTTTATTCTTAAATTTTTTATACATTTCATCAAACTTTGTCGGGTCTGCGCCCTGAAAGCTGAAGATAGATTGTTTGCGGTCACCCACCACAAAAATCGTGCGGTTTTGCTTACCGGCACTTTCACCGCTGAAAAAATCCTCACACAAACTGTCAATAATTTTCCATTGTTCGGGCGATGTGTCTTGTGCTTCATCAACCAAAATATGGTCTATTCCACCGTCAAGTTTATACAAAACCCATTGACGTGCACTTGAATCTTCCAACAATTTCATTGTTTTATAAATCAAATCATTGAAATCCATACAAGATTTAATGTGTTTGTATTGCTCGTAACGTTGGTCAATTTCGCTCACAATCGTAAAGGCCGCTTTTGTAGATTGAAACAAGCGCAATTTTTGCAACTTTTCTTCATACACAACCAAACGGTCGCGCTCTGTTTGCAATCGAGGCAGCAGTTCCGAATCCGCCGTTTTAGCATCTTTTGTGGCTAAACTTCCGTCTTTCCGCGGTTCGTTGGCTGTTGTAAAAAAGCACGATTTATAGATTTCATAATCCTCTGTTTGAAAATCTCTTTCTATCACTTCTCGGCAAGATTTGACTTTAGATGTATCCGTAGCTTTTGCGCTGTGCGACCAAGCGTTGATATTAGCCAAAACTTCATCTTTGCGATCACGGACCGAAGTCATAAATTCGGTTTTAATACTCTCTTCCGTTTCTTCCGGCTTCACTTGGAGTTTTGCCGCAACCGCATTCGTAAAGCCGGAAAGTGTTTTGTATTTCTCTATCATTTCCATCATTTCACGGCGTTTTTCCGTAATACTTTTAAGCATATTCGGAAAAGTCGTTTCCGACATATTTTCCGCAAAATAATCTATGGCGGCGCTCAGTTCCGTATTACCATTATGGTTTTCTTTCAGCAAAATTTCATTTTTGATTTGCGTCAGCGCGTTTTTCGATTCTTCATCTTCAAGCACTTCAAAATAAGGCGATATACCGGCTTCAAGCGGAAATCGCTTTAAAACGTCGGTGCAAAAGCTATGTATGGTCTGAATCTTAATTCCGCCCGGTGTATCCAAAAGTTTGGCAAACAATTTGCGCGCTTTTTCCGTATATTGTTGATAACGCTTGGCATCATTTTTAATGTCATCACCGAGCAATTTTATCAAATCCGCTTCAAGTGCCGCGTCATCTTTTACCGTCCACGAGCTCAAACGCTCGGAAACGCGAGAGTTCATTTCTACCGCCGCCGCTTTTGTGTATGTCAAACACAAAAGACGAATCGGTTCTACGCCGTCAAGCAACAACCGTAGCACCCTGTCGGTAAGAACTGTGGTTTTTCCCGTGCCGGCAGAGGCCTCTACCCACACCGACTGTTGAGGGTCGGCAGCAAGACGTTGCTCTATTGTTGCCTCTCTTTCGCGTTCTTTTCTGATATTTTCGTATGGTCCCATTGTTTATTCTCCGCCAAATCCGCTTCCCGAATCGGAATGTGTTCCCCATTCTTCGATGCGAGAAAGATGGTCATAATCCGAATAATCCCCCACGCTGCTCGGAGTCGGTTTGACCAAATAAGTTTGTTTTTCACTATCATATAAGTTGATTAATTTTTGCACCGCTGTTTGAATAACATCCATCGCCTTTTTGCTCTCATCGGCATCGGTTGCATTGAATTTATCGCGAAATGCCCAATATTGAAAACTCTCGATTTCCGCTGCATCGACTTCTGCATAACCGCCGCTTTGCGCAATCAGCCCCTCTATCGGCAACTGCGGCGCTTTACCGCTTGTCATCGCCTTAACGCTCTTGTCTTTTCCGGTTTTATAATCCAAAATGTTTAACCGCTTGCTTTTCAAAACATCAATTCGATCCGCCTTTCCGGTTATTTTAAAATCACCCAACCGGCTTTGCATAACCATACTCCCGTCAATTTCGTTTTGAATTTCAGATACGGACGGACGATATGATTGTTCTTTTTTGACAACCCAATCCATCATACTTTCAAAGCGTGGCCACCAAAAAACCATTGTTTCTTCCGGCACATTATTTTCGGCAAATTTTTGCCGTCCGAGTCCTAATAAAATCTCGCGAGCAACTTCCGGCTCCGGATAAAAATCAGTATGATACTTTTCATTAAATTCTTTTAAGACTTCATGCACAATGTCGCCGTAATTATAAGCTTGTTTCGGCGTATCCAAATCATCAAGCGGAAACAGCGACAAAATATATTTTGCATAAATCAAATACGGGTCACGCATCCATTTTTCAATGTTGGTTGCCGACATCTCACGCGGGCGGCGTTCCAACAACGGGCACGGAGCCGGTGCGGCAATCGGTTTATATTCGACATCTCTGTCCAAATATTTTGCCCAATAGGCGTATGGCTTTTGATAAATAAACGCAAAAGCATCGTCTTGTGTTCCGAAATTTGCCGTCAAAACCGTTTCAAACCGTAGCCACCACCGTGATTTATTAACAGGATTCCCGTCCACTTTTTTAGCGCGCGTTAAATAGACCTGCGGCGCGTTCATTAAATGTGCGAAATCCGCAGCTGCCACTCCGATTTGTCTTTCCGAAGCCGATAAGCCGAATTTTTCCTTCATTGAGCGTGACATCCACATATCCGCCTGCGGTTGATTCGGCCACATTCCTTCATTTGTTTCGCCGATAATCGTCACATCAAACTGGGTTAAACGCGCTTCAATCGGACCCAAAATCTTGACACGCGGGTGCGTGCCGTAACGTTTACGCACACTTTGTTCCATCAGTAAAGTCGTCAAAAAACCACCGTAATCATTGACTTTGACAGTGCCTAACGCAGCGCTTTTCGGCACAAAATCGCTTATCCAGTTTGCCGCAACTGTGCCGTCATCACCGCGCCATATCAATTGTGCACCGCCTTTAATGTCTGTGTCAGCCAAATTTTCGGCAACCTTAATATGCGTTTCGAGAATTTGTCGTAAATCGGCTTGCGGCTGATTATAAATATCCGTAAGCGGCTGCAGTTTTTCTCGAAAGACATTCAAAAACTTCGCCACATGTTTTTTCAAAACCTTATTCTTTCGCCACGCATATTCGAGTGCCGTTACTCTGCGGACAAATTTATCGCGACGCATTCCGCAAGCTGTGAACGGATGTTTCATCAAGGCAATAATTGCCGTTTGCGAATCGTTTTCAACCGCCTCCCAAACTAAGCGTAAGAAAATACCGACTTGCGTTAAAGCAAGCGGACGACCGGCGGAATCGTCGGCGTTAATATCCCATTTTTGCAATTCGGATACCACGCGCCGTGACAAATTGCGGTCCATCGTAACCAATGCAGCCGTTTTTTCAGGATTTTCCGAATCTTCCAGCGTTTCGCGGATTATCAGTGCTATTGCCTGTGCTTCTTGCCGTAAATCGTCGCAATTAATCAAACAAATATTATCAAAATCAGATTTCGGCAACGGACACTCCGATAATTTGCGCCATTTATTCGATGTTTCCGCCGGCCGCATAATTTCTGAAACGATTTTTTCGCGTGACGGATTTTCATACCCCAAATTTGTTACCGAATCGCGTGAAATATTAAGAAACTCAAGCAATTCTTTCAGCTCATATTGCGGATGATTTTCATCAATTTTTTCCCAATCGGAATCATCTAAATATTTATCAACCCCATAAAGAAAAACTTCGCCGTTCGACAAATTCAGCACTGTTTGCACCAATTCTTTCATAATCGGAAATGCCGCCGTTGTGCCGGCCACGACAATTCTTTGCTTTGTTTGGCTTTGCCGCCACAATTCCATTTCTTTCCTTAACAAATCGTTGCGACGAACAACACTGTCGGACATTCCGTTTTCTTGTAATATCTTCGGCCAATATTCCATAATGATTTGCAATAGCATTAAAGTTTGTTTCCAGTGTATGGCATATTCGTCGCCGACTAATTTTTTTAAATCATTCAAATCACATTGTTCATTATATGCCGAATCCATAAGCTGTGAAAGATTTTGCGCCAAAGCATACGCTTGCGCCAACGAAATTTTATCTAAACCAAGTTCTGATTTTTTCATAATCAGACGCATCAGTTGCAAAATCTTATCCGTCGAATCGACTGCCGGAAGCAAATCTGCCAAAACTGATGCGTCATTGGTTAAGAATACCTCGTCTTCATCGGCTTCGGCAATCGGGCGAACTTGCGGCAGAATAGTCGGTTTTAAGTCGTGTTGACGCACAAACGCATCTATCAAACTTTGACACGCACGCCGATTCGGCAACAAAAACAGCACATTCGCCAAACCGTCCGGATTGTCTGAAAATTCATTAAGATAACGCCGAGCCAACACATCAACAAACGAAGCGCCGGCATTGATGTTGTAAATTCTTTTTGCAGTCATTTTAAAATCCTATAAAGAAGTAAGGTATTCCTTAAATTTTTGCATCGCACGTCCGCGGTGCGAAATTTTATTTTTATCATCTTTACTCATTTGTGCAAAGCTGACATCACATCCGTCAGGCACAAACAAAGGGTCATAGCCGAATCCCTGCACGCCCGCCATTTTGGTTTGCGCAATCGTGCCGTCAACACGTCCCTCAAACAGCTTATATTCGCCGTTCGGATACGCAAGTGACACCACGCACGAAAAGTGTGCCTTACGGCTTTTATTTGCGCTTTTTTCCATTTCTGCGAGCAATTTATCCATACCCTTATTAAAATCACGGTCGGGCGCGTAACGGGCCGAATATACCCCGGGCGCGCCGTCAAGCGCATCGACACACAAGCCGGAATCGTCGGCAATACACGGCAAACCGACGGCTTTTGCTATGGTTTGCGACTTAATCAACGAGTTTTCGGCAAAAGTTGTGCCGTTTTCTTCAACATCAGGCAAATCCATATCGACCGCTGACTTAACCTTAATGCCGAGCGGCGCCAACATTTGTTTGATTTCCGCTATTTTACCGGCATTATGACTGGCAAAAATAAGTTCCTTTATTTGCATTTATTCCCCCAACACTTTTTTCTGTGCTTGTATAATTTGATGTATCCCTGATTTTGCTAAACGGAAAAGTTCATTAAACTCGGCTTCGTTAAAGGTTGCGCCTTCGGCCGTTGCCTGAATTTCAACAATCCGTCCGCTTTCAGTCAGCACAAAATTGGTATCGGCATCGGCGTGCGAGTCCTCGGCATATTCCAAATCAAGCACCGGCTCACCCTCAAAAATACCACACGAAACAGCCGCCACATATTCTTTAATAGGGTTACGCGCAAGCTCGCCCTGCCGCACCAATTTCTGCATAGCTATATATAACGCCACAAATGCGCCAGAAATTGACGCAGTTCTGGTTCCGCCGTCGGCTTGCAACACATCGCAATCTATTTGCACGCACATTTCAGGCATAAGTGTTAAATCGGTCACGGCTCTGAGCGAACGGCCGATTAAGCGTTGGATTTCGTGCGTTCTGCCGCCGACACCTTTGGTTTCGCGCGCGACTCTTGTTTGTGTTGCACGCGGTAACAAGGCATATTCGGCAGTTATCCAGCCGCGATTTTGCCCTTTAAGCCACGCCGGAACGCTTTTATCAACACTGGCCGTGCATAAAACGTGCGTATTACCGCATTTAATCAGACACGAACCCTCGGCATAAAGATTAACATTCGGAATGATTTCCAACGGGCGCATCTGCTCCGCCGTTCTGCTGTTCGGGCGCATTTTCCCTCCCTTTTTTCTTTTCGATTTTATGATAAAATTTGTTAATGGCGGCAATCACATGACGCACGGTATTTTCCACCCGTTCATCACGCGTTTCCACCACAATATCGGCCTCGGAATAATACGGATACTCTTCCGTAATATACCTTTGCAACTTGTTTTTAACGGTTTCGTTATCGCCAAGCAAAAACGGACGGCGCGTGCGACCGGCAGTGCGATGATAAAGCGTGTTAATATCGGCTTTAAGCCATATTGTCAGCGCATTTTCCTTAGCCAATGTGCGTGTCTGCTCTGCCACAAACGAACCGCCGCCCGATGCTAAAACACACGGTGCACCTTTCAGCAAGCGTTTCATCACCCGTTCTTCGCCGGCACGATATTCTTGTTCGCCGAAACATTTTAATACATCAACCAGTGAAAGTCCGGCTGCTTTTTCAATTTCCTGATCACCATCGACAAACGGCAAAGAGAGTTTGCGCGCCAACCGCTTACCAACGCTTGTTTTACCGCTTCCCATCAACCCGACCAGCAATATTATTTTATTTACTTGAGGCATTTTCATTTTTTATTACCATTCTTAACTATTGACCTTACGATATAACCTTGTTAATATATAATCAATATTTTTTTCGCATATTATAAAAGGAAAATAAAATGAAAAGCTATTATAATACCAAATCAAACAATTCTAAAATTGTTTTATATGCCGTCATCGCCGCCTTGGTTGCCGGCATCGGCTTTGTGGCGTTGCAGGATATTACCGTCCCGACAGAGCATAATTCGCAAGAAATTGAGGCAAACCTGAAAAAGTAACAAAATGCTCGGGCGGCACATCGATTATTTTTTACAGATGATGTCGGCGGAAAAAGGCGCCGCTCAAAATTCTATTGCCGCTTACGAACGCGATTTGCAGCAATTTTTAGAGTTCGGCAATTTTGAAACCGACACCGATTTAAACAAACAAAGCATTGAAAATTTTATGCAGAGTTTGCGCACACGCGGTTTTGCGGCAAAAACAATCGCGCGCAAACTTTCGGCAATCAAAGAATTTTGCAAATTTCTTTATTCAGAGAAAATCATCAAAGATAATCCCGCGCAAAATATTTTATCGCCTAAACAGGAAAAACCGTTGCCGAAATTTTTAACGGCGGAAGAAATTACTACCCTGATTAAAGAGGCGGCCTCTGCCGATGATATTCGAATCCAGCGTATTGCCGTGATGATTGAACTGATGTATGCAACCGGTATGCGGGTTTCGGAATTAGTCGCGTTGCCGCTCAGCGCCCTTAATTTTAAGAAGAAGCAAGTTACGATTTTAGGAAAAGGAAGCAAAGAACGGATTGTTCCGATAGCCGAACACGCCATCGGAACGTTAAAAACTTATGAAAACCTGCGTAACGAATTTATTAAAAAAAACAGTGAATCGTTGTTTTTGTTTCCATCGCTTTCGGCTACCGACGGGCATTTAACCCGAGATGCGTTTTTTAAGGATTTGAAAAATCTTGCCGCTCGATGCGATATTTATCCGTCCCGTATTTCACCGCACGTTTTGCGTCATTCGTTTGCGACGCATCTTATTAACAACGATGCCGATTTACGCTCTGTGCAAAAAATGCTCGGTCATGAAAGCATTAACACCACAGAAATTTATACACACATTACTTCACAAAGATTAATGAACGCCGTTTGCCTTAAACATCCGTTATCGCATTACGGTAAAGAATCCGGAGAAAATGATGACACGACAGCTGAAAATCAATAAAGAACACACTCTCAAAGATTTGACCAGCGTTGCGGAATCGGCAATGCCTTTGGCTAAACAGCTTCTCGGCCGACGCGGCTTTATGCAGATAGAGTTGCTGACCTCGTGGGCATCGGTTGTCGGCGAAAATATGGCGCAATACAGTTTGCCGCAAAAGCTGACCTTTCCGAAAGATTCGCACAGTGAAGGCTGTTTGACAATTATGGTTCCGTCCGGTGCATTTGCAATGGAAATCGCCCAAAATGAACAGAAAATTATCGATAAAATAAATGTTTATTTCGGGTATCCGGCAGTCAATAAAATAAGAATTTTGCAAAACGGAACATTACAAGATTTTCTGCTAAAGAAAAAACCGATTGATAAAGTGAAAAAAAATGTTGTAACCGATGAAGAAGAATCTTATATTACCGAATTAACAAAAGATATTAAACAACCCGAATTACGCAAAACCGTTGCCGAACTTGGACGAGCAATCTTTTTGCGTCGTAAAAAACAGGAGTAATGTTTTGGAAATTATAATCAGAAAAATAAGCAATATTTTATCTCTTATTCTTATTTACTGTATTGCCGGTACCTTTTATTTTAATTATAAAGGGTTTGAAATTGTTTTTCCGGACCGAAACTCCCCTAAATTTGAAATAATTTTTCACGAACAAGTCGCTCAGGCCAACGAACACGGTCCGATTACCTTACAAGAAAATATGGCGGTTAATGTTTCAACAAAATATGCTCTCGGTTCGGCAGATGCCCCGTTGACGCTTTATGAATATTCTTCTTTGACTTGCCCGCATTGTGCCGATTTTCATCTTGAGGTTATGCCGCAATTAGTGCGTGATTATGTTGATACGGGGTTACTCAGAGTGGTTTTTGTGAACTTTCCGCTTGACCGAAATGCCATGAAAGCTGCAATGCTCTCGGAATGTATGACATACGAAAACTATTTTGGCTTTTTGAATCAGTTGTTTGATACGCAGCGTTCGTGGTGGATGGATACGGACAACGACCAATTGTTCCGTTATGCCGCCGAATACGGTCTCGGCTATGGTGAAGCTGTTTCATGCATTGCCGATGAAAAAATGGCTCATGAAATTATCACGAATCGGCAAGAAGCCGTCACACGTCTTAAAATGCAAGGAACGCCGGCATTTTTGTTCAGCGGACGAGACGGCAACGAAATCTTTTACGGAATGGTCAAATATCAGGAACTGAAGGATTATCTTGATAATCGGTTGGCTAAATTGAACACGCTCGTAGATTGAGGATGGTATGGAGGAATTGCCTGAAGACATAAAAAGATTAGATGAACGAATCAAAAACTTTCGGCAAAAAACAAATGCTGAAAGCAAGGTAAAAAAATCACAGACACGAATTGCGCTTGAAGGAATGTTTCGATTGGCAACGGAGTTTGTGTCACCGGTGTTAATAGCTTTGTGCTTAGGGTATCTTGTAGACAATCTTTTTAATACCAAACCGATTTTTATGTTAATTACAGCAATGTTCGGATGTGCCGCCGGCGTGCTGAATTTGTATAAAGCGGCACAACAAATGGACGAAGATATCAATAAGGAGTAATTCCATGGAAAACCCGTTGGAGCAATTTGCAATAAAAAAACTTGTGCCGTTAGATGTTAACGGGATTGATGTTTCGTTTACAAATTCCTCGTTATGTATGTTGATTACGGTCGTTTTTATTTTGTTGACGCTCGGATGGTGCCTACGCAAAAGAAACATTGTTCCGAGTATGGGACAAGCGTTTTCCGAATCGATTTATGATTTTATTCGCGGCATTATCGGTGAAACAATGGGGAATGACGGCGCAAAATACGTTTCTCTTATTTTCGCACTGTTTTTGTTTATTGCCTGCGGTAATATTTTAGGTTTGTTCCCGTATAGTTTTACTTTTACGTCGCATATTGCGGCAGTTGGCACGTTATCGGTATTTTTCTTACTGTTGAATATTGCCTTTGGTATCAAACGCCGCGGTTTCGGTTATTTACGCACATTTTTTCCGGAAGGATTGCCGTGGATTATGGCGCCGCTGATTATTCCGATAGAAACATTGTCTTTGCTTTCCAAACCGTTCAGCTTAACCATTCGTCTATCGGTTAATATGTCGGTCGGTCATATTATGCTCGAAGTTTTAGGCACATTTATTTTAGCAATGGGTATTTTAGGATTTATTCCGTTAATTGCGGATATGTGCATAATTATGTTTGAAATATTTGTCGCTTTGTTGCAAGCTTACATTTATACGACGCTCAGTTGCGTATATTTGAGTCAGGCAATAAGCGGCGAAGAATAGAATTAACTAACTTACTACTAAGAAAGGAACAAAAAATGGAAAATGAAATCTTACAAGATAAATCAATGGCTTATATCGCAGCCGGCGTGTGCGCTATCGGAATGACTGTTGCCGCTTGGGGTTTAACAAAGTTGTGGACATCAATGATTGAAACTGTCGGACGCAACCCGCAAGTCAAAAAAGATGTATCTTTGTTTGGTTTTGTCGGTATGGGTTCTATCGAATCCATCGCTTTGTATATCTTGGTTATTGCTATTTTGATGATTAGCTAATCTTGCCGAAACGAGAGAAAAGATAATGCCGCAGTTAGAGTTATCTTCATATATTTCACAGATGTTTTGGCTTTTGCTGAGCTTCTGTGTGCTTTGGTTTTTGCTTTCGACCTTTATTGTGCCGAAATTGGCCGATGTGGTCGAGCAACGCAAGCGCAAAATCAATGAATATGTGCAAAGAGCCGATGCCTTAAATGCGCAAGCACAAAATTCTCTTGAAAAATACAATGAAACAATTTCTTTGGCCCAAAAACAAGCTGAAGAAAGTAAGAATAAAAGCAAAGAAGAGCTAAAAGCATATTTGCAAAAAACCGAAGCTGATATGTCTGAACGGCTGAATAAAAAAATTGCCGATAACGAATTTCTGTTGGCCACGGAAAAAAATAACACGTTGCAACAGATTGAAGTGATTGCGCAAGATTTGGCTTATCAGATTGTGCAAAAATTAGGGTTTGCCAATATCAGCAAGCAAGATATTGCCGCACTAACCCATAAGGATAAAGCAAATGGCTGATGAAATTACCTCGGAAATGACCGAAACGCCGACACTTGTGCCGAGCGGACACGATTTAATTGATGCAACGCAAAATGCAATTATGGACGCGGCGGAAAATGTGTCGGAAGCCATCGGTGTTGCCGGAAATGCCGTTACGGAAATACCGGAATCCCCATTTTACACCGAAGTGCATTTTTGGGTGGGAGTCGCATTTATTTTAGCAATTTTGTGCATTCTTAAACCGATTGTACAGTTTTCAAAAGCAGCTTTGCAACGTCGCATAGATAAAGTTGTCGATGACATCAACAGTGCAGCGAAATTGCGTGATGATGCCCAAGAATTGTTGGCCGATTACGAACGTAAGTTTGTTAACGCCCAAGCAGAAGCACAGCAGATGATTGAAAAAGCGCACACAAATATGCAAAATATCAAAAAGCGTGAAACGACACGGCTGAAGGTAGAATTGCAAAATAAAGAGCGCGAAACAGAACGTCGTATTGCTGCAGCAACCGAGAGAACAATGTCAGAAATCAATTATTCTGCCAGCAAGGCATCGGTTGATTTGGCGTATAAGGCGATTAATCGTTATTTGCAAGTGACCGATAAAAGCAAGCTGATTGATGAAGCCATAGCCGAATTGGATAAGTTTGCGCAAAAATCGTAATTTGATGATATTTTACGACACAGACCGCTCAAAACAGCGGTCTTTTTTGCATATACAACGCTCTATTAAACGAATTTGTTGAAATCTGAAGGATATGACCGTTATCATGAACAGGCAAACGCCGACGTGAGAATCTCTCGCGCGCCGTGCGACCTCGGGCGTTATAAAGCGGCAATATAATCACTTTGCGGCAATTCCTCGGCATTGTATTGCCGTTGACGCTCACGACCGTCTATCATACAAACAATATCTATTATCAAATCGCTGCGTTCCTAGTCATTCAAAAAAGGGGCTAACTGTTTTAGGCATTTATCTATGGTAATCAGAGCAATATTGTCTTGTTCTTGTTTAAAACAACAATTTTGGTCTTTTAATTTACAATCATTAGCAATCGGTAATATTTTTTCTTGCTCATTTTGTTCTCCGTAAAAATTAAAGACTATGACGTCATCTGACGCGCATAGTCCGATTATTAAACAAAATACAATAACAATCTTGCGTGTATTTTACGCATTTTTACTTTATTAAGAGAAAACCGCCGGATTGCTCCGACGGTTTATATTGCTGTCTATCTGCGACGGATTAAAGCTCACCGGCGGCATAACGCTTTGCCATATCCGAAAGCTTAATCGCTTTAATCTTATCACCGTAACCGGCGGCACCGAAAGCAATATAGCGTTCTTCGCACACTTTTTGCATTTCTTCGATTGCCGGTTTAAGATATTTACGCGGGTCAAATTCCGACGGCTTTTCCGCATAAATCTTGCGAATTGCACCGGTTATTGCCATACGGGAATCGGTGTCTACATTAACCTTACGCACGCCGGATTTGATTCCGCGCACGATTTCTTCCATCGGCACGCCGTAGGTTTGCGGAATCTGACCGCCGTATGCGTTGATAAGGTCTTGCAATTCTTGCGGAACGGAAGAAGAACCGTGCATTACAAGGTGCGTATTCGGCAGTTTGGCGTGAATTTTTTCAATTACGTCAATCGCCAAAATTTCGCCGTCCGGCTTGCGTGTGAACTTATAAGCGCCGTGCGAAGTGCCGACTGCCACCGCCAATGCGTCCAAATGTGTCAAAGCCACAAATTCCGCGGCTTCGTCAGGGTCGGTTACCAAACGTTTTTTATCAAGCTTGCCCTCAGCGCCGATACCATCTTCTTTATCTGCCTTGCCGGTTTCAAGTGAACCGATAACACCCAATTCACCTTCAACTGAAGCACCGACAGCGTGAGCGCGGGCAACAACTTCTTGCGTAACACGAACATTGTATTCAAAAGAAGCCGGTGTTTTGCCGTCTGCTTCCAATGAACCATCCATCATAACCGAA
>CAMAJR010000007.1 GCA_945835885.1 uncultured Alphaproteobacteria bacterium
GAGAGGTCATACCGCCGCGTGCGGTAATAACACCTTGAGAAGCGTGCATACCGCCGATATCTTCCGGAGAAGTTTCGTTACGGATAAGAATAACTTTTTCGCCTTTAGCTGCCCAAGATTCTGCATCTTCAGCACAGAATACGGCACGACCGACGGCAGCACCCGGAGAAGCCGGCAAACCGTTTGCGATAACTTTCTTTTCTGCCTTCGGGTCCAACATCGGGTGTAAAAGTTGGTCTAATTGGTCTGCACCAACGCGCATAATTGCTTCTTCTTTGGTAATAAGGCCTTCATCAAACATTTCAACAGCCATACGAACGGCAGCGGCAGCGGTTCTCTTACCGTTGCGGCATTGCAACATCCATAATTTACCGTGTTCAATGGTAAATTCCATATCCTGCATATCTTTATAGTGTGCTTCCAAAGCGTTACGGACATCTACCAATTGTTTGTAGAGGTCCGGCCATAATTCTTCGAGTGAAGTGCCGTCACCCTTTGAGCTCATCGGTTGCGGGGTTCTGATACCGGCCACAACATCTTCACCTTGAGCGTTTACGAGATATTCGCCGTAATATTTGTTTTCACCGGTAGCCGGGTCACGCGAGAAGCAAACACCGGTTGCAGAATCATTACCGGCATTACCGAATACCATTGTTTGAACGTTACAAGCCGTGCCCCAATCGCCCGGAATGTTATTCAATTTACGGTATGTAATGGCGCGTGCAACGTTCCAAGAACCGAATACGGCGCCGATACCGAGCCAAAGTTGTTCCCACGGATCTTGCGGAACGACTTTACCTAATTTTTGACCGATTTGTTTGTATTGATTGACTAATTCTTTCAAATCATCTGTGGTTAAGTCTGTATCAGATGCATAACCTTTAGATTTTTTCATTGCTTCAAGAGCGCCTTCATATTCATCTAAGTCAGCACCCAAAACAACATCTGAGAACATTTGAATAAAACGACGATAAGAATCGTAAGCAAATCTTTCGTTGCCTGAAGTTTGTGCCAAACCTTTAACGCTTTCGTCATTCAAACCGAGGTTCAAAACGGTATCCATCATACCCGGCATAGAAATTCTGGCACCGGAACGAACCGAGAACAACAACGGATTGCTGTTGTCGCCAAACTTTTTGCCCATAATAGACTCAATGCCGGCAACAGCGGCTTTGACTTGGTCTTTTAAGTCAGACGGATAAGTATTGTTGTGTGCATAGTAGTATGTGCAAACTTCTGTTGTAACCGTAAATCCCGGAGGAACCGGCAAACCGACCTTGTTCATTTCTGCAAGGTTTGCGCCTTTACCGCCGAGCAAATTACGCATATTGGCATCACCTTCGGCTTTGCCGTTTCCAAATGTATAAACCCATTTACTCATAATATGTTAAGCTCCTGTTAGCTATTTAGTTAAAACAAGCGTTGGCTCAAATGAACCGCCGCAAAAATCAAATAAATTTGAATTTGCCTCGAATTTATATCACAAAATTTTAATCTTCAAGCAAAATCTTTGTTTGAACGTAAAAAAATGGTTAATTTTTTTAGACTAAGGAAAGTGTAGATTTTGTATCATAAAAAAACGAACCGAACAAATATATTCGATTCGTTTTTGTTTATGATATTACAGGAGAAAAACTTAAGCTAATTTTTCTTTAGAGAGAATATCGTTTAGTTTTTTGTTTGCTTCTTCAATTGAGCAATTACTGTAAATTGAAACTTCGCTGGCTAAACGTTCGACTGCCTGTTCATACATTTGGCGTTCACTGTATGATTGGTCGGCGATATTTTCGCTGCGATACAAATCGCGGATAACTTCGGCAATTGCAATCGGATTACCGGAATTGATTTTGTTATCGTATTCTTGTTGGCGACGCGACCATGTGTTTTTACGAATTTTAGCTTTGCCTCGGAGAGTATTAAAAGCTTCTTCCATAGTTTTGTTATCCGAAATTTTTCTTAATCCGACATTCGGTATTTTTGTTGTCGGAATACGCAGTGTCATTTTATCTTTATCAAAATTAACAACCAGCATTTCCAATTCGGTTCCGGCAATATTTTGTTTGGCAATATCTGCCACCTTACCGACACCGTGTGTCGGATAAACAACATATTCACCGGTATTAAACGTCAAAGACGGTAACTTTTTAATGCTCATAATTGCTCCTAAATAAAAATTGTTAAGTGTGAAACAAAGCGAATATATCACATTTTTTGAGTTGAATCCAGTATAAAAATGCAAAAATTTTAAATTTTTTTGAGTTTTTAAGAATTTAGTTTCGGAAATCCGTTTGTTTGGCGCAGACCCTCGGTAACGGCCATTGCAGCCGAAACAGCCATATTTATCGAGCGTGCGTTCGGATTCATCGGGATAAGCAGACGGGCATCGGCAAGTTGATGGACGTTTTCCGGCACACCGGCACTTTCACGTCCCATCAAAATAATGTCATTCGGTAAAAATTTAAAATCAACAAACGATTGGGCGCCGTGTGTTGTTAATAACACCAACCGCCCGTATTCATCAGTGTGTGTTGCGCGGTAAGCCAAAAAATCCTGCCACGAATCGTGTCGTCGATATTCGGCAAAATCAAGATAATCCATACCGGCGCGGCGCATAGCTTTTTCATTAAAAAGGAAACCGCACGGTTCAATGATATCTATCGGCAAATTCAAGCACGCTCCCAAACGTAAGAGCGTGCCTGTATTTTGCGGTATATCCGGTTGATATAAAGCCAAACGCATTTATTTTATGCGCTTTCTTTAGTTGCGTTTTTAGCCGCATTTTCCGCTTCTTTGGCTTTTCTGGCTTGATATAAAGCCACAAAATCAATCGGCGTAATAAGCATCGGCGGCAAACCGGCTTCGGTTAAATTGGTTGCAACAATGTTGCGCACAAATGGGAACAACAAACGCGGCAATTCAATATACAAAATCGGCTCCAAATGTTCTGCCGGAACTTTAATGGTTGCAAGAGTTGCGTATGTCAATTCCAAAATGAAAAGTTTTTTATCCGCAACATCAGCATTGATTTTTGCTGTCAGCGCAACTTCATACATATCGTCTTCAAGCGGCTTATTGGCAATATTGATGTCAATACCGACTTTCGGATTTTCTTTTGCTATTTCTTTGAAAATTTCCGGTGCAAACGGAATTTCCAAAGACAAATCTTTAATATATTGAGCATGAAGAGCCATGCCTTGCGGTTGTTCTGCATTTACTGTATTTTGTTTTTCTTCAGCCATTTTTTTCTCCTTTTTTTGAATGGTTTCATAAAAAATAATACGAAAAATCGGCCACGTCAATATTTTGTATTGCGAAAAAAAATATTTGTTATTATATTTGTAAAAAGTATGAATAAGAGGAATAACCAATGACATCTTTTGTAGATATAATATTTTTAGCGGTAGCCGTTGTGTTTGTTGTCACACGCTTGTATAATGTTTTTGGAACGCACGGCAATGAAAAGAACGTGCGTGTTATCATAAAATCAATTGATAAAGATACCGAAGGAAAAATTGCCGAGGATATAGCGCAAATTATCAGAGAAAATAATTCCGGCGAGGTAAAAACATCTGTTAATATCGAAAATCTTTCGGAGCAAGATAAGGTTCTTTCTAAATTGTCAGGGTTTGATAAAAAGGTATTTTTACAAGGCGCTTGCCGAGTGTTTGAGATGATTTTAAATGCTTTCAGTGCCGGAAATATCGAAAGTATTAAGGGATTGGTCAGCAAAAAAATTTGGGATGCGTTCAGTAAAGCAATTGATTTCAGAAAAGAAAACAATATGACGGCGGAAGTCGATTTTATCGGTTTCAAAAAAAGCGAAATCAAAGATGTTAAAATGTTGAAAAACAGTGTAAAAATCATTGTTGAATTTGAAAGCGAACAAATTAATATTTTGAAAAACGCTTCCGGTGAAGTGGTTGAAGGCGATGAAAATTTTGTGCAAAAAATTACCGATGTTTGGACTTTTGAAAGGTCTTTAAATGCGAAAAATAAAAATTGGCTGTTGGTTTCTACCAAAAAAAGCGTTTAATCTTTTTTGTATGATTGTGTTGGCATACGGTTTGGTCGGATGTCAAAAAGAGGGTATGTCGCCGGGTACAAGCGGTAATATGCGTTTAAAAAAAGTTTCTTATGACCAATTAACCGGTTGGCAATCAGAAGATTTTTCGGCGTTGATTTCTGTTTTTGCAAAAAATTGCGCACAAATTCAAAACAGCAGAAAAGAATATATCGAATCGGACGCCGTGCGTTTTAAAACGGCTTATTTTCAGGCAAAATGTTTGAAATTCGAATCTGAAAAAATAAAAACATCGGCGCAAATGAAAAATTTTATCGAATCCGAGTTTATACCGTATGCGATAACCGATGATGGTAAAGCAGAAGGAAAATTTACGTCATACTACGAAGCGGTTATTCACGCATCTTATCAAAAGTCAGATAAATATAAATATCCGATATACGGCAAGCCGTCAGATTTGGCAGAAATAAATTTACGCGATTTTGATGCAGAATTACCAAATATGCGTTTAGTCGGGCGGGTGGAAAACGGTAAATTTATTCCGTATTATAACCGTCGCGATATTGAAAAAAACGGCATAAAAGCACCGGTTTTGATGTGGGGCGACGATTTGGTTGATATTCATTTTATGCAGATTCAAGGTTCGGCCGTGGCTAAAATGGCAGACGGTTCAGAGGTGCAAATCGGGTTTGCCGACAGTAACGGTCACAAGTTTAAGGGGATAGGCAGCATTTTGTTGCAAAAAGGATATGTAAAATCGGGCGAAGCGTCGATGCCGAAAATCCGCGAGTGGCTTCGGGCGAATCCGCAAAAAGCCGAAGATATTATGCACGAAAACAATCGCTTTATTTTTCAACGCATAACAAAAGCCGACGGACCTGTCGGTGCATACGGTATTTCTTTGACGGCAGGACGCAGTTTAGCGGTTGATACCCGCTATATCCCGCTCGGCTCAATGTTGTGGCTTGATACGGTGTCGCCGGATAAACGGAACATTCGTAAAATTGTTTTTGCACAAGATATCGGCAGTGCAATCAAAGGAGTGGTGCGCGGAGATTATTTTTGGGGACACGGCGAAGAAGCGCTTGAATATGCCGGTCGGATGAATTCGGTCGGAAAATATTATATTCTCGCACCGAAAGAATCGGAGTTGAAATCAGATTAAAATGTTTCCCGATGAAAAAGATATGCAGTTTTGGCTTGAAACGGTCAGAGGAATTATTCCGACACCGTATGGTATGATTTCATACATATCCAACCCGGCAAAAATAGTGATTCATGACCATCATCATTTTGCGGCAAAGCAGGATTTTTCCACCTATTCTAAAGCGTTTGAAGATTTGAACTTTGGTGGAATTGATAAAACTACACTCAAAAAGTTCAAGCAGGAAGAGTTTAGAATCGAAGCGGTGCTTGATTTGCACGGTCGGCGAGAAGACGATGCTTTTGAACGGGTAGAGGATTTTATTACACGTTGCTATGGCGAGGGAAAACGTTGTGTTGTGATTGTGACCGGAAAGGGCGGAATGCATCAACAAGATGATATTTTTGTGCCGCGCGGAGTGCTGAAAAAACAGGTTCCGCAATGGCTCAATTTGCCGCGAATCCGTGCGATGATTTTGATTTTTAAGAATCCGTCCGAAAAATTAGGCGGCACGGGGGCACTTTATATTTTACTCAAACGAAACAGGGAGTTATAAAAAATCGTATGCAATTTTTGATTGTTTTAAGGTTTTATTTTTCGGGAGGTTTCTATGTTTTATAATCCGTTGCAATTAACTGATGAACAAAAATTGGTCTATGTTCGGCTTTTGATTTTTTTAGCAAAATCCGATAAAGATTTTTCTAAAGTAGAAGAAAAACATATCGAGTGGCTTATGCGTCGCCTAAAATTACCGCCGGAAACATTGAAAGGTTTATCGGTTCCGAAAGACCTGAACGAAGTTTATGAAATTATAAAGCCGATTGATAATCGACAGGTTGCACTTGATTTGATTCACTGCTTATGGTTTGTTACTTCGGCCGATGAGTTGATTGCCGATGAAGAGGTTGAAATTATCAGAAAAGTTGCTAGAGCACTAAAAATTGATGAAGATACACTTTTAAGGTTGAATGATTTTGTGCAAGATGAAATAATGTTTTTGGAAAGAGCACGAAATATTTTAGAAGCAAAAACGGTTTTTGCTTAGTATTTTCCGCTTGTGTGAGGTAAATATGAAAAATTTGAAACAAAATATCGGTAATCCGAACATAACAAAAACACATTTCGGAATTTATGGAATTGTTCGCCGTAATGCAAAAATTCTGTTGATTAAAAAAGCACGCGGGCCGTATAAAGGAATGTTTGATTTACCGGGAGGCAGTCAGGAAGTCGGTGAAACATTTGAGCAAACCTTGGTGCGTGAATTTGCGGAAGAAACAGGATGCCAAGTTGTTTCTATGCTTAATAAGCGTCAAAAAACCATTATCTTCGGCGATTTTACGCAAGAGAGCGGTGAGCAAGGTGTTTTGCAGCATAGTGCGGTTTTATTTGATGTGCAAATAGAAGGAGAACCTGATATTGAAGGTGACGGACGTGATTCCGGCGGATGTGTTTGGGTTGATGTGAATGATTTGACGTCAAAAAATGCAACACCTTTTGCACTTATCGGCGCCGATAAACCATTGATTGCGCTTTCTGATGAAAACGATAATGTCATCACGACACATATTCGTAAAACACCGCTGCCGAAAGGGCGATATATTATGGTTTCGGCAATTTTGATGTTTAATGCGCGCGGAAATTTGATTTTGCAAAAAATAGCATTACATAAAGATTGGGGCGGGTTGTGGACATATTCTGCAGCCGGTCATGTTGATGCGGGCGAAAGTTATGAACAAGCTGCCGTGCGAGAGTTAAAAGAAGAAATGGGTATTGATGCGCAAATGGAAAAGGAAGTGGCGGTTGTGCCGATTTTTCGCGATGGTCGATTGATGGCGCGGCATCATATTTTTGTAACACATTCAGACGCGCCGATAGTTCCTGACCCATACGAAGTGACCGAAGTCAGAGAAATATCGCCTCAGGATTTGAAAAAAGAAATCGCTGCGAATCCAAAGGCATTTTTTGAGCCGTTTGTGCGTGCTTTTGAGGCATTTTGCGGATAAGGAAAAATAATCAAATAGCGGTTGTTATTTTTGATTATATGATATATTTTAACATAAAATCTAAATACTTATCATTAAAAGGAAAATTATATGCACGGATTACATCCTTTGATTGTCGATTTGACTCTGATTACGATATATGCCGCGATTACGACGCTTTTATTCAAAAAACTGAAACAGCCGATGGTTCTCGGTTATTTATTGGCGGGTATTTTTGCCGGTCCGTATTTTAATTTGGTGCCGACGGTGACGGACCGTGCAAATTTGAGCTTGTGGGCAGATATCGGTGTGATTTTTCTGTTGTTCAGTTTAGGGTTAGAGTTCAGTTTCAAAAAAATGTTAGCGGTGGGAAAATCAGCGATGATTACGGCAACATTAAATATTTTTTTAATGCTGTTTGTCGGTTATTATGTCGGTATGTTGCTCGGATGGAGCACGACTGACAGCTTTTTCTTAGGTTCAATGATTTCTATGTCGTCAACAACCATTATTATTAAAGCATTTGATGATTTGAGCATAAAAAAGCAAAAATTTACCGACTTGGTGTTTGGCGTGCTTGTTATTGAAGATATTGCCGGCGTGTTGATGTTGGTGCTGTTGCCTGCGGTTGCGGCCGGACATGGTATAAACGGCGGTGAAATCGGGTTGAGTATTTTGAAGTTGATGTCGTTTTTGATTTTGTGTTTTGTTATCGGGATTTATCTGATTCCGACGGCATTGCGCAAATTAAAAGATTTTGTGAATGATGAGATGCTGCTTTTGGTGGCGGTGGCTCTTTGTTTATCAATGGTGTTTTTGGCTGTTTATTTCGGATTTTCTTCAGCGTTGGGTGCATTTATTATGGGTTCGATTTTATCGGAAACAGGTGTTATCGAGCGGGTTGAACATATTATAAAACCGCTGAAAGACTTTTTTGGCGCGGTGTTCTTTGTGACGGTCGGAATGATGGTTAATCCGCAGATGTTTATCACTTATGCGCAACCGATTTGCGTGATTACGCTGGTAGTTTTGTGCGGTATGGTTGTGTTTTCGATATTCGGATTTGTTGTTTCCGGTCAAAATCTTAAAACGGCGGTTTCCGGTGCATTTTCATTGGCTCAGGTCGGCGAATTTGCTTTTATTATTGCAACACTCGGTATGAGTTTGGGGGTAATTGATGATTTTGTGTATCCGATTATTGTGGCGGTTTCGGTGATTACGACCTTTTTAACGCCGATAATGATTAAATCAGCACCGAAAGCACAAAAGTTTTTGGAACACGCATTGCCGGAAAAATGGTTGGCCTTTATCAATCAAAATGCGAAAACAAGTCGGGAAGCAACAGATGAAGAACAACTTTGGTCAGATTTGTTCAAGATTTCTTTTGTTCGGGTATTTGTGTTCTCATTCATTTTGGCGGCGATTATTGTTGTTGTTAATTTATGGGTTCGCCCTTATATTTTGGCGTGGATGCCTAATTTGCCTGCTCGTGTTGTGACAACTTTTATTGCTTTACTTTTTATGTCACCGTTTTTAACCGGTTTGATCGGACGCAATATTGTGCCGTCTGATAGCATTAAAACGGCTTTAAAGAAGATTCCGACGCCACAAAAGCTGAAAAATGTCGGAAGTGCTTTGGCTCAGTATGTCCATAAGATTAAATCGCCGTTAAAAACAGAAAAAATGCCGCAGTTTTTTGACACGATTCTTAAAGGGAATACGGATACGGTTAAAAACATTATTTCTAAAGACAGAATTTCTCAAATTTACACGCAATTGTGGTTTTCGGGAAAATCAAACAGGCCGCTGTTGCTGATTTTAACAAGTTTCAGATTATTGGTGGTGTCCTTTTTTATTGTGACAGCCGTGCACTTGTTCTTAACCGAAAATCCGAAATTTATATTTTTGATGCTGTTGGCGTCTATTTGG
Organism: uncultured Alphaproteobacteria bacterium; assembly: GCA_945835885.1. Taxonomy (GTDB): domain Bacteria; phylum Pseudomonadota; class Alphaproteobacteria; order RF32; family CAG-239; genus RUG410. The sequence continues at coordinate 9,077 of CAMAJR010000007.1, forward strand.
CTGCTGGTGCATTCAAAATGGCTCTTAAAGCAATATATCAAAATAGAAAACCGATTTTTGGACAATTTAAACGGTGATAATGAAGACGATAGCGCTGCCGAATAATTATTTATGATGTTGCTGAATGATAATGTATAGAATAATCAGCGCAAAAAACAGAGATATGGCGTTGAAAACAATCATTTGTATGGAATGAAGGTAAACACCGTAAGCAATCCAGCAAATCATACCGATACAATAAATGACATATGTGCTGAGCGAAAGTCCGGCAGTGTTTTTTGTTTTTATGGTTTGAATTGATTGCGGCAAAAACACGATAGCCGTGCAGATTCCGGCTATGCAACCCAAAAGTTCTCCGATTATATGCAAGATAGTTTCTCCTTTATTTAAATTTTAATGCAAATGTGCAGTTGCTTTTAATGCAGGCACAGGCCCTCATTGCTTCGATATTTGTCAGATGCGAGCGTGAGACAAAACCCTCATCCAAACCTTTATACGGTTCATCGCCGTTATCCGTTAAAATATAATAATTCAGTTTATCAATTCCGTTATAAGGATGTTTAGATGAAATATGTGATGCCTCAAGTCCCATAAAGTTCGATGAAACCTGTTTCCAATTAGCAGTTGCCAAACGTGTGCATTCTCGTGCTTTGAGTTCGGTAAATAAAATCGTGTATGCAGTTAAACCGTGATAATTTTTTTCGTATATTTTTCTGTCGCGGGTCAGGTAACGGTAACTTTGCCGTTCTTCAGTATTTTGCGGAGATTCCTTAAAAAGGATTTTACCGCCGAATCGACTTATTATTTCATTTTTTCCGGATTGTGTCTTGCGTATTTTTATATCTTCTCGCAAACAAGCACTGTAATAGCTGACAAAGTCGCTGTCAAAGTTTTTGTAATATGTCGGCTTGTGGCAAATAGGGAGATTTTTTGTAAAGAATCGGATATCTTTTTGTGTATCTAAAACGCGTTTTTGGGTTATTTCGGTTGAGAAAATAAAAAACATTGCAATAACTACCATACCCGGTAGCATATAAAATAATAGCTTTATCAAGCGGTGGATAGTTTTTCTGTATTCTGCCATGACACACCTCTCTAAAAAGAGAGTATCATATTTTTACTCTTTTTGCAAGTTTTTTCTTATACTTTAGTATTGGCGCAAGATACCGGCGAGAATCCCTTGGACTTTCACTCTTTCGGCAGGAAGGGTTTTGGTTTTGTAGTCTTTATTGCAAGGAACCAAATGGACAACGTTGCCGTCTTTTTTCAGCACTTTAAGAGTTGCTTCGGCGTTATCAACGAGTGCAACGACTATTTTACCGTTATCGGCATGATTTTGTTTGCGAATAATTGCCGTATCACCATCTAAGATACCTGCTTCAGTCATCGAGTCACCCTCGATTTTTAGGGCATAATACTGCCCGTAAGAAACCATATTAAACGGCACGGCGACTGTTTCTGTTTCATCGGCGATTGCTTCAATCGGTGTGCCGGCGGCGATTTTGCCGTAAAGCGGAATTTGCACGGAGCCGTTTTGCAGGGCTTCTTCACGTTTTTTTTCTTCATCTATAACGGCTTGCGGTTTGAATCGCGGCAGACGAATAACTTCCATTGCGCGAGCTTTATGCGGCAAGCGGCGGATAAAATTGCGTTCTTCAAGAGAGGTGATTAACGCGTGAATGCCGGACTTAGACTTTAAGCCGATAGCATCTTTCATTTCATCAAACGAGGGGCATTGACCTGTTTCTCGATTAACCTTATTGATGAACATCAGCAAATTGTATTGTTTTACCGTAAGCATAGGCATTCTCCTCAAATTTTGTTCTATTTTAGTTCTGTTATTTTGTAAATGTCAAGCAAAATTAAAAGCAAGAACAAAAAAGAAAATTCTTCGGGTAAAACAAATAATATCCGGATAAAAGCTAATCTTCTTTTGATTGTTGTGCTGACAGATTTTGCAACAAGGTTTCCATTGATTGGTCTTTAAGCCAAATCAGCGGATTTTCAACACCTTTACCGTCAATTTTTTGCTGAATGGCGTCTTTGTTGATAATATCGGCATCTTCTTTTAGGACTAAAGCGTGTTTCCATTGAAAAACAGCTTCATTCTTGCGGCCGCCGAGCCAATAAGCATCGCCGAGGTGGTCGCTTATCACGGCATTTCCGGAGTTAAGAGAGGAGGCGTATTCCAAAAATTCAATCGCTTTCGGATAATTACCGAGCTTAAAGAAAGTCCAACCCAAGCTGTCAATAATATGACTTTCAAACGGAGATTGCTGATATGCCGTATAAATCATTTGCACGGCCTCATCAACATTTTTATTTTGTGTCAGCCAAGTGTAGCCGAGATAATTCAGAACATCAGGGCTGTTGTTGCTGAGCTCTTTTGCTTTAAGCAAAAATTCTTCTGTTTTGCTTTTTTGATTTAAACGGTCATATGAAATAGCGGCAGCATAATAAATCGGCCACGTTTCGATTTGGCTGTCTTTAACGCTGGCAAGTGCCTGATTATAAATACGCACGGCTTCTTCGTCTTGTTTCATATTGGCATAAATACTGCCTAAGTCGGTTAAAAGTTGTGTATTATCCGGATAGTCTTTCAAAAGTTTTTGCAATTCATCTTTGGCCGCATCAAATTCTTTAAGCGAATTGAAATTTTCAATCATTTTAATACGGGCAATAAAGTAAGAACCGGAATCTTTGTTGATTTGTTCGTAATATTTGTTTGCTTCGTGCAACAAGCCGATTTCTTCCAACACATTTGCCAGAGCAATTTTTGAAATTTCGTAATCCGGATTCAGATAAGATGAGGCGGCAATATAAAATTGCGCAATTTCAAGCCCGTTCGGTGTTGCGCGGAAAATAGCTCCGAGATTGAAAAACGCTTCTGCCAAGCCCTTTTGCGGTGAATCAATAACAGCCGGAGAATTCGGAGTTGCTGTTTCGATTTTGGCATCTATATCTTTGAGCAATAAAGCAAGCAATCCGTTGTCGTTGTAACGATTTGATAATTTAATTGCCATATCTTTGTTGCCTGTGCGCACATAAAAATCCGTAATGATTTCGAGCAGGCGATAAGTTACTTCTTTCGGGTAGTTTTGCACAATGGCTTCATAATATTCGGCCGCCTTTTGTTTGTTGCCGAGAAAATCATAAATCATTGCGGCGTGAAAGATTTTGATAAGATTAAGCTGCGGGTCACGCGGAAGTTTGCTGAGTTCGGAAATAGCCATATTTTCGTTATATTCGCCGGCGTAGCTCCAAGCACTGAAAAACGGCAGAATAAACTTTGTATAAACGGTATCATCGGCATTTAAAAGTGTTTCGCGTGCAACGGCATATTCGCCGGCACTAAACTTTTGAGTCGCAATCACAAGCGGTGCAAGCAACTCTTTTTTTCCGCCTTTTGCTTCATTTTCCAATTCTTTTTGAGCATAAGGGCTGGCGGCATCTATTTGTCCGAGAGAGGTTAAAATAATATAAATCGTGCGATTAAGTTTAACATTGTCAGGGTCTTTTTCAAGCGCAAGTTTATAATATTCGGTTGCATTGATAAAATCTTGTCTCATATGCGCAACACGACCGGCCAAATAGTTGCCGTAGAGTGAATTGGCACCAAAATAAGAAACAGTATCATCGTCATTTTTCTTAACCAAAAAATTTTTGGTGCGCCAATAACCGTGTTCGTCAAATTTTGGCGTGATTTGTGCGGTTTGCTCAAGCATATCCGGCAGCTGAATTTTATTGGTGCAAGCCAAAAAAACACTGGCACCGGCAAGCGCAACAACAAGCAATTTTATCATAATATTTTTCATAACCCTTTATCCTAAATCCGAATACCCGATGTTATATAATATATCAAAATTATTACCAATGGGTAAAAATAAAAATTATTTTCGCACATCAAAAATTGCAAATTTCGAGTGCAAATATTCGAGCAACGCCGCATCGTTAAAGAATTTGCCGCAATCGCTCTCTTGAGTGGTTGTATCGCTCGGAATCGGACGATATTTTTGAATGTAACATTCCTTAACCCCCAATGCCGACAGTTCATCGGCAATTTTATAAATATCGGCAATTTTCAAAAGCCGCGGGTCGCAAGTGGTTCGGCACTCAAAATGAACGCCGCTGTTGATGAGCATATCAAGCGATTGTTTGATTTTTGCCATATCACAAGCGATACCGGTTGCGCGTTTGTAGTGTTCGGGGTCAAAAGGCGCTTTAATATCGAATCCGACCCATACGACCTTATCCAGAACTTTTGCCAAAGCGTCGGGATTATAGCCGCCGGTGTGTAATCCGACCTCAAAACCGAGTGCTTTGACGGCGTCTATTGCTTGTGGCAGGTTGTTTTGCATCAACGGTTCGCCGCCGGAAAACACAACTGCGTCGAGAATACCTTTGCGGTGTTCGAGCAAATGGATTAAGTGCGCCCATTTAGCATCGGATTCGCCGTTTGGATTTTGCAATGATTGATTATAGCAAAACGGGCAGCGCCACGGGCAACCCTGCATAAAAACAACAGCCGCTATTTTTGACGGAAAGTCAACAATGCTGAATTTTTCAATATCGCCGATTCTGATTAAATTTTCCATTTTTTCGCCTTTTATTGATAAAATATAGTTTTTAGCATTTTCATACGGCATTAGGGCAGATGTCAACAAATATGACGGGATAATTTGTGTTTTGTGGGATAACTTTTTAATAAATGCCGTGCGGGGTATGATATTTAAAGGTAAAGTTCTCCCTCTATTCCGAAAAACTTGACTGCCATCCTGAGGAGGCGTATGCCGACGTGAGAATCTCATGCGTCGCCGTGCGGCCCTGGGCGTTATTACATTCTGTGCCATGCGATGCCTAATGTTATTCCGTGTGCCGGATACATTTTGTCAATTTTTTTCAAAATGTGCATTTATTGCTTGCAATTACCGAAAAAATGTGTTACTTTAAGAATGATTAAAAATTATCCTTATTCTACTATTTTAACTATAATTATTGAAAAACATTTGTAATAACTCTAATGTTGTGACAAAAATTGTTTTTCAGTGGTTGTTTGTTTTTAATGGTGGGATGAGGATAATTGTTTTTACAGTTTTTCTCATGCTCTGATATGACCCTCAATCTATTCGTTAGGTTACCGTCATTATCAGAGATTTCGATATACCTCTCCCTGTCATCGTGATGTTGGGGTGAGCTGGTTGGGTGCAAAGTTTAAGAAGGTTTTCGACTTTGTCATCCAGTGTCAAATCAATCCCTATTCATTGTGATGAATAATGCGTTTTTGCATCTTTAGAGGGTAGAGAACCATCAAATTATATAGAATACAAACAAAAAAATTACAAAATATGAGAAAGAAGAATATCTTCACTGCCAATCTGGCAGTGGTATTAACGGCTCTGATGAGCCTTGTAATTAACTTGGTTATGTCATCTTGCTCCGATCCTTACGATCGCGACGAGATGGTGATAACCTCTGAAGAGCACATCACCAAGCCGCAGCCGCCTATTACTGGTCTGGACTTTATGTTCGATTGGGAAGTAAACAACTACACCTCGTGGTTGGAGTGCCCTTGGACCATTAAGGAGTCTTTCACCGGTCTGAATGACCGTGGCGAGATGAAGTCTTGGGTTTCTCACAAAGAGGACAGATTCGCCGTTGCTGACACCTACCGTAACGTGTCACTCCAGTATACGCAGGAGCACACAACGAAGGGTGACGTGGTAACGAAGAATTTATCTTCTTCGGCTACACGCAAGGAGTTTCAGGATAGCACACGCTGGACGGCAATGATTGAAGATGGCAACCTCTGCTATCTCGACGTTGTTGTGAAGCGTTTGCAGGTCGAGGTTCGCGATACTATGCGTGTTCTTCCTTATGTTAAGGTGAACAACGCTAAGGTTATTAGCATAGAGTCTCTTCCTGGAACAACCGCAATGACAAGAAGCACGTATGTGAGCGATTCTATCGTTCGCCGCGTCACTTGGCAACTCGACTGCGAAGTTGTTGCCGGAGACGTCCTTGCTCAGAACTCACAGTTCCAGCAGGAATTGCAGGATATGTATAAGGTTCTGTTGTTGTCAGAAGACGAGATTGATCGCGCTTACAGCCGCGATAAGAATCGCGTTGTTATTGATGACAACACGGAGCGTTGCAGCTTCGTGGAGGTATTTGTTATGAAGTCAAAGGAGACTCATGAGCAGCCTCAGAATATTATACTAAACCGAGAATTGAAGGGTATCCCCGAGTATTTGAAGACTGTTGAAAGCTTCAACTATACTTGGCGTAAGGACAATCCCATCAGTCTCGGCACCGTGAAGAAAGGTGTCCGCACGGAGGGTAACTGGAATGTTGACGGCCGCACAGATTCTTTTGGAGCTCTCGTAAACAACGATAAGAATGAGTCTATCACCACTGAGTACAACTTCTACCATGAAGGCGCTACCTACAAAGACAAGTGGTTGACCGAAAGCTTCGAAATTATCACTCCGGTGATGACCGAGAAGCAGACTCATGTCGAGGTTATCGAGACCACCGACCCCAACTATGATCAGGCACGTCTGTTCAATGACATTAACACCATGTATCTGAATTATCCTCAGACTTGTGGTGAGACTGTCAAATTACAGAAGCGCGCCGTGACCATTAAGTCGGAAGGTTGGGAGAGTCTGGATGGCACCCGCACAGTGTTCAATGATTCAATTGTATGGACTCCGGTCTATAAGATTGAATACACTGACGGTAATGTCATTCGCACTCCGTTCCATTGTTCTGATGACCGTTCTCTCGACCCACTTACCAAGTGGATGTCTATAGAGAGCAATAACAATCAGAGCACCGGTAACGTTACAATCGGTAACCCTACCAGTCGTGAGATGAGCCGCACCGTGAACGGAGCAGTGTTCACCTGGAATCGCGAAACCTGCATTCTCAATAACAATGCTCGCCTCGCCGGTAGCACTCAGGAAAACCAGTGGCGCTCTGTTGAGCCTGTTGGTATGACTGTGACCTATCGTGGCAAGTCTATCACTTGGACTGACCTGACTATCTCTACCACCAACACCGCAAGTGTTACCGGTGGCGCAGTGGTTAATGGTTACCATGTGTATGACTATAGCGACGCCCTTTCTTATCGCTACGGCAATAATACAAAGGTCGTTCCCGCTCCTGGCATCATCAAGGTGCTGGCAGAGGGTATTGAGTCTGAGGGTTGGGATGCATCTTCTGCTAAGGAGGTATGGTCTGACAACCGTGTTGATTGGTCACTCGATTGGGTGGTCAAGTATACAACCGGTCGAGAGGATCGCACCACTTTTGCTTGGAATGCTCCCCGTTCTTACAAGGTGACCACTTCTTGGAACTCAATTGAGAAGTCAGAAACTTACGGAACATCTAATGAGACTGTTTCAGTGATTGCTTCATCAAACGAGTCTAAGAATGTCAACGGTGCAGTATTCGAGTGGGTCAAGGAGACTCGTAGAATTAAGACTGTTGCTACTCTGGACGCTTCTGTTCAGAACAACGGTTGGGAAGCTATCGATCCTATGGCTTGCAAGGTTACTCGTAACGGCAAGGTCTTCGAGTTCGGTCGCAAGAACGTTACTACGAATGACCGTGACCATCTTACCGGCGGTGAGAAGCAGGGTGACTATAAGGTTTATAACTATGGTGACGATATGAGCTACAGCATCGGTGGCAATACCAAGATGCTCACAGCTCCCGGCGTTATCAAGGTTAAGGTTCAGGCTCCCGAGCCCACATTCTTCCCTGAGGAGTGGGGCACGATTGTAGCCGCAGTTCAGACCGTAGCCAACAACGAGTCCCACAAGGGATTCGTTTATACTTGGAGCTTGCGCTTCAAGAATGGTTACGTTCTTCCTGTTGTAGTTCGCAGTGGCTCTGACGTTCCTGAGTGGGACTTCACTTTTGTTGAGAAGACTCAGATTACCACCTACAACGGTGGCACATACGAGTCCTCTACCAACAAGTGGATAAACACCACTGCTAAGGATGAGCCGGATCACATGATTTGGAGTCGTTCGGGCGTAGAGCGTGCTAATAAGAACTATAACGAGGCCAAGAGGCAGAACTGGGATGAGGGTCACCTCATCAACGGTAAGGCCTCTGTAAAGACCTCTCGTTATACTCTCACCATCTCTAACGGTTTCTTGTCCGCTACGGATACCTATACCGGACACAAGATGGGAACTTGGTCTTCTTACACTGGTAAGTAAGACTAAGTATATGTGATTTTTTTTCCGTCGCGCCGGACCTGAGCTATACGCAAGGGCTCCGGTAAGCGACAAATTCAAAAATATATAATCGGAGAGGGCATCAAAAACCCTCTTCACAAAAAACAAAACAACATGAGAAAGATTTTTGCTATTATAATCACCGCCGCTTTCGGCGCAGTGTCAAACCTCTCAGCCCAGACTGTAGTTTACACGTCCAATCCGGCAGATTCTGCCGACTTTGGCCCGCAGCTCTATGCACAGGCCAATAATTACCGGGAGTTTGTGGAGAAGAAGTCTCTGCGAACATGGAAGGTAGAGGCCCCGATTGGCAACAACACGGAGACTGTTCCGGTCCTGTGGAGTGCCAACCGCGAAGGGTTGTCTTTAGAAGTAGCCGGAATGGGCTACAACTTCGACGAACACTTTACGGTCGGAATTTCGGGTGGCGTAGTCTATCAAAGAAAGTATATTGGTGGCTATGTTCACGCCGGAGCGGCGTTCGGTGCTGACGAAGCGCGTACGTCGGAGCGATATGGAGAGAAGTTCACCCAGTATCATCTCGATGCCGGTGTAATGTCTCCTTCATTGGAGACAAAAATCAATTTCTCCAAAAACGCTTGTCCAAGCATTTTATCCGTGCGTATTTACGCCGGAATAAACTTCAAAAAATGCAAGGACTATAAAACTGACGTTTCCGGCTCTGTCACAACGACAGAAACCGAAGATGAGATTATCATTACGACAACCAATAAGTATGGTGATCTCGATGCCAAACCCCACGTATGGGGTTGGGAAACTGGAATTCGATTCCAGCTTGACTTCGGCGGTTCACCTGCCTATATTTTTGGGCAGGCAGGATACGGCAAGAGTCAGAATTTTACCTACTCCGAACGTCAGCTCGGAGATGCTATAAAGGTAAAAATAGGCTTCGGCTGGAGAATCTTCAACGCTCATGGCTATGCCAAGGCTGGCAAAGGTAGCAAGAACCGCTACCTCTATGAAGATTACGGTTACAGCCGTGATGAGGTAAAAAAACACAACCTGTAAAAACACGGGGGATGTCCTAAGGCGCAACCGCGCTGGGACGTTTCCCGTTTATAGAGTTATAAATGTTTTAAGAAACAACGACCTTGCCCTAACCGGCCCGGTCGTTGTTTTTTTTATATAATATCCGCCGAGGCAGAAAAAACACATCATTTTGAATGGAGCGCCAGCGAAATGAAGAATCTTATTAGGCGCAGGGCAATTGCCACGAAGTGATTATATTGCCGCTTTATTAAACGCCAAAGGCCGCACAGCGACACATAAGATTCTTCGTCGGCGTTTGTCTTCTTAGGATGACGAAAAAGAAAACGCTCCTCAGGATTGTAAGTTCACAATATGTTATAAAAGAGGTAATAAAAAAGGCGCAACCCTGTGCGGAGGCGCGCCTGTGTAAATATGATTTTTGCTTTTTTGGGACTAAATGTCGAGGTTTTGCACTTTTAGAGCGTTTTCCTGAATGAACTCTTTACGCGGCTCTACCACGTCGCCCATCAGGGTAGAAAATGCCTCGTCGGCCTCTTCCACGCTGTCAATCTTGACTTGTAACAAAGAGCGTGCTTCAGGGTCAAGAGTCGTTTCCCACAGCTGCTCAGGATTCATTTCGCCCAATCCTTTATAGCGTTGAATCGAAATACCTTTTTTGCCGGCCGCGGTCACGGCATTCATCAAACTTACCGGTCCGTCCACGCGTTTTTCGCCTAAAGATTTGGTAGATAAAATCAGCGATTTAGCGAAGTTTTCCGTCAAAAAGTCGTGCATTTCGTTCAAAATCTTGCCTTCCGGACTTTCTAAAATATTGGCGCCGATGACGTGTTCTTCCTTAACGCTGCGTAAAATGCGATAGAATACCACGCTGCCTTCGTCGTTAATTTCGGCTTTCCAGCCGCGGTCGTATTCGGCTTCGAGTGTATCTAAACGTGCCGCCATTTTCTCAATTTCGGTGGTCAATTTTGCCTTGTCGTTCAGCACATTAACGTCAAATAGGCCGCAAATTGCCATTTGTTCAACAATTTTTTCCGGTGCTTTTAAGGTCAGCGCCTTAATCATTGAATTGGCTTTTTTGGTGCTTTCCACAAAGCTGATTAAATCCTGTCCGACTAAGCGTTCGCCGTTGGCCGTTTGCAAGTAGCCGTCCTCACAGCCGCCGTGAATCAGATAGTCTTCCATCTCGCGGTCATCTTTAATATAAATAATCGAATTGCCGCGTTTTGCTTTATAAAGCGGCGGTTGTGCAATATAGACATAGCCGCGGCGAATAAGCTCCGGCATTTGACGATAGAAGAAGGTCAACAGCAAGGTTCTGATGTGTGCGCCGTCGACATCGGCATCGGTCATAATGATGATTTTGTGATAGCGGCACTTATCGGCATTAAAGTCATCACGACCGATTCCGGTCCCGAATGCGGTAATCATCATACCGATTTCCGCCGATGACAACATACGGTCAAATCGGGCGCGCTCAACGTTCAAAATCTTACCGCGCAAAGGCATAATCGCCTGATATTTACGGTCACGTCCCTGTTTAGCCGAGCCGCCTGCGGAGTCACCCTCAACGATAAACACTTCGGAAAGGGCAGGGTCTTTTTCAGAACAATCGGCCAATTTTCCCGGCAAAGAGGCAATATCCAAAACGCCTTTGCGACGGGTTAATTCGCGGGCCTTGCGGGCAGCTTCACGCGCCGATGCCGCCTCAACGATTTTGCCGACAATGATTTTGGCTTCGGCCGGATGTTCTTCAAGCCATTCTTTGAGCTTGTCGCCGACAATGTTTTCCACCACCGGACGAACTTCTGAAGAAACGAGCTTATCCTTTGTCTGTGACGAAAATTTCGGGTCAGGCGCCTTAACCGACAACACGCAGGTCAAACCCTCGCGCATATCTTCACCGGTGATAATGTCTTTGTCTTTTTTCAAAAGGCCGTTTTCTTGAATGTAATTGTTGAAAGTGCGTGTCAGAGCGCCGCGGAAACCGGCCAAGTGCGTGCCGCCGTCTTTTTGCGGAATGTTGTTGGTAAAGCACAACATCGATTCATTATAAGAATTGGTCCACTGCAACGCAATATCGACGACAATACCGTTGTTTTCGCCGTTGATGCGAATTACATTTTCGTGCAAAGGAGCTTTTGATTTATTGAGGTGTCCGACAAACGCTTGCAAACCGCCTTCATAATGAAAGTCTATTTCGTGCGGTTCGGCGCCGCGGTTATCAATCAATTTCAGATAAACTCCGGAATTTAAGAATGCTTTTTCTCTGATGGCGCGCTCTAAGGTGTCAAAATTAAATTCGGTGTTGGTGAATGTTTTCGGCGACGGCAAAAATGTGACTTCCGTGCCGTGACGATTAGGTGCGTCGGCAACAATGTGAACGTGTTCTACCACATTACCGTCGGCAAATTCGGCCATATATTCTTTGTCGTTGCGCCAAATTTTGAGCTTGAGCCAAGTCGAAAGAGCATTGACCACCGAAACGCCGACGCCGTGCAAACCGCCGGAAACTTTGTAGGAATTATTGTCAAACTTACCGCCCGAGTGAAGCTCGGTCATAATTACTTCGGCTGCCGAAACACCTTCTTCTTTGTGGGTATCAACCGGCATACCGCGTCCGTTGTCGCGAATCGTTGCTGAGCCGTCCGGATTTAAGATAACCACTGTTTTATCACAAAAGCCGGCAAGCGCTTCATCAATGGCGTTGTCGAGCACTTCGTAAATCATATGGTGTAAGCCCGAGCCGTCATCGGTATCGCCGATATACATTCCCGGACGTTTGCGCACGGCATCTAACCCACGCAAAACCTTGATGGAATCGGCATTATATTCTTCTTCGCCTTTAATATATTCTTCTTCTGTTAAGTCTGTCATCTTTTCCTCATCATAAAACATATTTCACAATGCCAAAAGTATAGCGCAAAGCCCAAAAATAACAAAGAATAAAATGCAAGTTATAAACGGAAATTTTAAGCCAAACAAACAAAATCCCGCAAGTGCGAAACTTACGGGATTTTATTCAATAAAGAGTTTTTTTGCGGGCGTAGAACTTCATACGAATCAAAACGATGAGCCGAAAAATCGAGTATCCCCAAATAAAGCACAACGAACATAGCATTGTCATCTGAAAGAAAGCCGCCGTGAACGGAAACCAATTCTGATTGTCCCAACGGTTTACCCGAAAATATATTTTATTCCACGGGTTACCGCAAATTCAGTAACGATACATAATGACCGCATTCCAAAAGGTATGATAGCTCAAATTAGCATAAATCATTGCCTTGAAAAGATAAGCACATCAGGCAAGTTGTTCAATGTCAGACGCAGACCATCGAGCCATTTATCAAAACCGTCCATAATGAAACAATTATACTGAAAATTATTTGATTTTGCTTTTTTATAAAATAAAACCGAAATAAAGTCAATTTTATAAAAAATCCGCCGAAAATGGCGGATTAGCAAGAAAATCTATAAGAAAAACAATACAAAATTAAAGCCATTTGACTTCTAAGATTTCGTATTCTTTTTTGCCGCTCGGCGCCGTGTATTCAACAATATCATCTTTTTCTTTGCCGATAAGGGCGCGGGCAAGCGGTGAGGACAGCGAGATTTTATGCTTTTCGATATCTGCTTCATAATCACCGACAATTTGATATTCGCTTTTTTCATCGGTATCGGTATTGGCTAACAGAACCGTTGCACCGAAACGCACAGTGTTACCGCTCATAGCGGTCGGGTCTATTACTTGCGCGCGACTGATGACGGCTTCGAGTTCCTGAATACGGCCTTCATTAAAACTTTGTTTTTCTTTTGCGGCAGAATATTCGGCATTTTCTGACAAATCACCTTTAGCGCGAGCTTCGGCAATTTCGGCGATAATGTTCGGACGCTCAATGCCTTTGCGGTTTTTTAATTCTTGCTCCAAAAGAGCATAGCCGACTTTTGTTAGCGGAAACTTTTCCATTTTATTCTCCTTTACAAATAAAAAGCACCTATATTGCGATATAGGTCTCTATTGATTAAAGTTAAAAAATCCGACTGCCGAACAAATATTCGCAGCCGTTCATAATAAATTTATATTATTCTGAATAAAAATAAAATCAAGTATTTTTTTTTGCTTTTTATCTTCCGAATTTTTATTCTTTACTTTTGGGGCGCAATCAATTATACTTACGTTAATAAAAATACGTTTTATTTAACAAAATTGTTGAAAAAGCAAGCACATCATTCTGAGCCAAAGGCGAAGGAGGCAAAGACGTCCTTGGACAATCTCCTAAGACGCCGTGCAATCACCGTATTTATAACGCCCGAGGCCGCACGGCGCGAGAGGAGATTCTTACGTCGGCATTCGCCTCCTCAGGATGATACTCAAGTTCTTTGGGCTTTTTTCAACAAATTCGTTTAATAGAGCGTAAAAATAAAGGAGTAAAAATATGGATGTTCAGACAATGGCTTTATACGGCGGCGGCTTGCTGCTTGCTTTGATTTTACTAAAGTTTATTATCAGGATACCTCTGATGCTATTTAAATATGCCGTTCTTGCCGCATTGGCATACGGTGCATACTTGCTTTATGTCGGCAATATGTAAAAAAAACGTCGTTTTGAAACGACGTTTTAAATGTTATTTTTTCGGCATCGGACGTTTTCCGTGCGGTTTTTCCGGTCGTTTTTGCAACATTGATTCGTATTTTTGCAACTGTTCTTCTGTCAGAATTTTTTTAATTTTTGTTTCGTATTTGTCATATATTTTGCCGGTTTGCTCGTGTAATGCTTTTATTTGCGAACGTAACGGTGCGGTTTCGGCGATTTTTTGTTCAACAATTTCTTTCCATTTGGCTTTTTGTTCAGCAGAAAGGTTTAATTCCTTCATCATTGCCATACTCAGACCGCGGTGGTGACGCGGGCTTTTGCGAATATGTTTTTGCATTTCCTGCTGCGCCGGTGCGTTACTTGGTGCGGCAACAGATGGTGAAACGTAACCGAAAGAAAGGCATAAAACCGTTAACAAAACAGATAAAATTTTCATAATTTTTCTCCTTATCATATTCTTGTGGTAAAGTAATATTCCACACTTTTGCTTAGTATTTCAATGATTTTGTTGTAGTTTTCCGGTAGATTCATAATCTTATACTTATCGTTTTTATCAAAATGGTATAAAAAACATTTGAGAATTGTGCCGTAAATAAAGGCAATTTTTTGTGCGTTACGGCTGATTTCAACATTTTCATCAGCGACCGCGCGAATGGCTTCATAAAGTAATTTAAATGATTCTTTATTAAAAACGGATTTTTCGTGTAAAAAATACAGAAAACTACCGTCTTTTTCTTCAAAATTATCCTTTAAAATCTGTTTGTTATCCATTTTGTTGCCTCTAATACTGTATTTAAACTATACGATACGCTTAAAAAAAAAGTTAATAAAAAGATTGTTTTTTTGCAAGATTAAAGCTATTATTTTTTTGAAGGAGAAAATAAAATGATTCCGCGTATTGTTGTCGGCGTGTTGTTGGCGTATTTGTTGATTGCGTATTATCCGCTGGTGTTGCAAGGGTTGCCGTATTTTGTGATGCTGGCACTCGGTGTTGCGGCGTTTTGGTGTTTGCGTGCCGCACCGGCTTTGGCCGAACCGTTTGGTTACGGCATTTTAATTGTGTTGCTGTGTTATATGGTGTTTTTGTTTTTACGGCGCAAAGACAAACTCAAAGAAATCGTGCAAAATGCCCGACAGAAAAAAATACATTTGCCGGTTGCCGAGATTCCGCAACATCCGCAACTGAGCGTAATTTTAACACTTGTGCTTTATACACTCGGGCTGACATTCGTGCTTTATTTACTTATTTTGCTGATTTATGTGCAATAAAAAAATACTAAGACAAGTTTA
This sequence comes from uncultured Alphaproteobacteria bacterium, assembly GCA_945835885.1. Classification (GTDB taxonomy): domain Bacteria; phylum Pseudomonadota; class Alphaproteobacteria; order RF32; family CAG-239; genus RUG410. The sequence continues at coordinate 24,218 of CAMAJR010000007.1, forward strand.
GACCGTGCAGAGTTGCTTCAAAGTCATCTCTTTGCGGTGAACACAGGTATGCACCGACTTTGACGTCATCTTCATCGTGAATTAAATAAAATTTGCGCAGCTGAACATAGTTTTCGCCGTCGAGCGAATAGCTTGCAATATAGCATCCTTTGCGTTTTTTCAAACGATACCAAACGTGCGTTACACCTTGCGGCAACGGAACAGTCGCCAAATCAGAATATCCGGCGTTGGTCAGACACGAGGCGAGCATCGGTGTATCTTCATTTTCATACATTATTGAGCTTTTGAACCAATTATTAACATCGGTGCGAAGCATAATACCACATTGGTCAAATGCACCCGGTGTGTCAAAACTCCAATCCAAATCACAACAAAAGTCGCCCAAAACAAAGCTGTAAAAAAAATGTCCGTCGTCTTTGCGAAAGTCATAGCGCGCGCAACACCAAAAGTCTGTGCGATATTTAGCGATAACGTGCATACCGACTTCATCAAAACGCACACGTTGCGGCTCGTTGTGCCAATCAAATTCTTTTAAGGTTTCGAGCAGCATTAAAAACTCCTGACTGCATAATTGGTAATACTGTCTGCTGCTTTTTCTAATTCGGCGGACGGTTTTTTCGGTAAAACGATTTGCAATGTGACAATCTCATCGCCTTCTTCGTTGTTAGCTTTAATGCCTTGTCCTTTGAGGCGAAGTTTTTCTCCGCTTGACGACATTGGCGGAATGGTTACCATTACTTTGCCGTTAATGGTCGGAACCGTGATTTTCGCGCCTTTAACCGCTTCTATCAGGGAAATCGGCAAGTCAAGTAAAATATTCAGGTGCTCAGACTTGAAATACGGGTGTTCGTCAACATTTAACGTAATCAGTCCGTCGCCTTTTTCACCGCCGTTGACACCGTCATTACCCATACCTTTTAAGCGCAAAATTTGACCGCTTTGAGCACCTGCTGGAATTTTGATGTTGATATTTTTGCCGTTTAGTTTAATTTGCTTGTTGCCGCCGCGTGCCGCATCTAAAAAGTCGATGTGCAAATTATACGAAACATTTTGCCCTTTGCGTCCGCGCGGTGTTTGTGCGCCGCCGGTGAATTGCGAAAAAATATCATCGCCGAAAATAGAAGAAAAATCAAAATGTTGGTCACCAAATCCTTTGGTGCTGGTGCGTTGTCTGAATTTGCCGCCGAAAGGATTTGCGCCGCCAAAACCGCCAAAACCGCCGTCTGTCCCGAAACCGGCACCGTAACCGGTCGGTTTGCCGTCGGCATCTATCTCTCCACGGTCGTATTTTGTGCGTTTTTCCGGGTTGCCGATAATGTCATAGGCGTTTGAAATTTCCTTAAATTTTTCGGCTGCGGATTTATCATCTTTGTTTAAATCCGGATGATATTGTCGAGCTAATTTTCGATACGCCGATTTTATCTCGGCCTCCGTTGCCGCTTTGGTAACACCTAAAATTTGGTATAAGTCCTTTGTCATGATATCTTTTCCCTAATCATAATATATAGGAAGAAAATCAGCGTATTGCAAGGTCAATACATTCAAAGGTGACCCTTCTTCTGTGATTTTTGTTCATATACATATCGCGTAAATATGCGCTCTGTGCCGGATTGATTTCATAGCAATATTGCGATGCCAACATAGCGACTTGGTCTATGCGCACATTGGTATATTCATAAATTACATAATTGTCGCCTTTTGCCTTAACCACAATGTTACGGCGATAAAAATCATCGTCGGACGGCTGTTGCATAGCCGCTTCGGCCGGCGTATAGGTATAAACTTGTGTCATATCAATATAAGCCGGAGCCGTTTGGACGGCAACAATTTCGGGTTGTTGCGGTTGCGGAGCTTCGGGAGCTTCCGGCTTGGCGATACAAGAAGCGCACAAAAGCGCAAATAATCCGATAAATGTAAGCTTTTTCATAAATCCCTCTCTTGAAGATAATCTTTCAGCCATAAATCTTAAGATGAGTATATAATACAATGGGTTAAACAATCATTAACGCTGTTTTACCCAAGCTGAAATGATTTTTCTTGCTAAATTTGCGTGAAAGCATATATTTAAGGTCAAGATTAATGAATGCGGAGTGTTTGTATGGTTAAAACAATTTGGAGTTTGATGGATGACCGGCGCGGCAGTGTCAGTCAGGCACGCGGTGTGTTAAAAGCGCTGAATCCCAAAAAATTTACCATTGTTGAAAAAAATATTGTATATACGCGTTTTGCCGGTCTTCCGAACTGGTTGCGCGGACGCACGCTTTTGGGTGTGTCGGCAGAAAGCCGGAAGATGCTGCAACCGCCGTTTCCGGATTATGTGCTGTCTATCAGTCGTCGCACCGCTCCGATAGCACGCTATATCAAAAAATATTCGCCGCAGACCAAAATAATTCAGCTGATGCACTCCGGTAATGCCGGTTTAGACGAGTTTGATTTAGTAGTGGTGCCGGAGCACGATAAAAATAAAAAACAGTGCGAAAATATTCATTACATTGTCGGTTGTCCGCATCAGGTTACACCTCAATATCTTAATGAAGCGCGCATAAAATGGCAACCGGTATTTGCAAAGTTACCGCAACCGCTGACGGCAGTAGTTATCGGCGGGTCAATTAAGGGGAAACCGTTTCCGCTTGATGATGTGCGGGCTTTATGCCGTGAAATTAAGGTTCTTAAACAAAAAATCGGCGGTTCTGTTTTGATTACGACTTCGCGGCGCACCGGTGCCGAAGCGGATAAAATCATTAAAGAAGAATTGGCTGAATTGCCGCAATATGCTTATTTTTGGGGTGATTCGCGCGAGAATCCGTATGCCGGTTTTTTGGCCTGTGCCGATAACATTGTGATTACGGCGGATTCGGTTTCAATGTGTTGTGAGGCGACAGGAACCGGCAAACCGATTTATTTGTTTGTTGGCGGTAATCATTGGCTGACTCAAAAACACCGACGTTTTGCACAATCGCTGATTGATAAAAAATGCGCAATTTTGATTGACAGTAAAAACTCTGACGGCTTTTTGCCGCAACAGCGCTTAAATGCGGCACAAGAAGTTGCCGATTTAATTGAAAATTTATAAAAAAATTATGGATTTGTTAAGAGTTTGTGTTTATAATGCTTTTCCAGTGGCAATATATCATTCGTGAAAGGAATTTTTAAATGGTAAAAGCAAAATCAAAAACAAACACAAACACAAATTCTTCTAACAAAACAAATACAACAACCTCAAATACTTCTAACAACAGCTCTTGGAAAATAGCCGTTGTTGATGTTATGTCGATTATCAACAATTCTCAAGATGTTGCAACTTTACGCCAAAATCATGCGGTTCGCTCTCAAGAACTTTCGCAATGGTTGCAATTGGCTCAAGCAGAAGTTAATAATCAAACCGATGCTCAAACAAAGCAAAACTTGTTCCAAAAATATAATGCCGAATTTGCGCAAAGGAGAAATTTGGTAAATCAGATGTATCAACAAGAATTGGCAACTGTTGACCAAAACATTTCCAAAACGATTATTGATGAAGCCAATAAATTGGGTTATAATATGGTTCTGGCTAAAAATGTTGTGGTTTGCGGCGGTGATGATATTACCGATGAAGTTCGCAAGCTGATTAAATAATTTTTTAATACAGCGTTTAAAAAGCCGTCCTTTCGGACGGTTTTTTTGTTTTGTTCGCTCGATTAAACGAATTTGTTGAAATAAACTTGGTTTCGCTTTGAGTTTCGGTAATTTTCTTTAAAGAGTAATGCCGTGCAGAAAGTTTTTGTTGCTTTATTATCGGTCAATTCGGCATATGCTGTTGAAAATTATGAATTAGCGGGAGAAAATTATTCATACGGATTTAATTGATATGGTGCGGGAGAGAGTATTTCTATGCTCGACGAAAAAGAATTAAGTCCGTTTAATGTTCGGAAGGATTATATTTTTCCGCTTTATACTGCCGCAAAAAAATGGGCAAGCGTGCTTAAAGCGCCGAATAACAATGAGCCGGTCACTTATAGTACTGAATTTTTACTTCAACCGGTCAATTTCGTTTTGTAAATTTGCTAAAAACTTACCGGCGTGCGCACCGTCCATCTGCGTATGGTGGAATTGGAACGAAATCGGCAGATAATACCGAAACCACCGCTTTTTATAACGTCCCCAAATCATAAACGGATTGTTGAAAATCCCGCTGTTCATACCTACCGCACCGTCAATTTCCGTATCAATAATCGCCGAAGTGCCGATAACCATGCTATCCGCGGACAAATCGCGATCAGCGCAACTTTGTGCAACTTCCGCCGTCCATTTGAGATATTCCCGATTAAAAGTTTCCAAGTTGTCGGACTGCAAAATGTCGCACGAACTGACTTCGCCGCTTTTGTTTTTCACAATCGTATTGACCGCCAGCGTGTCGTATTGCATCAACTTATCGCCGACCGGAAGCATATAAAACTCTTTTACGGGCGCAGCAGCTTTACCGATGCAAAAATCAAGCAACATATTGAATTTGAGATGCCTTTTGGCGCTGATTTTAACCAAATTCGTCACATCAAGGGTTTTGAAAAACGTCACCATCGGGTTTGGCGCCTTCATCCAGAACTCAAATGCCTTTGCACGCGTTGTTTCCTTAGGATTAACCTCTTTTGCCATCGCTATTCTCCTTTAATAAATACTCCAAAAACGCCTGACAACCCTCGTTGATGTCGTCATAACTCTCGTCAAAATTGCCGGTATACCAAGGGTCGCGAATGTTGCGCGGGTGGTCCGTAAAATCAAGCAGGCGATAAATTTTACGCTCGGTATCTGGGCCGACGAGCGATTGAATGTCCTCAATATTGCTTTCGTCCATCGCCAAAATATAGTCATAATAAGCATAATCGCGCGGACGAATTTGCCGCGAATAATGCTCTTCGAACGGAATTTGCATGGCTTTCAGCTTGTCGCGGGTGCCGTGATGAATGCCGGCGTGACATATCTCATTGTAACTTTCAGTTGCGGCAGAATCAATTTCAAATTTGTCTGCCAAACCGCGCTCCTCAACCATTTGCTTAAACACAAACTGCGCCATCGGCGACCGACAAATATTCCCCAGACATACAAACAAAACTTTAATCATAAACTTTACCTTTCTCAGTGCAATAAACTACGAAATTTTCCGAAAAAAGCAATCAAAAACTCCCCAATTATCTCATTAGGGAGTTTTTTAGAGTAAAATAATTACGCTTTAACTAGGTCATCTTCGGATACATAAATATTTTTCCAATGTACAAATGTTGCACATTGCTTTAAATAAAATGGCATATTTAAACTAGTGCATTCGCTCAAAATCCTTATGGAATAAGGCTTTCCGCAAAGGGGCGACCAGTAAACAAAAACCTGTTTCACTAGAAAAATGGCGCGGCTTGCGGCCCCGTATATAAAAAATCGCTGGGAAGGACACGTTAAAATTTTCGGCACCGATGAATATTTTTCTTTTGACATCTCGCATTTTGCGGTGATAATTAAAGCAACTAATATTTTTACAAAGGAGATAAAAAATGCCGTACATTGAAGCAAAAATAAGTATTAAACTGGACGAGCGCCAGAAAGATGACCTGCAAAAGAAGTTGACCGGTGCCGTTTCGGCCGCGTTTGGTAAACCGAAAGCCTATATTATGGCGAACATTGAGGACGATAAATCGTTATATATGGCAGAGCGGAACCTTGAAAAAGGTGCCTACATAGCTATTCTCTTGCTGGGCTCGGCATCTAAATCAGCTTGTCAGGGCTTAACCGGCGAAATTTGCGATATTTTGCAAAACGATTACGGTATTGACGGCGCAAATGTTTATGTAACCTACCATCCGGCCGACCTCTGGGGCTGGAACGGTGGTATGTTTTAAGCGCAGTTTATAACCTGAAAAGGCGGTGGGGAAATGCCACCGCCTTTTGTGTTACCGGTTATATATACGTGCCGGTTTTGGCGAGATGATGCAATGCGAAATGCCAACCGTCCAATTTTCTGTATTTCCGGTCACACCAATCGTGTCGCTCATAATAATCAAAAAAATGCTCCGGATTTACCTCCAGAGCTTTTTCCTTAATATATATGTTCGAGTTTATGTTGCCAGCCGAAAGCTCGCACCAGTGCCACAATCATCTGCTTATTTAGGTATTACTACCTAACTAAAATAATATAATTCTTATTTAGTAAAGGAGTAGAGATGGATTATAAAGAAATTATACCAATCAGGGCATTGCGCAAATTTGATGCAATGTGCCTGCATAATGAGTATTTGCGCCAAAATAAAGAATTTCAGCAACAGATTTTATCGTGGGCGGCGGATATGCTGAAAGAGGCAAGAGAACACTGGAGAGAATTACATAATGATACTATTGAATCTGTTATAGAATGTCATACGCGCTCAGAGGCCAAACGAAAATCAGACATTAAAGACCAAAAGTATGCGCCATTTCGGGAATATTTTAAAAAAGTTCAACGAGAACAGTTTGATATTGCTTTGCAAAATGGCTACAAACTGACGGCAAACAGTTTTGTTGAATGGTTCTTAGCAAATAAAGCAAATGAAATGCAAATACCTTATGTTGAGCAGAATCAAAAAAACAAATTGAGGCAATTGGCACAACAAAATAATCGCGAATTTAAAAAGCTTCTGCATGATAAAGCTTAATTTCCGCATGATGTAGGGCATATACAAGCCGTTTTTCTTCTGTTAGAGTTTTAATCTGAATAGTAATTAAAACTTTTAATAGGAGAATAAAATGCCAATACAATTATTACCAACTGCGGTAAGTTTATTAAAAAAACAATTAATAAAAACTGGAGGTAAAAAAGCTTTTTCCGGAGCAACCGGAATAGATTTAGGGATAAAACCATTAAACAAAAATGAAGATGAAACGGTAAATCTTTTGAGAGAATATCAAAATCCAAATTCACCTATGGCTCAGAATGTCAGCGAGATGGATTTCATTCATGCGGTTTCAGATACCAATTCACCTTTATATAAGGATGTTTCTGATTGGACAAATGCTGATTTAGCAAAAGCCTATAATTCACCTCTTTACAAATACAATAAAAAGTTGCAAGATAAAACTCGTGAATACATCCAAACAAAGTGGAAATAGCTTGAAAGGATTTGAAATGCCTAAATTCGGAAATAAGTTGATTGATGTCGCAAAATTTTGGATATACTGGATTATAATCGTTACACTAACGATAGGTTTGTTCTTTGCTTTTCTGGAAAATACTCCTTTTGAAGGAGATGATTTGGAGTTTTATTTAAAAAACAAAGAAACATTAAGATATAACTTTCGGATATTTGCCGTTATATCGTTTGTATTGACCTATATCTTGGCTAATCCGCTGATAAACCGCTTTTACAAAAATAAAACTTTAAGTTCCGGAAAACGGCTTTTGTGGCAAACATTGATTTATTTCTTAATATTGATAGTAATAACGACAATTTTTTGCTTAATTTAAAGGTATTCGGTTTCGCCTTTGGGATATGTTTCCCCAGTATATGGCACGTTTCGGAAGATTTTTGCCGTTATTGCAAAATTATATCGCAAATTCAAAGCATTATAAGGAGATTGATTTTCCTTTTGCCTTTCAGGCGTTTTAGTACAAATCAAGCGGATTTTTTCAAAAGATAAAGACATTGTGGTTTTGATTATTAAGGGCGACATGATTGGCTTGATTTTTTGTAAAAAAATCTGCGCCGCTGCGTCGGCTTTTTTCGGCGATACTTCCGTCTGGCTTGCGCTTACTCACCGGTCTTGCTTCGTAAGCTCGCGCTTTTTTGCGTTCGCTATACTTCGCTTCGGCACTTCAAACATTAAGCAAAACATTGAAAATGTTACAAATCAGTTGAATAACAACATAAATAACGGGCAAGTTTTTGTAAATTCCGATTATACCGTCAATACCGAAAGTTTGGTCGGAAAACCGAGCAGTTATTTTCAAAATAATAATACTGACAATACAGCTAATATGATAGGACAATCAAATAGTAATACTATGGGAAATAACAACTCTATTTTTCAAAGTTTTAACACCCTCAATCCGGCTTCTATTGGCTACAATATAGGGCAGAAACTTGGTGAATTAGCTGCAGACACAAAGATAGCATATGATTATTGGCAAAAGATGAATCAAACAGGAAATCAACTTGTAAAAACGTTCGGTTCTGGGCAAGGGGCTGATATAGATAATTATTACCACCCGTTGTTACAATGTGAATTAGCAAAAATAAGTCCGCAAAGTCGAGATAATGGTATTGTTTTGGGGTATGCCAAAGAGTATTTGATGGATTATCCTAAAAAAAGGTTCTTAAAACACCAAAGCCATAGCGAAATCATGAAAGATAGTAGAAAAGACTTGCAAAACAATCTTTATGGTAGTAACTTGGGATATAATAATCCAAACCGGAGTTGCGAGGATTTGTTGGATGACCGAAGAACACCGAATATGCGCAAATTAGGCATAAGGTAATTATCAAGTGATATAGAGGTTATTAATATTATTTAACGCCCTCTATATATTGCGCGGAATGTATTAAAATGAATAAAAATGTATTAAAATCAATTTGGTATGTATTTTATAGATGTATATTGTGTCTCATTATGGTGGCGCTTGTTGTTGTTCTTTTTATACAAATATTCTATCTTTATGAAGAAAAGAAATTTATAGACAACTGCGTTAAAGAAGGAGATACACAAGAGCATTGTCAAAGTATTTGGTCTGAGATAGATGTCTTAAATTAAGGTAGAGGAAGATTGTGATGAGCTTATTCAAAGATATATCAACAGACGTTATTAAACTATTGTGCTAGATTGGGTTCTTTATTGCATTATTTTTTATTGCAACTACAGCTTTTTGTTATTGGGATTTCTATATAAATTTGGAACAAAATACAAAATTGATTCAAGAATGTATGGATGAAGGTAATAGTGAAGAAGTCTGTATAGGCAGAGTTTATTGATTTGCGAGGATTTGTTGGATGACAGAAGAACACCAAATATGCGTAAAGCAAATATTAGATAAAGCAGTTAGCGGTATTTATAAAATTGCACTTTATTGTATCGTATTTGTTTTAATCTGTGTTATAGCTTTCTTTTTCTTATATCCGCATTACCAGGAATATGCATACAAAAAAGATTGCTTGCAAAACGGGCATCAAAAAGAATGGTGCGAGAAGACATGGCAGGAATTATTAGAGTTGGATTAAATCTATCAAGCAGGCTTGTCAGAAATGGCAAGCCTTTAAAATACAACACATTAATTTAAAGGTATTCGGTTTCGCCTTTGCTATATGATTGCCGGGTATATGGGACGTTTCGGAAGATTTTTGCAAGCGTGGCGGAATTATATCGCAAATTCAAAGAATTAAAAAGAGAGTGATTTTCCTTTTGCCTTTCAGGCGTTTTAGTACAAATCGGGATTTTTTCAAAATTGATGAAAGATTTTAAGGTGACAAGATTGTCCTTCGCAAACACTTTGTTGTTTGCTCACGACCTACGGCGCTCATCGGCTAATCGCCGACCGGCATACTCTCGTCTGCCTTTCGCTTGTAGCCGAACACGCTTCTTCGTGTTCGCATCCGCTCACTTCGTTCTTTAAAACAGAAAAAGCGGTGATAAACACCGCCTTTTCTGTTTTAATGGTCGGGGCGACGAGATTGGCTTGATTTTTTGTAAAAAAAATCTGCGCCGCTGCGTCGACTTTATACGGCGATACTCCCGTCTCGCCAAGTCTCCTTATCAAACACGCTCCCTCGCGTGTTCGAACCTTATTGCACGCAATCTACAAACACAAAAAGCCACCAAAAATGGTGGCTTTTTGTGTTTGTGGTCGGGGCGACATGATTGTCCTTCGCAAACACTTTGTTGTTTGCTCACGACCTACGGCGCTCATCGGC
>CAMAJR010000008.1 GCA_945835885.1 uncultured Alphaproteobacteria bacterium
CCTGGCTCTAACCAACTGAGCTACATCCGCCATAAGCGAATTATTTTTTAACTTGAAAAAATCTTCTTGTCAATAAGAAAATATGCGCTTTCATCTTTTTTTTGTGTTTGACACAATAGGAGCGCAAAAAAGATGTTTTATAGAGCATAAAATTGTCAATCGGAGTTTTTTATTTTGGGACAATATTCCGATAAAAAAAAAGGCAGGGAAATTATCCGCTGCCTTTTTATCAGTGAATTTGAGAAAATTATTTCTTGCTGTTATTCACAATGTCTTGCAAGGTTTTGCCGGCTTTGAATTTAGCAACTTTGCGAGCGGCAACTGTTACCGGTTGACGAGTGCGCGGGTTGATAGCCGTGGTGGCCGCTCTCTTAGAAGTGCCGAAAGTGCCGAAACCGACCAAACGAACATCGTTGCCGGATTTCAAGGAGTTGCTTACCGTGCTAATGAAAGCATCCAATGCTTTGGCGCAATCGGTTTGTGTCAAACCGGATTTGTCAGAGATGCTCTTAATTAATTCACTTTTATTCATTTTTTTTATTCCTTTATAATTAAATTTGTAAAACGAGAATAACTTCTCGGCGCTTATAGTAGGCGCACATAAAAATGGTTGTCAAATAAAAAAACGCCGAATTTCCCCAAATTTCCGTGCTTAGCGCATATTTTTGCATAAATTGTGCGCTTTTTGCATTGATGTTTGACAATCGGGCTGTTTTTCGGTAGCTTATAACTGTTAAAAAACGGGAGAAAATGATGCGATTCGCGATTTTGGCTTTATCAGTGCTGTTGATGCTTTCTGCGTGTAAAAAGCAGGAAAAAAACGAAATCTATAACGAAAACAATACAACCGTGAAAAACGGTGTGGTTTATAATATCGACGAAACGCCGATTAACGGGCTATATCGAACATATCACAGCAACGGTAATGTTAAGATGGAAGTGTATAGCAAAAACGGCTTGCCGAACGGACAGGGCAAGTTTTATAACGAAGACGGCACGCTTTTATACGAAGGGATGTTTGAAAACGGTGCGCCAATCGGCACAATCTATCATTATTACCGCAACGGTAAAGTTCATCATGAACAAAATTATGTTGGGGGTGTGTTGCACGGTGTTCAACAAACATTTGATAAAAAAGGCGAAATCAGCGTCGAGATTGTTTTTGACAAAGGTAAAGCACTCAGCGGGTATGTTGTGGTGAACGGCGAAAAAATTGATTTTACGCCCGAAGAATTAGAAAAATTTGAATAGCAGAGCTGAGGATGAAGGCACGAGATAACGGTATAAAAAGAATTTTGAAAGCTTTCAAATATTCATTTGACGGCTTTAAGGCGGTTTTTAAAAGTGAAGCGGCGTTTCGGCAGGATTTTCTGTTTTGTATAGTTTGCGGCGTGGGGTGCTGTTTGCTGCCGATGACAAACTTTACGCGTGCTTTTTTGTGTTTTGCATTGTTTTTGATTCTGTTTATGGAATTGATTAACACGGCTATCGAAGTTATTATTGACCGTATTGGCGAAGAATATCATCCGCTCTCTAAAAAAGCCAAGGATATCGGAAGTTTGTTAGTTCTAATGGCGTTTGTGCATTTTTTTGTTGCCGCGGCAATACTCTTGTTTTAAGGCGTTTGAACTTCAAAAAAGATACCGCCGATGTTCTTTTGAATATCGGCGGTATCGATTATTTGCGGCGCCGCATATTGTCGGGAAATCCGCGCGGTTTTCCGATTTTACGCGGTGCATAGGGTTTTTGTTTGCGTTTTTGCTCTTCTTGCATTTCTTTTTGCAAAAAGACAATTTGTTGCTGTTGTTCTTTGAGATTTTCTACATTCAGCGTGAATGTTTTTTCGTTTTTCTCCGATGTTTGAGGTGTAATCCCGTATTCTTCTTCCAAAACTTTCGCAACATCTTGCGCATCTCTGAAAGCCAGCAGCGCTAAGGCCTCGGCTATTTTCTGAATGTTTGCCATATACTCGTAAATATCAGGGTTAAACCGGTCAGCAAAAGCCATACAAAAATTCGTTGGAACATTGTATTGGTTAGGCCGATAAAAATTGCAAAAAAGATACAAACAACCATAAAGAAAATACCTAATCCTTTCTCTAAAAGGAAGATGATTTTCTGTCGTTTCGGGGCAAAGAGATGAGGCAACCAATGGGCGGCACCGATAAGGATAGCTACATAAATCAACAAATAACCTGCCAAACCTTCGCCTAAAAAAGTGGCTGTGGTTGCAAGTCCGATAACTAAGGCGGCGATAAGCACAACGACACCCAATAAAGCTCTTTTCATACGCAAAAAAAATTTTAGTGAATGATTATATAGATAATACGGATTTTGTTGCAATAGTTAAGGATTTTTTGTGCCAAAGTCAATAAAAAAAGCCCTGCAAAATGCAAGGGCCTTAGAGTTCAGAAGTAACGTTGTCCGTTATAAACAATCGGTTGTGCCTTAATGCGTTTGGGAAGACCGTTGTCAAAGCGATAGAGAATTACCGTCGACATATGACGGTCTAACAGAGCGTCATAGACATCACAAAAATTCAATGACGGGAATGATAATTCAAACGCGTCAACCGTGTGCCAATCAATTTCTGCCGGCATTTGCTGCAAAACCTCATCTACACTCGGCATCAGGCAACCGTAAAAAGCTCCGGTGTCGTGATAGCATGTGAATTCACCGACCTTTTGGTGCTTGGGAACAGCAAAAGGTTTTCCTTTTGTCATGACAACGCTTGAAGCATTGAAATCGTAGAGGTAACTGCGGTTGCGGATGTCGCAGGGCTTGCAAAAACAAAGCGTATCAGAATCCGCAAAATCATGACATTTTTTGCGAAAACCCAAAACACCGTTGTGGTCACCGTCAACCCGAACAAGCGGTTTAATCTTTTTAGCACGGGCCAAAAGCTCTTTAAATGGCATAGTTTCAGATTGAAGTAGGTGTGTTTCGAGTTCGATGTAGGCCTCTTTTTCCCTCTCAGACATATTATGAGAACGGAGAGCATACTTAAATTTTTCTAATTTCTTTTTTATATCCATATCTAAATAGTTATTGGTTCGGGAACAGTATAAAACGTTCGGTTTGTTTTTGTCAATATTAAAATATGCGTCTTGACTCAATGGCTTTTTTTTAATAAACTGAACCGGTTAAAAATAATTATTAATTCACAATATAATTGGGCTTATGGGAAAAATTTTTATGGTTATAGAGGGGGTGATTTTGCTGGTGATTTGGCTCGGCTTTTTAGTCCCTCAGTATGCGGCTTGGAAGAATAAGTGCTACCGCACGGTTGCTGTTTGTTTGAGCGTTTTGGCTGTCAGCATTGCTGCTTTTGCGGGTATGATGTGTTACGGCGACTTTATCAATGCTCTGTGGTATGGTGTCAAAAATTCGCACACGACTGAAGCAAATGAATTTGTTCTGTGCGTTTTGGCTTTTGTGTGGGTTGTCGGGCATTTTTTCTGCTGGTGGTATATTTATGGGCGTAAGTCGTTTGATTATATTCATCTTAAAGGATATACCGCCGATGACTTAAAGCAGATTCTTTCATCGGAATGCAAAAAACTTATGGGCTTGAATAATAAATAAGTCTGAATATAAAAAAACTCGCGGACAGTTTAGGACTGTCGGCGAGTTTTTTGTTAAGATTTAACACAAGCGTTGCGGTGTGCGAATTACTTTGTTCGGTTTTTCGGGTTCTTTGACCTTCGGACCTCATGTGTTTGGCGAACATCTAATTTTTCCGGCTCGGGAACAGGAAGTTCTTGGTCACGGGCGTTCAAATGCTGAAAGGATAACTGTAATAATACAGCTCAACCGTTGCAATATGGCACTTAAGCACACGGTTATAACATTTTTGAACATCGACGAAAGGCAGACAAATTTCAAACAACAAACCGGTCATTGAAATTCGGTCAGGAAGTTGTTGAAACACACATTCTGCCGAAGGACGGAAGACATCGGCGCTGTCACTCGGAAAGCAGACATTGATTCTGCCGCCGGACAGCACGGAACTCGTCAAAGGATTGAGTTCTGCATCAAATTTTTCCGCATCGATAAACCGGTTGAAGTCTGTGACGGAAATTTTCGTTAATATGTCACCGGTTTTGTGTCCGTGCCATACAATGTTGCCATTTCTGACACGAACAAGGGGGTGCACTTTTGAAACGAATTTTTTCCACAGCGGATTGTTCTCAAAAAGGAATTGTCCGTTTAAGAGGCGCAGTTTAATTGCCATATACTTTCGCCATTCATCACCGGAAACACCGCATTCGTTTAAGATAAGTCGGAATTTACTCAACTCATCTTGGATAAATTGTTTATAATCCATAGGTATAATGATTGGTTTTGTTGTTAATTTAATATATTATGGACAAAAGTCAATAAATAATTCGCTGAATTTGCCGATTGCCGGCAAACGGTGCAAAAACGAATTGCTTGACGGATGTCCACCATTTGCGTAGTTTTGCGAATTTTCGCGGACGCAGGTGCTGATAAACTTCGGCTAACAGCCGCGCATCTAACAGTGCGCCGTGCAAAATACGCATAGAGTTGTCGATATGGAAGCGATTGCACAAACAATCAAGTGTGTTGCGCTGCTCGGGAAATGCTTGTCGTGCCAATGAAAGTGTATCCACGATTTGATGGTCATACAAACTTTGGTAGCCGCTATTTTTGAGTTCGCAGTTCAAAAAATCGAGGTCAAACGATGCGTTATGAGCTACCAAAACGCTGTCTTTGCCTATAAATTGCAAAAATTGCGGCGCGATTTTCTTAAAGCTCGGATAACGGCGCAAAAAGTTTGCATCTAAGCCGTGTATGGCACTGATGCGCTTTGGAACGGAACGGTGCGGGTTGATGTATTGATGAAAAACACGGCCGGTCGGTTTGCCGTTTAAGAGTTCGACCGCGCCGATTTCAACCAATTTGTCACCTTTTTGCGGATTTATGCCTGTTGTTTCGGTATCTATCACAATTTCTCGTATTTTTTTCATATTTTTCGTCCTTTTGAATTTTATTGATAGAACATATATGACATATCAATGCGTCAAAAGATGACGTATTTTATAAGGCCATTGTGAACGGGCGTTAGAAATGCTTCTATGTCATTGTGAGGAGTGTTTTGCACGACGTAACAATCTCCGCACGACAGTGCGGTTATGTCGGACTATCGTCCGAGGATGCTCACGTCGCTACGCTCCTCAGCATGACAAAGGATGTTTTTATTGATACGTTTTGTCGTTAAGCAACCAATAAGCATCGGTGCGATAAATATGCTCATTTTCCTTAGCATAATCCAACGCGGTTTTGCCATCAGCATTTTTTGCTTTCGCATTAGCACCGTGCTTGATTAATGTTTCAATAACTTCCGGATTTTGATTTCCTGCTGCCGCCTCCATCAAAGGTGTGGTACCATATTCATCTCTTTCCTTAACGTCAGCACCGTGCTTGATTAATGTTTCAATAACTTCCGGATTTTGATTTCCTGCTGCCGCCTCCATCAAAGGTGTGTTACCATATTCATCTCTTTCCCTAACGTCAGCACCGTGCTTGATTAACGTTTCGATAATTTCCAGATTTTGATTAAATAGTGCCGCCATCATCAAAGGTGTTTTACCATTTTCATCTCTTTCCGTAACACTCGCACCGTGCTTGATTAATGTTTCGATAACTTCCGAATTTTCATTATATTCTGCCGCATATATCAAAGGTGTGAAACCATATTCATTTCTTTCCTTAATATCAGCACTGTGCTTGATTAAAGTTTCGATAACTTCCGGATTTTGATTAAACCGTGCTGCCCACATCAAAGGTGTCATACCATTTTCATCTCTTTCCGTAACACTCGCACCGTTGTTGATAGCTGTTTCTACCTCTTGCGGGGTAGCTTTTTCCCACCAGTCAGGCGCTAAAAACGGATTAGACGCCGATGCTGATTCTTTATCGGCTTCTTCTTCCATCATTTTACGCAACATTTCTTCTTGTTCTTTATCTTTTTGTTGCTTTTCCCGATACATTTTTTTGAAGTCCAACTCTATCGGCTCGCCGATTTTGACATCATTTTTGAAGATGCCTTCTTCGGTATATTTATACACCGTTTCCGAATCGTTTTTGGACGTGTCGATAAAATCTTGAAGTGCCTCAAATATCATATCGGGTTGACATGTCGAATTATTATCGGCTTCCGATTTGCCGGCGCACTGTTTTTGCTCCGGAAAGATGTTGTATAAATTGCTCACTTTGACCTTGCCGATGCCGTATAAATAGCCGTTTTT
Source organism: uncultured Alphaproteobacteria bacterium (assembly GCA_945835885.1). GTDB lineage: Bacteria > Pseudomonadota > Alphaproteobacteria > RF32 > CAG-239 > RUG410. Next base: position 6,272 of record CAMAJR010000008.1, read on the forward strand.
GCGTTCCAACACAAAATCAGCCGTGATCGCCGCGTTGTCAAATTTGGTTTCGATGATGGCGTTCAGTTTGGCTTTTTCGGCCAACTTATCAAAAAGTTCGGCGAACTGTTCGTCGCTTGCGTGTTTGGCTGCCATCAAGTCATTAAAGGATTCCGCTTTTTCCATACGTTCGGATTTTTCTTGCTGAATTTTACCTAATTCTTCCAATGTTTCCGGCGGCAAATCTTTGAGCGCATATTTTATTTCAACGGACTTCGGTTTCTTTTCTTTATCGATTAAGTCGCCGGCAATATTGATATTGGCAAGCAAAAATGAGCCGTAAGTGCTGATTGTTTCGTCTTTTTCGCGTCGAGTATTGTTTTTGATGTCGGTATCGAGGGTAACAGCAAGGTCAAACATATCGATTCCGATTTTGATGCCGTGCCCGACAACCGCCGATTTTGCCGAGATTATATTCGCCAGATTTTGCGCAATATGCACATAGTCAAAACTCTGATTTTTCGGGAGATTATATTCCATCTCGGAAATATGTTTTTCTGACTTAATATGCAGAGAGAAAAACGGTAAAACGGCATTTAACATATCCATATTTGTGCTTATGCGAAACAATAGTTTGTCGTCTTGTTTGGAAGTTTCTTGCAAAAGTTCGTATTTTTGTAAATTGCCGATTTCGCTCTTTAAGCCGGTTGTTTCATCTTTTTGCGTATAAACGGCATTATCGAGTGTTATCTTTTGTTTGCTGACAAGGCCGAGTTGCGGCACGATTTTCAGCTCTTCGCGAAAGTTTTTGATTTCGATATCTTTTAGGAAAGAAAAACCCAATCGGTTATAAAGCTGAGCAATAAACTTGTGTGGTGCATTGTGTGTAATATAATATTGTGCGTGAGAATCAAAATCTTCTGTTTTGGAACATTGAGCCGTTGTTGCCGGAATAATGCTTGTTACCGTCTTGGTTTCGAGTTGCGGCTCATCATCGGGGCTTTTCGGTTCAGTATATTGCAATTCCGTGTCTTCTATTGTGACTTCCGGATAGGTAACGGTGTATTTCTGTCCGTTTGATTCAAGCGTAACTTCGGCACCATAGGATTCATTTAAAATCGCGGTCAGCATTTCAATATCCGTTTTTTCTTCGGCCTGCGCGTTCATACAAAATAACATCACGCCAACCGAAATAATCCCGAAAACTGTCTTTTTCATAATTTTTACCCCAAAAGTTTATAATATAATTGCGCAACGAAAACAGTATATTCTTTTTCTGTAAAATTGCAACAATTTTGTTTTTATCGGTTTGTTCGGAGCGGTGCGTTTTTTTTGTTTATGATTTTGGGTTTTTGCTTGAATTTTCCGTGTCTATCGGCTATTTTGACGATAATTTGAGTGTCTTTTTGAGGGTAAAATGTCCGACTTATTTGAAACGAATACATCATCAACGCAAAGCAAGGCCGAATATACGGCGACCGATATTGAGGTTTTGGAGGGGTTGGAACCGGTGCGTCATCGACCGGGTATGTATATCGGCGGGACGGATATTCAGGCGATGCACCATTTAGTTGCGGAAATCTTGGATAACTCGATGGACGAGGCCGTTGCCGGATACGCTAATCATATTGATGTTACGATGAATGCCGACGGAACCGTTACGATTGCGGATAACGGACGCGGTATTCCGGTGGACGAACATCCGAAGTATCCGGGCGTTTCGGCGCTTGAAGTTATTTTAACCACACTCCATTCCGGCGGCAAATTCGGCAGCGGTGCGTATAAGGTTTCGGGCGGTTTGCACGGTGTAGGTCTGTCGGTTGTGAATGCGTTGTCGGAAACTTTGGTGGTAGAAGTTGCCCGTGATAAAAAATTGTGGCGGCAGGAATATTCGCGCGGCAAGCCGATAACACCGCTGACGCTTGTCGGAAATTGCCCAAATCGGCGCGGCACGTCAATTACATTTAAGCCGGATGCCGAGATTTTTGAGGGCAATAATCAGTTTATTGCCAATCGTGTTTATCGGATGGCGCGTTCAAAGGCATTCTTATTTAAAGGGGTGCTGATTAACTGGAAGTGTGCGCCGGAATTGATTACCGAAGGGGATACAACGCCGGCGGAAGCCGAATTGCATTATCCGAACGGTTTGTCTGATTTTTTGAATATTCAAATCGGCGAACGGGCCACAATCAATCGTGCATCTTTTGTCGGCGAATCGGAGCTTGCCAATAACGAAGGACGCGTCGAGTGGGCGATTACCTGGCCGATTGATGAACGCGGTTTTTCGTATTCTTATTGCAATACCGTGATTACACCGGAGGGCGGAACACACGAAACAGGTTTTCGTTCGGCCTTGTCACGCGGATTGAGAGAATATGGCGAAATGGCAAACTTTAAGAAAATATCAACCATAACCGCCGATGATTTGCTCAGTGACGCCTGTTTGATGCTTTCGGTATTTATTACCGACCCGCAGTTTCAAGGACAGACCAAAGATAAATTGACCTCAACTAAAGCGATTCATTTGGTGGAAACGGCAGTGAAAGATTCGTTTGACCACTGGCTGTCGAGTGATGTTGAAAACGCTAAAGCTCTGATAGAATATGTGCTCGAACGTGCCGAGGCGCGTCGTAAAAAGAAAGAAGAAAAAGCACAGGCACGCAAGTCTCCGACTAAAAAACTGCGGCTACCGGGAAAATTGGCGGATTGCTCACAAGCGGCGGCGGAAAATACCGAAATATTCATTGTCGAGGGTGATTCGGCCGGAGGTTCGGCTAAACAAGGACGTGACCGGGTGACGCAGGCCATTTTGCCGTTGCGCGGCAAAATTTTGAACGTGGCAAGCGCATCGGTTGAAAGAATTGCGCAAAATCAAGAGATTAAGGATATGATAGAAGCGCTCGGTTGCGGCGTGAAAGATAATTATAATGAAGATGCGTTGCGTTATGAAAAAATCATCATCATGACCGATGCCGATGTTGACGGAGCGCATATTACGTCGCTGTTGATGACGTTTTTCTATCAGCATATGCCGAAGTTGATTGAAAACGGACATTTGTTTATTGCCACGCCGCCGTTGTATAAGATTGTGGCGGGCGGTAAAAACTATTATGCGCTTGATGATGAAGAAAAGGATAAAATTTTAGCCAAGGTTACAAAGGGTAATACCAAACCGGACATAAGCCGCTTTAAGGGTTTGGGCGAAATGAGTCCGACACAGCTTAAAGAAACGACAATGGATAAAAATAATCGTATTTTACTGCGTGTTATGATTCCTAACACGGATACCGAAGAAGGTCGGGCTGAAGATTTTGAAACCAGACGGCAGGTCGAACGCCTGATGGGAAAAGACCCGGAACCGCGCTTTCGTTTTATTATCGAGCGCGCGAAGTTTGTCGATAACTTGGATATTTAGCCGGTTGAGATTTTCTGTGCATTGTTTGCGGCACGAGCTGTTTCAGCAGTCGTATTTGCCGATTCGGATTATTGAAGCGGATGAAGATTTGTATACAAAATAAATGTGTCCGCCCGTAATGACGATACAAAAGCGATTAGATAATCGGATTCTGATACCTTTTTTGTGTTTATCAAAAAAACATTTTAGCTTTGTGACAAAATGATGCATATTTGCCCTCCGATTTTTCTCTTAGGTTGCAAAATGCAAAAAGTCAATTAAAAAGTGTTATTTATAATCAAATAAATTAAAAAGATGTTCTTTATTGAACCAAGTAAAAAAAGGCCAACTTTCGATATAAGCAGAGCTTATCAAAAGTTGACCTTGTGAGTTTATGTAGAGCGTTTGCCGCGGTAGCATCGAGTGATGGTGCCAAAGCCCATATTCTCTAACGTCTTGATACGGTTGGCGTGGCGGAGGCAAAAAATCTCTGAAGGAGAATATCCTTTGTCAGCCAGCTTCCTCTCTTCTTCTTTCTGGTCGGCAGCAAGTTGCGCTTTGAGGTTGTGGCCACGGGCTAATGCCTGAAGACGACCTTGAACCTGATCCTCACGAACCTGAACTCCTGCAACCCATACTAACTTATCGTTCTTTTTCATAATAAAAATTTTTTTTGTTTGTAAATAATTTGAATTTCTGTCTAAAAAATAACACAGAAGAAATATTTTGTCAATATATTTTTTCAAAAAAATGTTGTTTTTATCGGTTGATTTGTTAATATCTATTCAAAATGCAACATAAAGTGACGAAAATATGGCAACAAAGCAAAAAAAATTAGGCATTATTGCCGGCGGCGGTGTTTTGCCGCAAATATTGATACGGCATTGTCAACAAACAGAACGCGATTTTTTTGTGTTGGCGATTGAAAATAATGCCGATAAAGAGATTTTTACGTCGGATGTTCCGCATAAATGGGTGCGTATCGGACAGGCCGGCACGGGTTTTAAGTTGATGCACGAGCAAAATGTGGAAGAAATCGTGATGATTGGCACAATTCATCGTCCGAGTTTGGCCGATTTGGTGCCGGACTTGCGCACGGCCGCTTTTTTTGCGCGAATCGGGATGAAATCAATCGGCGATGATGGTATTTTGCGCGCTTTGGTTAAAGAAATCGAATCGGAAAATATGCGTGTGATTGGGATTCACGAAGTTCTGCCGGACTTGTTAGTTCAAGAAGGCGTTTTGACCAAAACTAAGCCTGATAAACAGGCAATTGCCGATATAGCGCGCGGCGTTGAGGTCGGGCTTGAACTCGGTCGCTTGGATGTCGGACAGTCTGTGATTGTGCAACAGGGGTTGGTTTTGGGTGTTGAAGGAATTGAAGGCACGGATAAATTGATTGAACGTTGCGGCACATATCAGCGCAAAGGCAACGGCGGTGTTTTGGTTAAATTGCGTAAGCCGCAGCAGGATATGCGGATTGATTTACCGACCATCGGCACCAAAACAATTGAAAATCTGCACAATGCCGGTATGCGCGGTGTGGCGATTCACGCCGGTAACGCTCTGATTGTGAATGAACAAGAAGTTGTGGACTTAGCAAATAAATATAAAATGTTTATCGTCGGAATTAAGCCGACGGAGGAGATAAAATGAAATATTATCTGATTGCCGGCGAGCCGTCGGGCGATTCACTCGGCGCTCACTTGATGGAAGCGATTAAACGCCAAGATAAAGATGCGTTTTTTATGGGTATCGGCGGCGATTCAATGCAAGCGCAGGGGTTAAGCACTTTATTTAATATATCCGAATTGGCGGTTATGGGGTTGGCGGAGGTTATTCCGAGCATTCCGCGTATTTTGAAACGCATTAAACAAACCGTAGCCGAGATAGAACGCTTAAAGCCGGATGTGGTGATTACAATAGACAGTTGGAGTTTTTGCGCGCGCATTCATCAAAAACTGCGCGAACGTCATTTGGGGATTCCGCAAGTGCATTATGTGGCGCCGCAAGTTTGGGCGTGGAAGAAAAAACGCGCACGCACAATGTATAAATATATTGATTTGTTGTTGACTTTGTTTCCGTATGAGCCGAAATATTTTACGCCGTATAATTTGGAAACGGTGTTTGTCGGACATCCGGTGATTGAAAATACCATCATTAAAAAGATAAGTGCAGATGATTTTCGCAAAAAATACCAAGTTCCGACAGACAGTAAAATTATGCTGATTTTGCCGGGGTCGCGGCATAATGAAGTTCAGCGTTTGTTGCCTGATTTTTTGGAAGTTGTGAAAAAAATGCAAAAGGCGCATTTTGATTTTACATACATTTTACCGACCGTCAGCACGGTTTCCGAACGGGTGCGTAAAATGGTGGAAGAATCGAAGCTACCAATTACGATTGTGGAAGGCGAAGATGAACGTCGTGCCGCTTTTCAAAATGCTGATGTGGCAATTGCCGCGTCCGGCACGGTGGCGCTTGAATTGGCAATTATCGGGGTGCCGCATATTGTCGCGTATAAGGTGCCAAAATTGACCGAGTGGTTGGCACGGCACTTTTTACATATTCAGTTTGTGAATTTGACCAATATTCTGCTCGGTTATGAAGTTGTGCCGGAACTGTTGCAACAAGATTGTAATCCGATTACCATTATGCAATATGTTGAGCAATTTTTGGCAAAGGATACGCTGTATAAGCGGCAAATCGATAATTTTGTAAAACTGCGCTCATATCTCGGCTTAGGCAAACAGACACCGAGTGATAATGCGGCAACGGCAATTATAGAGCTTATTAACCGACGCAAATGAAAAAACAATGGTATAAACTGAAAAATTATTGTGCAGAAAACTTAAATGCCGAACAAGACCGGTCGGTTGCGTGGCTTCCGTTTTTGTTCGGTTTGGGAATTGCGTTGTATTTTGCGTTGCCGACAGAGCCGAATATGTGGTTGATGCTCGGCGTTTTTGAATTGTGGTTGGTGCTGTTTTATTTATTGCGCCATAAAAATCTTTCGCTTTTATTTGTGAGCGGATTATTTATATTGGGCGGTTTTCTCAATATTCAGGCACAAACACTTTATAAAGCACAAAATATAGAAAATATAAAAGCAAAAACAGCAACTTATCTGACAGGAAAGGTGCAAAATATTTCGTATTCGGAAACCGGTAAAATGCGCTTGTTATTGACCGATGTGGCCGATTTTGAAAAATCGCTGAAAGGTGATTTTCGTATAACGATTTTGCCTGCTCCGGAAAGTTTGAAAATCGGACAATGCGTCGAGATGGTTGCGACAGTTTTTCCGCGCGAACCGCTTGCGGTTTTGAACGGGTATCAAGCGGACCGCAAGTATTTTTATGAAAGCTTGAGTGCTATCGGCTATGCTGAGAGCGAAACTTTTGTGATTGACTGCCCTCAAACAAAACATTCTTACGGTTTTGTGGAACGGTTGAATTTTGTGCGCAACGGGTTGGTGCGTTATATCAACTCGGTTATAAATAAGGAACAAAGCGGTGTTGCGGCGGCAGTCATCGTGGGCGAAAAAACGCATTTGGCAAAAGATATTATAAATAATTATCGCGATTCAGGATTGGCGCACTTTCTTTCGGTTTCCGGCTTGCACATGGGAACAATCGCCGGTTTGATTTTCTTTGCGGTGCGGTTTTTGTTGGCATTGTTTCCGGCGGTGGCACTTAAGTTTGATATTAAGAAAATCGCCGCCGTTTGCGCCATTATCGGCAGTGCTTTTTATTTGCTGATTTCGGGTATGGCGATACCGGCGCAACGTGCTTTTATTATGACAACGGTTGTGTTTGTCGGCATAATATTTAATCGGGAGGCGATTTCTCTGCGTATAGTCAGTTTTGCGGCGCTTGTTGTTTTGATTTTTGCGCCGCAAGCGTTGATTTCAATCAGTTTTCAAATGTCATTTGCCGCCGTTTATGCGTTGGTGGCGTTTTATGAAACATATAAACGCGCACCGCATCGAAAGCGCGGAATTTTTGGCACGATTTTGCTTTATTTATGCGGAATTGTGGTGTGTGACTTAGTGGCGAGTTTGGCAACCGCACCGTTTTCGCTGTATCATTTTCATCGGTTGGCGATTTGGACGAGTTTGGGTAATTTGCTTGCCGGTCCGCTCATCGGATTTTATTTGATGCCGACGATTTTGGTTTGCTTGGCGGTATTGCCTTTCGGGTTAGCATTTTATCCGCTCAAGGCACTCGGTTGGGGTGTTGATGTTTTGAATCGCATTACCGATACGGTGGCGCATTTGCCGCACAGCGTGTGGCAGACAGATGCTTTGCCGCTGTGGGCGTTGCTCTTGATTGTGGGCGGTGGGTTTTGGCTTTGTGTGTGGCAACGGCGTTGGCGTTGGTGGGGAATGGTGCCGATTATTATCGGTGTGATACCGTTGTTTTTCGCACCTAAAATACCGGATATGGTGTTTTCTCCGTTCGCCAAAGATGTGGCGGTGCTTGATAACAACGGTCATTTGGTTATGTTGCCGCGGCAAAATGACAGCTGGATTAAAAGTTTGTGGGTTGAAAATTTGCACCTTAAACCGCTTTCGCTTAAAGAGCGGAAAAATCTGCAAATTGATGACTTAAAATGCGATAAAGGCGTTTGCGTGTATAAAAATATCGTAACTTTTGATATGACGGGAAATATGACGTTTAAACAAAAGCAAATTGATACATCTGCCGGCGGTTATATTTTTTTGGGGGCAGAGCCGTATTGGCAGCCGCTGTGGAATAACAGGCATTGTCGTTTGTGGCAGCAATGCGCAATTATGGAGTAAATCAATATGGAAATATTACAAAAAGTTTTTGAAATGTATGTCGGTGGTTTTCGTAAATTTGCGGATTTTAAGAGCCGTAGCGGAAAGTTTGAGTTTTGGAGTTTTGCGTTGCTGAATACCGTTGTTTCGCATATTTTCGGATTTGTCGGAAAGCTTAATTTAGTGCTGACGTTGCTCGCTGTTGTCTATGGATTTGCCGTTTTGGTTCCGCTTGCGGCAATGTTTGTGCGTCGGGTCAGAGATACGGGACATTCGCCGTATTGGGTTGTCGGTGCTTTCAGCGGCGCTATATATCCGTTGGTGCAGCAATTTTTGCCTTTCCCGTTCCTTGTTAGCGGCGTGCTGAATTTGATGTGCTTCTTGGCATTGATATATGTTTTGATTTTGACAGTATGTCCGAGTGCCAAAAAAAATAAATACGGGTCGCCACCTGCAGAAAATAAGCAAGAAATCATCGTAGCCAATATTTTTGTCATAATTTTCTTTGCTCTGATGGTGTGGCAAACCGCGACCGTCGTGCGCACGGGAACGGTGCTGACAGATACGGATAAACCGGCAAATTTGCAAGTGTTGCACCATACCACTCGATAGAATAAAAACATTCTATTTAACAAAATTGTTGAAAAAGCAAGCACGTCTTTTTGAATGCAGCGTCAGCAAAATGAAGAATCTCCTTAGACGCTATGCAATTACCGCAAAGTGGTTATATTGCTGCTTTATTGTCCCGAGGCCGCACGGCGAGAGAGGAGATACTCACGTCGGCATCCGCCTCCTCAGGATAACACTCAAGTTCTTTGGGCTTTTTTCAACAAATTCGTTTCATAGAGAGAATAAAAATTATACGAATTTAAAAAATATTTGACAAAATTAAAAAAAGTGCTATGCTAAAAATATAGTATTATATTCAAGGAGAACGACTATGGCTGTTTACAATAATTTTTCCGATGTTAAAGATAATGCCGATTTTTTAGCTTTTATTCAAAAAGAATTCGGAATTGCAAACCTGTCGCAAATTGCAGACTATGAGCAAATTGCGCTTTTGATGAGTTTTAAGAGTAGCATTGATGATTTAAGCGATGCGGATAAGGAATTTTTGGAAGAAATCCAAAATGCTAATAACAAAGAAGATATGGAAGCATTGAAAGGTGCCGAATTCGGCACAACACGCAGTTTTGAGCAGCTTACTCCGGCTCAGCAGACTTATATTTCCGTAAAGAATTTTGACGCCAAAGAAAATGGTGTTTCCCTTGAACAAATCAGAGATGATTTGCTAAAAAGAGAGCAGGCTACTATGCGTGAACAGGATGAATTGGCGAACTATAACAGTGATTTATTGTATAAAGATTTCGACGCCTTGATTGCCGAAAGCGAAGGGCGTGTGACAAATCAGCATTCGGAAGAAGTTGTGCCCTTGATTCAGAATTTTTTGAAGAAAAAAGACGCCTATTTGAAAGCACATCCGGAAGACAGAGACGAGGTTAACAAATATATTGATACGGCATTGTTCCGCAAAGAAGACGACAATCAATTCAGCGTGTCGGAATATATTCGCACAGCTTATACTCAGGAAGATGATGCGTTCACGGCGTGGATGAGAGGAGATGACGGCAATACCGATAAGGAAAAACCGGCGGAAACCAATACCGGAAATTCGGATAACAACGACAATACGGGCGGCCCGGTTCCGCCATTGACGGTCGGTGTTCTTGAAGGGCAGGATAATACTAATGATAAAGGCCCGCAAAATGTTACGCCGGGCGGAAACGATAACGGCGGTAACGATAACAATGATAAAAAGCAGGAAATGGAAGAATTTGATGCGCGCGAATTTCAAGATAATTCGGATAAAAACGAGGCACGTTTCGACCGTTTGAAATATGATATTTTGAATGAAATGGGCCAAATCAAAAATCCGCTTTCTGCTGAAGATTTGCAAGACCAAACAAAAGTTTTTGAAGCGGAACAAAACGCACTTGCATCATTATCGGAAAAAGATACCGAACAATTTAATGCCTCTTTTGCCTATGAAGTCGTGAAGGCAGCGGATAACGAACAAATGCTCGCTTCGGTTCCGCCATCTGTTTTGACGCAGGTGTATAAATATTATGGCGAAGAAATAGGCAAAGAAACAGATGAAACCAAGAAAAACGAATTAACGAATCGCCGAGATGTCATCGCCAAACGAATAGATCGTTTGACCGATGAATATTATACCGGCGTCAGAAATATTGTCCGCGATAACTTTAATTTTGATGACAATGTCAATATCGCAGACGTATATGATGGTTATAAAGAAATGGTGGAAGTCCGTCGTCCGGACGTTGAGGCGCCTCAGCAAGCCAAAATTGATGATGTTAACAAAAAGTTGGATTTGGATATTGCTGATTATGATAAAGACCGTGGCATTGCGGATATTACCAAAGACAATATCGATGCGGTGCGTGCTAATCATCGCGATTTGACCAAACGTTTTGAAAATATCGGCTTAGATGACGAAACAATGCGGTTTATGAATAATGTTCGCTTTTATGATGAAGGCGGCCAGCCGATTCCGCAGTTTGTTAATCCGCAAACGGGGCAAGATGCATTGGATTGGCAATCCGGTTTTGAAATAAAATCGGACAGCCAGTTACAAACAATGGTGGATTTTGCCCGTAATAACACGATTATCGAAAATATGGCGTCTGATGTTAAGAGCTTGTCAGACGATGATTTACAAAAAGCTTTTCAAGACAGGTTGAAAGTTCAGGCGTTTGCTTGGGCAACGGCTGAAGAAGTTACTAAAAACGCTATAATTGAGCCGGACAGATTTATTGATGACAAATATTTAGAAGATTTTAAAGCGCGTATGACCGATCCGAATCGTCCGTTAAAAATGTCGGCAGAAGGATTTAAGGCCGCAACACAACTTTCGGTTAATGATACAATGGGTATTATCGGGCGTATTGCCGGTAAAGACCATATCGATAATCCGAAAGATGCTTTGCTTAAGAGAATGTATGCGCCGATTGAAAAGTATGATGCCCGCAAGGGAACGCGCTTTAATGAAAAAGAAGAATATAACGTCAACTGGTTTAAGACAGCGGCTTGGACCTTTGGCGCAAGTTTAGGGCAAAAATTGGCAACATACGGTGCAACACTCGGATGCGTTAAGGCCGCCAGTGCGTTGGGTTTGACGACTCTTTCTACCGGTGCGGCAATGACTAAATATTTGCCGATGGCCGCAGGCGTAACCTCTATGGCTATGGCCGGTGTCGGTGCTTATATGAACTGGAAAAATTATAAGAAAGAAGCCAAAGCAAACGGGCAAAAGCCGAAAGTCGGCGAATTTTTAACCAAGCAACCGTATGCAACAACCAATATTGCATCAACACTCGGATTTACCGCCGGTGCTTGTTTGATGACGGGAAATGTTGCGGCAGCGGCAGCATTAGGTGCCGGATGTTTGGCTGTTGCCGGTTATGGCACATATAAAGATGCACGAAAGCACGGATTAAATAAAAAGCAAGCATTGTGGCAGTCGCTGAAAAAAGTATCGGCAATCGCTGTCGGCGGCGGGCTCGGAAGTTATGTCGGTTCAATGCTCGGCGTTACACCGGCATACTCAGAAAAAGGCGAAGGCACTCCGGGGCATCGTGAAGACGGTCCGACCACGCATAACTATGCCGGAAATGAGCACGAACACGCAACAAATCGCTTAGATGACCCGCGCTACAGCGAATTTTTGGAGCGTTTTCATGTGGCACCTGATTTGCAGGATTCTTCTGACCCGAACAGCGTGTCTTCAGATGCAGTAACAAATTTGCGCGCCGCAATTACGCAAGCAATCGGCGATGACAAACAATTTTATACAGATACCGCCGAGCCTGGACAAGCCGCGCACTATGTTCCGAATACCGATGTTTTGGGTTATAAATTTGAGCAGTTGGCTTATTTGGCTCCAAATCCTGATGCGCCGATTAATCCGGATTATGCAGCCAACGTTTTGCATGTTCCGGAAGGAACAACCGTCGGTGAATATTTATCTATGAAAACACCAGATGGTCAAGATATGAACTATATGGATGCCTTAAAAGAGATTGTATCCACCGGTAAATCTTCCAATCCGGAAGGATTGGCAGCGATGCTGTCCAAAATCGAAAATGTTGTCGGTATGCAGATTGATGACAATGTTAATGATGCCGGCAAAATTACTTTGTTCGGCACCGGTCCGGAAGCTCATCCGGTTCAATCGTTCAATGAAAATGCCGATGCCGGCTATGATTTAGGCAAGCATACGCATTGGGTGCCGGGAAAAGAGGGACAGGATATTATGCACGGTGGTGATAAATTGTTCGGTCTCGGTTATTGGGAACCGGTTAAAGGGTTGTTCGGCGGTATGAGAAAACGCATTGGCTCGGTAGCCGACAGAGTTGTCAGCGTCTTTAAGCCAAAACCGCCGGTAGATAAAACACCGCCGAAAAAACCGTATATTCCGCCAAAAGTTACAATTAAAATTCCGGAAGAACGGAAATACCTTGATGAAGAATATTGGATGATTCACGGTTACAATCCGGCGGAAAGAAAAGTCAAAGGCGAAGACGGAAAAGATAAAATAATAAAGGTTAATCCGATGCTTGACCCGGGGTATAAGGCGTATGTTGCCAATGCCGATAAAGAACGGATGGCCGCCGGCGGCAAGCCGTGGAAAGAGTTTTTGTTAGAACGTCGGGCAAAAATGGACGGCATTATTGAGGCTCAAACCGCGTCATATCTCGGCGGACATAATGCCAGATTGAATGCTGATATTTTAGACCCGGTCGGGCATAAACAGGTTATGCAAAAACAAGCCGAACTCAAAGCAGAGGGCAAAAAACCGATGACAAAAGATGAAGTCGATAGGGCAATTAAATGGCCGTCCTCGCAAGAGCTGACCGATAATTATAAGGAGCATCGTCCGACTTCAAAACTCTGTAAAATTATCCGTGATGCATTTTGGCGTAAGGATAACGGGGTTGATGTTAAAGACCCAAAACAGCGTTCAACCGTGGAAATGGACGGTAAAATGGTTGAAGGCAATAAAAAAGTATTCAGCTTTAATGAGTTTATGAAATCGGCGGAGGATACTTTGGTCAGAACCACCAAAGAAACGGAACGTGATGTGACAAAAGCACCGCCTCGGCGCACGCTTGATGAAATAGGTAAAATGCATCGCACCAAGCAATCGCAACATTAAAGTTATTTGTTCAAAACTCAATCCCCGCCGATGGTATGTCGGTGGGGATTTTGTTATGCCGTAATGTTTTTTTGCATTATTTGCTAAAAATTTTTGCGTGCACTCTTGCAGTGCAAAAAATGACTCCCTATATACACTTTCAGAAAGAAAAAAAAGGAGGATTTATTAAAATGAGTAATAAAGTTATCGGCATTGATTTGGGAACAACCAACTCTTGCTTTGCGGTTATGGAAGGCAAAGATGCCAAAGTTTTGGAAAATTCTGAAGGTGCAAGAACAACACCGTCTATGGTTGCGTTCACCGATACAGAACGTTTGGTCGGATATCCGGCAAAACGTCAGGCAGTGACCAATCCGGAAAACACATTGTTTGCGATTAAGCGTTTAATCGGCCGTCGCTATGATTCGGCGGAAGTCAGAAAGTTTAAAGAACATTCACCGTTCAAAATCGTTTCCGGTGACAACGGTGATGCTTGGGTAGAAGCCAAAGGGCAGAAATACGCACCATCACAGATTTCGGCATTTGTTTTGCAAAAAATTAAAGAATACGCCGAAAGTTATTTGGGTGAAACTATTGATAAGGCCGTGATTACGGTTCCGGCTTATTTTAACGATTCACAGCGTCAGGCAACAAAAGATGCCGGTAAAATTGCCGGTTTGGAAGTCTTGCGCATTATCAATGAGCCGACGGCGGCTGCGCTTGCTTACGGTATGGATAAAAAAGCGTCCGGAACAATCGTTGTTTATGACTTGGGCGGCGGCACGTTCGATGTTTCCATTTTGGAAATCGGCGACGGCGTGTTTGAAGTTAAGTCCACCAACGGTGATACGTTCTTGGGCGGTGAAGACTTCGACCAACGTATTGTGAACTATTTGGCCGACGAGTTCAAAAAAGAGCAGGGCATTGATTTGCGTTCTGACCGCTTGGCTTTGCAACGCTTGAAAGAAGCGGCCGAAAAAGCAAAAATTGAGCTTTCTTCGACTACCCAAACCGAAGTCAATTTGCCGTTTATTACGGCTGACAGCACCGGCGCTAAACACTTAAATGTTAAGCTGACGCGTGCAAAACTCGAATCTTTGGTCGAAGATTTGATTGAAAAAACGGCAGAGCCGTGCAAAAAAGCGCTTGCCGATGCCGGTTTGAAGGCAAGTGACATCAGCGAAGTTATTTTGGTCGGCGGTATGACGCGTATGCCGAAAGTTCAAGAAAAAGTTAAGGAAATTTTCGGTAAAGAACCGCACAAGGGTGTAAATCCGGATGAAGTTGTGGCTGTCGGTGCATCTATTCAAGGCGGTGTGCTGATGGGCGATGTGAAAGACGTGTTGCTTTTGGATGTAACGCCGCTGTCACTCGGTATTGAAACTTTGGGCGGTGTGTTCACACGTTTGATTGACCGCAATACCACGATTCCTACGCGTAAATCTCAAGTATTCTCAACGGCAGAAGACGGACAAACCGCAGTTACGATTCGTGTGTTCCAAGGCGAACGCGAAATTGCCGCACACAATAAATTGCTCGGACAATTCGATTTGGTCGGTATTCCACCTTCTCCGCGCGGTATGCCGCAAATTGAAGTAACGTTTGATATTGATGCCAACGGTATCGTCAATGTTTCGGCAAAAGATAAGGCCACCAACAAAGAGCAAGCCATTCGTATTCAGGCATCGGGCGGTTTGAGTGATGACGAAATCAACAAAATGGTAAAAGATGCCGAAGCCAATGCTGAAGCCGATAAACAGCGCAAAGAATTGGTAGAGGCCAAAAATCACGCCGAGGGCTTGGTTCACGAAGTTGAGAAAAATCTTAAAGAATACGGTGACAAGATTTCTTCATCCGATAAAGATGCAATTAACAAGGCCGTTGAAGAAACTAAGGCCGCGATGGAAAAAGAAAATCTTGAGGACTTGAAGTCAAAGACCGATGCTTTGATGCAAGCGTCGATGAAACTCGGCGAAGCGATGTATAAATCGCAACAAACTCAAGGCGCTTCCGGTGCTGCACAAGGCGCTGAAGCAGGTTCTTCATCCGAAAACAAAGATGATGGTGTGGTAGACGCCGACTTCGAAGAAGTAAAATAAAACTCGGATAATGATCATCTACTTGTAAGCGGGTTGGCTTATGGACCTTTTGTCGTCCACTGCGCCAACCCGCTTACTGCGTATCTGACTCATTCTACGAGTTTTCTTCGGGAGTATATTTTCGTACACTTCGCGAGAAACCTTTTTTCTATATGACTAATTATCCGCGATTTTTGAGTTTGACACTATGCCAATCCGCTTATTTCGTGTCTGACGCATCTCCGAGTTTTCTTCGGGAGTATATTTTCGTACACTTCGCGAGAAACCTTTTTTCTATATGACTAATTATCCGCGATTTTTGAGTCTGACATTGCGCCAATCCGCTTACTTCGTGTCTGACGCATATCCGAGTTCGATATTTTACAATATTTCTTCATATAAAAAACCGTCGGGTATAAAACTCGACGGTTTTTGTGACGGGATAGCCGTCTTATCAGTAATACGGAATAATTCTCGAGGTTGCGCCGTTGAGCAACATACATCTCTGACCGGCAGACAAGAGTGTATCCGTGCCCTGCGTAACGCTGTAAATCTGACCGCTGTCTGTGCGCACCACATATTCATAACCGCTTTGGCTCATCATCGAATCTTGGGCCAAATTGCCTAAAAGCATACCGGCTGCCGCACCGCCGATGGCGCCCAATGTATGTGAACTGCGTCCGTGACCGATGGTTGAACCGGCTACGCCGCCGGCAACACCGCCGAGTATTGTGCCTGCAGAATTATCGTTGCTGTTGACATTGACCTGACGAACAGACATTACCGTGCACGGAAAACCGTTGGTTGCCTGACGAACCGAGCCGTAGTCATAGTCGTTGCTACCGATGCGCGGCGCACAAGCGACGATTGCCAACATCACGGGAACGGCGAATAATATTGTTTTTTTCATTGCGTATCTCCTAAAAGTTAACTATATACATAATTAGCCATAACATTTTGATTGTCAAGACTGGACAAATATATATCAATGTTATATAGTGTATAAAATTGAAATTCTTAATAATTAGACAGAGGGAAAAATGTTAAAAAGAACTAAAATTAAACAATTATTGGCATCAGAACAAACTATCGCCGAAGTGTTGGTAAAAGGTTGGGTTAAAACAAAGCGTGACTCCAAAGACTTTTCGTTTATCGAAGTTAATGACGGTTCGTGTTTGAAAAACATTCAGGTTATCGCCAATAATACCCTCAATAATTATGAAGAAATCAAAAAACTGACGACCGGCTCATCGGTGGCGGTTAAAGGTGCGCTTGTCGAATCTGCCGGCGGCAAACAAAAATATGAAATTAAGGCCGAAAATATCGAAATTTACGGTTTTGCACCGGATGATTATCCGTTGCAGAAAAAAGGTATGAGTGATGAATTTTTGCGCACAGTGGCTCATTTACGTCCGCGCACAAACAAATACGGTGCGGCCTTTAGAGTGCGCTCTCGGCTTTCTTACGCCATTCATCGTTTTTTTCAAGAGCGCGGTTTTGCGTATGTGCATACACCGTTGATTACGGCCTCAGACTGCGAGGGTGCCGGTGAAATGTTTCAGGTTACGACGCTTGATTTGAAAAATCCGCCGCTGTTGCCAAACGGAGAGGTTGATTATGGTAAAGACTTTTTCGGTAAAGAAGCGCGTTTGACGGTTTCGGGTCAGCTCAACGGCGAAATGTATGCCTGCGCTTTGGGTGATATTTACACCTTTGGGCCGACATTTCGTGCCGAAAATTCCAATACACCGCGCCATGCTGCCGAATTTTGGATGATTGAACCGGAAATGGCATTTGCCGACCTCAATGATGATATGGATTTGGCCGAAGATATGGTGCGCTATTTGGTTAAGGATATTATGGAAAATTGCGCCGATGATTTGGATTTGTTTGAAAAATTCATTGACCCGACCTTAAAGCAAACATTGAACAATATCGTTGAGAACGGCTTTGCCCGCATTACTTATACCGAGGCCATCGAGATTATGAAAAAATCGGGCAAAAAGTTTGAGTATACACCGGAATATGGAATTGATTTGCAAACCGAACACGAGCGCTATTTGGCGGAAGAACACTTTAAGCGTCCGGTAATCGTGCGCGATTATCCGCAAGAAATCAAGGCATTTTATATGCGCCTGAACGATGACGGTAAAACGGTAGCGGCAATGGACGTTTTGGTGCCGAGAATCGGTGAGCTTATCGGCGGTTCGCAGCGTGAAGACCGCTATGATGTGTTGGTGCAAAAAATCAAAGATTTGGGTATGGATATCAAAAATTATGAGTGGTATCTTGACTCGCGTAAATACGGAACCGTGCCACACGCCGGTTTTGGTTTGGGCTTTGAACGTATGATGATGTTGGTGACGGGAATTACCAATATTCGTGATACCATCCCGTTCCCGCGCACGCCTAAATCCGTGGCTTTTTAAGGAGAAAAAATGAAAAGTTTTTTGGGGCTTTTGTTTTTCGGAACTTTTCTTGTTACAACACCGTCAGCGGCTCAAGAGGCAGAAGTTTCAACACCGGAAGATGCTGTTGCGATTGAAAATTTAGTGCAATACGATGATGACAAACCGTTGTATGTTCCGGCTATTCAAGAATTAACGCCGGAAGAAGATGATTTGTATGACGGCGGCGAAATTAAGCCGTTGCGCGGCACTTTATCCCAAACCGAAAAAATGCAAAAAGGCGGTGGTTTTGAAGACGATGATGAGCCACGTTTGCCGGAATTGCTCTGTTCTGATGAAAAATTGCGTCAGCAGGTCGGTAGGTTTGTTTATGATTTTGTGAATAAACAACCGAAACGAACAGTGCCGGGCAGACGATCACAAGTTTTGCTTATTAAAAATATGAATGCTTTTCAAGAAATCAAAGATACGGATTTAAAAAAAAATTTTGAAGCGTCGGCCGCTTTAATGTATTTGCGTATGAACGAAAATCGTGAGATATACAAAATCTGTGTCAGCAAAGATAATGATAATAAAAATTATCGGAATTTGAACATTATCATATATCCGTTTTTGAACTTCTATAAAGTTGTGGTGACAAATTTGATTTCTGCACCGGAAAATATGGATGATGCGACGTTTATTTATAATTGGTAGAAAAAATGAGTGAGCGCAAAGACCTTGTTGTCTATGAAAATAAATCGAATCTCCCCGTTGTTGTCGATGAAGACGGATTACGCGGTTATTTGATGAAAATTCGGCAATTTCCGGTTTTGAGTGCGGAAGAAGAAATCGATTTGGTTCGTGAGTTCAAAGAAAAAGGCAACTTACAGGCGGCGCAAAAGCTGATTACATCGCATTTGCGTTTGGCTGTTAAAATTGCGTTGACGTATCGGCACTATGGTTTGCCTATGGCGGATTTAATTTCCGAAGCCAATATCGGGTTGATGCAAGCGGTTAAAAAGTTTGATATGAGCAAAAATGTGCGGCTTTCGACGTATGCGATGTTATGGATTAAGGCCGCACTCAATGATTTTGTGCTGCGTTCGTGGTCGCTCGTGAAAATCGGCACGGTGGCGGCGCAAAAAAAACTGTTTTATAACTTGGGGCGTATTAAGGCACGGCTCGGAATTTATGACAATAAAGAACTTGAGCCGGAAGTTGTTAAAAAAATTGCGCAAGAATTAGTGGTTGATGAGCGCGATGTGGTTGAAATGAATCGGCGTATCGGCGGTGACAGTTCGCTTAATGTCATGGTCGGCAAAGATGATGATTCGGTAGAAGCCATTGATTTGCTTGCCGATAAAACGCAAAATATCGAGGCAAATTATTTGCGTAAGGAAGAGGCGGCACTTAAGCGGCGGATTTTGTTACAGGCGCTTAGCAAATTAAATGAACGAGAGCAATATATTGTCAAAAACAGAATGCTGACCGAAACGCCGGAAACACTTGATGAAATCGGTGAAAAATTTCAAATCAGCCGTGAACGCGTGCGGCAAATCGAAAAACGCGCCTTTGAAAAGCTTTCGGCCGAAGTTAAACAATCTATGGCGGCTGCATAAATGGGCGATATTTTTTCTGAAGTGATGCAAAAACTGATGGCGGCAGGAGTCGAAAGTCCGCGATTGGAAACGCGTCTGTTGATTGCTGCGGCTGCTGAAATCGAATCGGCACAAGTATTCTCGGATATTGTTTTGAATGAGGCGCAAACGGTCAAACTACGGAATATGACAGCACAACGAACGGCACATAAACCTCTTGATAAAATTTTGGGTCATCGTGCTTTTTATAAGGCTGATTTTGCGGTAAATAATAGCGTTTTGTCGCCGCGGCCGGATACAGAAGTTTTGGTTGAAAAAGCGTTGCAATATATGCCGCAAAATGCATACAATATTTTGGACTTAGGCACCGGAAGCGGTTGTATTATCGAATCGATTCTTCTTGAAAAACCGAGTTTAAGAGGGGCGGCGGTTGATATATCGACAGATGCCCTGAAAACGGCGCGAAAAAATGCCGAAAAATTAGAGTTAGACGGGCGGTTAGATTTTATTTGTGCCGATTGGTTTGCAACTGATTTTTTGGTAAGAATCGGGCAGAAATTTGATGTTATTGTCAGTAATCCGCCGTATATTCCGACAGCGGATATTGCAACTTTGGCACCGGAAGTCAAAGATTATGACCCGATGCAAGCGCTCGACGGCGGGGCGGACGGGTATGTGAGCTATCGCCGAATTGCCGAATTGACGCCGGAATTGCTGAGCTCTGGCGGGTATATTCTGCTTGAGGCCGGAATCGGTCAGGCGCAAACAATTGCCGATGTTTTTGAACAAAAAGGGCTGAAACTTATTGAAATTGCCGATGATTTGAACGGTATTGCGCGTTGTGTGATTTTGCAAAAAACAAGCGATTAGTTTATATCTAAAATAATAATCATAAATAATATTTGACAAATATGACGAACTGTGTTATCTGAAAACCAATATTTCATTTTTGTGCGTATAATTAATTAACCTGACACTTTGTGTAGCTTCTTTTAGGAGAAGTTTGAGATATATCCTTATTGTTTAATGTAAAAAACTTAAAATTATGAACAAAAAACAAGCTATCGGCTACATTCGTAGCTGTGTCGGGAATGGCCGTAAGGTCACTGTCAAGTATGTTTTTGATGCTGAGCACCTGCCTGCTGTCATCCGTCTTCATGGTATCGACGGTTACATTGATGTGCCTCTGAAGCTGTATCGCAAGAAGCTGCTGGCCATCAAGGGAAACGAGGTTCTCACCATCGGACGTCTGCCCCTCTGTGATGTGCAGGCCGACCACTATGAGGACAACCTCATCAGCCGTATCCATGTGATTTGGCAGAAGGTCGGCGAGAAGTTTCTGCTCATCAACTGCGGTATCTATGGCACGACTGCGCTGGAAGAGGCGGGGAACGGACTGCGCGAGATTCCTGCTCAGGATGAGCCCTGGGCCGATTACAGCGAGTAGTTCTGACTTTTGACGTCAATGTCACTTATAAAAACCACCGATTATCAATCGGTGGTTTTTTGCAATGATGGTAAAGCAAAGCGAACACGCTATGCGCTGAAGTGCTTGCTTATATCTGCTGTTTGCATTGATGGTATTTGTCGCACAACAAAACACAAACAATTTACGTTTTGCAGAATTATTTTACAAAAAAAAAGCTCCGCAAAATCTGCGAAGCTTTTTTCAAACATTTGTCAGATATTATTTAACAACTTTTTTAACGTCTTCCGTAATATCGTCACCGCCGTAAATGGTTGCGCCTTTAGCCAAAACTAAAGTATAGCCCATTTTTTTAGCTTCATCAACAATGCTTTGTGTGATGCTGGCATCAACTGCTTGCAATTGTTGCGCATATTGTTGAGCCAAAGCTTCTCTCTTTTGAGCAAAAGCAGTATTGTATTGTTGCAACAAAGCTTCTTTCTTTTTAGCATCGCTTTCTTTATTAACTTCGGTTTGTGCATTTTGCAACCATTGAGCCAATTCCTGACCTTTAGCATTTTGATCTGCTTGCAAGGCCTTTACTTGCTCAGAATTGCTGACAACAGCAGCCAAATCAACAACAGCTACTTTTGTTTGAAACTTGCAAGCGGTGCAACAACCCAAAACCAAAGCCGTAACGAGTGTCAGTAAAAGATAAGATTTTTTCATAATTTTCCCTTTCTGTTTATATTATGCCTTATTCAAGCGAAGATTCTCCTGAACAAAAGCGGTTTTATTCTTAAAGTCTGCAAATATTAACGCTTATAACCTTTAATATTTACTTAACAATATTCATTTTTTTTGTATTTGTAAACAGTTATTTAAATTTTTATGAATGTATGTTTATTTTTCCGAAATTATCTGCCAATAGATGTTGTTTCAGATATTAATCAAAAAAATAATTGGCAAAACACTGAAATATGTTACTTTATGAACAACCAATTACAATTTATATATATGAACATCAATCAAGTAAAAAAGTGCTGGACAATGCCGATATTTGCTATTCCTGCTTAAAAGAAAACGACGACATCAACATCGTCGAAGTAACTACCGTTCCCCGCCTTCAGTTTGATATGCGCCAAAAGCTGTTTGTGTTGACGACGGGCAGCGTTAAAGAGGCAGAACAGGCTATTTTGAACCGGAACGGCTTGACAAATGTGATTATTGACACCGGTTGCCTCAAGTATCTGAGCCGGCTGAATGCGCTCAATCTGATTTTAATCGGAAAGAACGATATCGGTAAGGCCTTCAGCATTCTTCATGAGGCACTGCGCCACTAAGCTTATGACAAATCCCCCTTGTGACACAACCGTGTTTAAGGGGGATTTGCTATATAAGAGAAAGATTTTTCAATTATGCGCTCTTTTGCCAACCGCGCAAAATATAATCACTCAGTTTTTCACTAAAGAACGAACTGTCGCTGATGGCCTCACCCTCGGCAATTTTCGCTTGGTCAAGAAGCAAACGCGAGACTTCTTCCACCGTCTGTTTTTGGCTTTCGTCAAACATACTGTCTGCTAATTTGATAATCAGCGGATGATACGGGTTGACCTCCAAAATACGCGAGCTGGCAAACGCCGTCTGTTGTTGATGATTACGCATCAAACGCTCGAGGTGAATGCTCATTTGTCCGTTTTCTACGGTCAAACTGACCGGACTTGATGTCAATTTTTCGGTCGGTTCCACTTTACCGACTTCGTTTTTGAACAGCTCCGCCATAAAATCGGTTAAGCGCTTCAAACTTCCCTCATCGGCGCGCGGTGTATCGCGTTCCATTTTCAAATCAACATCAGCCTGCGAGA
Source organism: uncultured Alphaproteobacteria bacterium (assembly GCA_945835885.1). GTDB lineage: Bacteria > Pseudomonadota > Alphaproteobacteria > RF32 > CAG-239 > RUG410. Next base: position 28,973 of record CAMAJR010000008.1, read on the forward strand.
TATGCTTAATCGGGTAGCCCTTATAGTTTGTCAAAACCTGAACCCAAAACTCATCAATCGGGTCTACGAGCAGCAAAACCTCGATACCTTTTGCCTTAAACGCTTCAAGTTGCGGATTGTTTCTGAGCGTTGGCACATCGTCACCGGTAATGTAATATATATTGGTTTGTCCTTCTTGAACACGAGAGATATATTCATCAAGCGAGGTCAGGTGTTCGGTATCGTTTGTCGAATAAAAACGCGATAACTCCGCCACTTCAACACGATTCGTCACATCCTCATAAATACCTTCTTTAAATGCCACCCCGAACACTTTCCAAAACTTCATATAATCGTCATAATCTTTGGAACGCGTCTTTAATTCTTTCAAAATACGTCCGACCGTGCCGTTTTTAATCTTGGCAATCAACGCATTTTGCTGCAGCATTTCACGCGAAATATTCAGCGGCAAGTCGGCACTGTCGATAATTCCCTTTACAAAGCGCAGATATGCCGGCATCAAGCCGTCTACTTTGTCGGAGATAAACACACGATTCACATAAAGTTTTAAACTTTGCTGTCTGTCCGGCTGAAACAAATCATACGGCGCTTCCGACGGAATATACAACAAACCGGTGTATTCGATACTGCCTTCGGCCTTGAAATGCAAACGCAGCCACGGCGTATCAAAATTGCGCGAAATATGATGATAAAATTCGTTATATTGGTCGTCGGTAATATCCGCCTTATTTTGGGTCCACAATGCTGAACCGGTATTGACCGTTTCTTCACCCGCTTTGCCTAAATCCAAAACAATCGGATAATTGATGTGGTCGGAATAAGTGCGAATAATATGACGCAAATAAATCGTATCAACATAATCTTTAGCATCGTCTTTGAGAAAAAGTTTAATATCCGTTCCGACTTTATCACGTTTGGCTTCGCTTATTTCAAAACCGTCAACCCCGTTAGAAGTCCACAGCCACGCTTGTTCTTCGCCGGCACGACGCGTTGTCACTTCTACCTTTGATGCAACCATAAACGCCGAATAAAATCCGACGCCGAACTTGCCGATAAGGTCAACCACCGAGCCGTTATCTTTGGCATTGTTCACAAAATCGGCCGTGCCTGACTTGGCGATGGTGCCTAAATGATGCACCAAATCGTCTTTATTCATACCGATACCGTTATCGCTTATAGTCAGCGTATTTTCTTCGGTATTCGGCGTAATCGTAATTTTAAATTCGCCGTTATCTTTGGCTATTCCCGGATTTATAAGCGCGTAATAGCGCAGTTTGTCGCATGCATCACTGGCGTTTGAAATCAGCTCGCGCAGAAAAATATATTTTTCCGAATACAGCGAGTTAATTACAATATCCAAAAGTTTTGAAACTTCCGTTTTAAATTTTTGTTTGCTCATCGTAAACTCTCCTTAATTCAACTGCTGAATATATGGGGTTTATTTTGCGTGTGCGCAAGAGGACGGCGCAATTTTTTCATATATCTGCACAAAAACTCCGTGTAAATATTATTTTTTATTGAAAACGCAGACGGTTCGTTTTATACTGGGCGCAATTTTGAAAACTTTATTAGGAAAAAACAATGGCAAATGAAACAAATATCCATAGAGAATCGCGCTTGGCAAAGTTAAAAGCGCTGCAAGAAAAAGGTTATAATCCGTATCCGTATCGCTTTGTGCCGACGGCTTATGCCGCCGAGCTGCAAGAAAAATACAAAGATTTGGAAGCCGGTGTCGATACCGAAGACCGTGTGACCATTGCCGGCCGCGCTATGGCTGTGCGCAACAGCGGTATGTTTGTGGATATTAAAGATAAAAGCGGGAAAATTCAGGCGTTTTGCTACAAAAAAATCCTGCCGGAAGAAGATATGGAACGCTTAAAATGTGTTGATGTCGGCGATATGGTTGGTGTAACCGGATTCGTGCGTCGCACACCGCGCGGCGAGTTGACGGTTGCCGCCGAAAAATTTGATATTATCGCAAAATCGTTACAAACTCTGCCGGAAAAATTCCACGGTTTAACCGACGTTGATGCGCGCTATCGTCAGCGTTATGTCGATTTTATTATGAACGAGGACAGCAAAGAAATCTTCAAAAAGCGTTGCAAAATCACATCAGCCGTGCGTCGCTATTTTGAACAACACGATTTTTTGGAAGTCGAAACGCCGATGCTCCATCCGATTATGGGCGGCGCCAACGCGAAACCGTTTATCACGCACCACAATGCGCTCGATATGGATTTATATTTGCGTATTGCTCCGGAGCTGTATTTGAAGAAGCTCGTGGTCGGCGGTTTTGACCGTGTGTTTGAAATCGGCCGGAACTTCCGTAATGAAGGCATTGACAAGAATCATAATCCGGAATTTACCGGTTTGGAAGCATATCAGGCCTATGCCGACTATAACGATATGGCAAACCTGATTGAAGATTTGGTGCGTTTTGTCGCAACCGATGTTTTGGGCACCACAACATTAACGCTCGGCGAAAAAGAAGTTGATTTATCAAAGCCGTTCCGCCGCGCCTCAATTGTTGATTTAATCAAAGAAAAAACCGGCATTGATTTGCTCACCGCCAACACTTTGGAAGAAGCGCAAGCTATGGCAAAATCCATCGGTGTTGATGCCGGTGCCTGCACCTGTTGGGGTAAAGTGGTGCAAGAAGTGTTTGATGAAAAAGTCGAAGCATCTTTGATTGAGCCGACGTTTGTTATGGATATGCCGCGCGATATTTCGCCGCTGGCCAAAACCCATCGCAGCAATCCGCGCTTGGTTGAGCATTTTGACGCTTATCTCGGCGCAATGGAAATCGGCTGCGCTTACTCCGAACTATCCAATCCGCTCGAGCAACGTGAACGTTTTGAAGCTGAAGTCGCCGCGCGTGAAAACGGTGATGATGAGGCACAAATGCTTGATGAAGACTTTATTTGCGCGCTTGAAAACGGTTTTCCGCCGTCTGGCGGTATGGGTATGGGGATTGACCGCCTGTCGATTTTGTTGACCGGAGCCGATACCATTCGCGATGTTATTGCCTTCCCGACATTGCGTAAAAAGGACTAACAAGAGGACTTTTATGAAAAAAAGCGTCATCTTTATCTTTGTGTTATTGGCGATTATCGCGGCGGAAACTTGGGCTCTGTTCCATCATTCTCGTCATCCGTCGCCGGTAGAATATGCTTTTGACGAGCAGGAATATGACTTGCCGCCGCCAAATTTGCAAGGTATTAAACCGTTTTTGTTTGAAACTCAATGGGCTGACGAAATAGGCGCTACCTTAGATGAACTTCAAGCTGTGGTTGAAGGAAGCTTTCAGGATTTATCCGAACAATCAAGCAATAATCCGCCCGTTATCGAAAATAAAGATGAACGCACTCCGCAAAAAGACGAACCGCTTTCTTTCACAGAAACAAAAATAAAGACGCCTGACCCCGTAAAACCGGCAGAAGTTTTACAAAACACCGATGTTGCGACGAGCGAATCGCGTTCCTTTGCAGCAGAAGCGAAAGCATTGGTCGCCGTTGTCATAGATGATGTCGGTTTGAGTATTCCGTTCACCAATCAAATTGCTCAAATCGAAAAGCCGGTAACAGTTGCATTTTTGCCTTACGGTGCTTCGAATAAAAATCAGGTTATGAAACTCAAAAACGCCGGTTTTGAAGTTATTTTGCATACTCCGATGATGCCGCACGTTAAAGCCAGCTTAGCCCCGAACACTTTGTCACCGGAAATGGAATATGATGACCTGCAAAATCGTTTCAATGCAATGTTAGACCGTTTTGCCGGCACGGGAATGTATGGTATTAACAACCACATGGGCAGTAAATTCACCGAAAGCAAAAAGGCAATGACAGCCATTGTTGAGGTGCTGAAACAAAAAAATATGTTTTTCCTCGATTCGAAAACATCGTCAAAATCTGTTGCAAGGTCAGTATGTCGAACATACGGTGTTCCATATATTTCGCGTGATATCTTTTTGGACAACGAAAAAGATTACGGTAAAATAATGCAACAGTTTGCAGCCACCGAGCGCGTTGCAAAAAAGCGTGGCTATGCCGTAGCTATCGGACATCCTTATCCGCAAACGCTGCGCGCGTTGAAAGATTGGGAAAAGAACTTGGACGCCCATAACATCAAATTGGTTCCATTGTCGTATTTGTTGCAAAGAATCAATTAATTTCGCTCAATAAAACAATTTTATTGACATAAGCACAAAGAATATGACTTCATTATTCTGAATCAAAAGCGATATATCCTTAAACGCCGTGCCGCTTAGGCGTCGTAAAGCCAAAAAAAGCATTACGATATTAGAAATCGCTAAAAAATGTGAAAAAAAATACAATTTAATGAAAAAAGTTCTTGACGTTTGCAAAAAATATCGGTATATATGCCTATGTTCACAAAATATGGTCCCATCGTCTAATGGTTAGGACATCACCCTTTCACGGTGGCAATATGGGTTCGAGTCCCGTTGGGATCACCAATTTGGAGAGAGGTTGCATTTTTTAATGTAACCTCTTGTTTTTTATCAAGAATTTGCGGTTCGTATGATTTTAAAGACCCCAACTGGACATTTTCGTTATCATTTTTAGTTAAGCCTTGATTTATAAGCGTTTGCTTCGGTTCGTATGCTTTGGCAGCCTGTGCCATCAAAATGTTACTATTCACAAACTCATTAAACGGAAACTTCAGTTTATAAGTCAATACGCCTTCGGTTAAAGTCAGGCTCTCAAAAACAAACTTCAACAACAATCTCTTCAAATCCAGATTCTGCGACCTCTCAAAAATATTTCCTGCTTGAGTTGCAATATCCAACAACCCTAATATGGTTTCATCAAAGCTGTTATCAGCTTTTTCATGGGCTGTAACCTTATTCTTTAAGCGGTTTATTTTGACCTGTATTTCGTTCCGTTTCAGGTCAAAGGTTTCCCTATCAAGCTCTCCATCTAAACGCATATCAAACAAATTATTGAGCTTTTCTTTGAGTTTATCCTGTT
>CAMAJR010000009.1 GCA_945835885.1 uncultured Alphaproteobacteria bacterium
TGCTCTTGTCGTCTGTTGTCAAGCGCGTCAAATCACCCTCAACACCTTTGGCGCGCTGTTCTTCTATGTCAACATCGGCTGCTCTGTTTAACGTTTCTTGATACAAACCTTCATCCAAAGCCGTCAAGTTCTCGGCTACCGTCGTTCTGCGTTCCGCTACGCCGACACTTGGAACAGTCAGACCCGAAATGTAGTGCGTTGAGCCGCCGGAAACCGTGCCGTTATTGTTCTTTGAACTTTGGTCTACTTCGCCGATAGAACGGTCTAACGCCATCAAGTTATCGGCTACCGTGTTACCTGCCCCAAACGCTGAGGCCGTTCTTTGAACCAAGTTACCGTTATTGTCGCCAAGTGAACCCAACTTCGTGGTAATTTCACCGCTGATTGCACCGTCTACCGCGTTAATGGCTGCAACTAAACTTCTGGCACCTGTGGCATTGCCTGTCAAGCTATTAAGGTTACCCTCAACACCTGTCGCACGAGTTGCTTCTGCAGTTAAAGCAGCATCTACCGCGTTAATGGCTGCAACTAAGTTTCCAGCATTTTCAGCAACACCCTCTAAGTCTTGAAGGTCACCTTCAACGACTTTCGCACGGGCGATTTCAACGTCGATTGCCCCTTGCAAGCCGCTTTCTATACCTTTCGCACGAGTTACTTCTGCATCAATCGCATCATCCAATGCTTTCAAGTTTGTGCCGACCGTGTTGGCAATCTTAGCATATTTGCCATCTCCCGTCATTGTAATATTCGTTTGAATATCATCAATATCTTTTTCGGCATCAATCAACGCGCTATCCAATGCTTTCAGGTTGCTGGAAACGGTTGACGGAGTTGCCGCTGTCGGGGCATACGCCTTCAAGTGTGTGCCTTGCGGTAAATCAGACAATACACCGATGGTATCATTAACCGTCTTGGCATTCGTGCCTAAGAAGTTAATCGCTTCTTTAATATTTCTGTCATTCTGACCGCCGTCAGCCAAGATGTTGGTGTTAACATTACCGGTTGCCGTGAAGTCTGCGACTTCGGCATTTGCCTTAATATCACGATCAACGCTGGCTTTTGTTGCAACCTTTGTGCTGTTGGCGTTACCGCTTACGGTATCAACTGTTGTCAAAGCGTTGTTATCGCTGAGCTTCAAGCTCGGTGTGGTAATGCCGTCACCTTTGATAAAGGTTGATTTTTTAGCTTCGCCGGTCTGACCATTGTCAACAACAACACCATTGGCATTGCTAAATGTCTTGGCTCCCGTAATGGTTTCTGCACCGGCAATATGAACAACACTGCCGTCAACATTGCCAATTCCTGTATTCAAGGTGTTCAAAGCAGCTTCAAGCGTTGTAACCGTATCTTTGTTCATCAAACCGTCTGTGCCGACTTTATAATAACCGTCTTTTGCCTTGCTATATACGGTCTTAGCCAAAGCACGCGTCGTTGCAAATGTGTTGCTTGCACCGCCCGGCGCATCAGCCGTGCCGAGGTCAATTGTGTCAGACGAAGTGCCGGTCATTGTAATAACTTCTCCACCCAACTTAATGCCGTTTGCAAAAGTCTTTATACCGGTAATTGTGTCGTTTGTGCTGTTGGTTACAACATCATTAACATATACGTCTTTTCCGTTAACATTGATAGCACCTTTGTTTGTTCCTGTGGCAATCAAAATATCAACCGCACCGCTCTCATCTTCTGTCAAAGCAACGTGGTTAACTTTAACGGCTTTAACCGCATCGGTAGCGGCCGAATTTAATTCGTTGATAGCACCGACCAAACTGCCTTTTTCGGTTGTGTTCAAAGCACTCATTGTGCCGATGTTGTTTTGGATGGTCTTTGTTCCTGTTCCTAAGTAGTTAACTGCCTTAGAAATGCTGTTGACAGCCGTTGTTTCCGCTCCAGCCAAAACGTTGGTGTCGTATGTGCCGGTCGCAGCAAAGTCTGCATCTTTGGCTTGTGCTTTAATATCACGAGCAACACTGGCTTTGGTGGCAACGATTGCACTGTTGGTGTTACCGCTTACGGTATCAACACCGGTTACTTCCGAACCGCTCAAGGTCAAACTCGGGGTTGTAATGGTGCCATTGTTTTGAATTGTCAAAGCAGAAGCATTGATGCCTGCATTGGCTGTCAGCAAACCGGTCATTGTATCGCCAGCTTTATGAACCGCACTGCTGTCGGCATTCTTCAAAGCAACATTCAAATCATTCAAAGCCGTGCCGAGTGTAATCGGGGCAACGCTCGGAGCAATTTGACCGTCATTACCCGTGAACTTGAATGATGCATCTTTTGCGTTGTTATAAACCGTATCAGCCAAGGCCTTGGTCGTTACAACCGTGTTGACGTCGCCGTTGACTTCATCACCGTTCAACAAAGCAATCTTTTGTGTTGCAACATTATTCAATACCGGTGCACTGTCAGAAGTGCCGAGTTTAATACCGCTATTGAATCTGTCAACACCGGTAATGGTTTGACCACCGTCGGTTACCATCGCATTCTTAATCGCAACTTCTGCACCGCCGATGGTAATCTTGCCGCTGTTGTCACTTGTGACGGCAACTGCTATATTGTTACCGCTCAACGCAGTCGCATCATTAAATTTAATGCTTTGAACCGCACTGCCTGCCGTGCCTTTGATTTCGGCAATTGCACCGGTCAAAGTTGTCGCGGTTGTGCCCATATTTGTATCACCAATCTTCGCGTTGATTGTTGCAATACCTGTCTTATTGGTAGAGGCCTGAACACCCAATTCGTTAAGAGCACCTTTAATCGTGGTTGCGTTTTCGTTGTTCTTAAGAATATTGGTGTCAGCCGTTCCTGTTGCCGTAAAGTCGGCATTTTGAGCTTGTGTTTTAATATTAGCAGCAACGCTGGCTTTGGTCGCAACGACTGTCTTGTCTGCGGCTGTTGTGCCGTCAGAATCAACACTTGTCAAGTCAGAACCGTTCAAAGTCAGAGTCGGGGTAACAACGCCGGCACTAGCCGTAATTGCGCTTGAAAATGTCTTAGCCCCCGTAATGGTTTCTGTACCGGCAATATGAACAACACTGTCATCAACACCCTTCAACTCGGCATTCAAACTATTCAACGCCGTACCGATTGTCGTATCGCCTGCCGCAACTTTGCCGCCGGCTGCGAGTGTAACATCGCCGTCTTTGGCTTGTGCTTTAATATCACGATCAACACTGGCTTTGGTGGCAACGATTTGGCTGTTGGCTTTTGTCGTATCGTTTGTTCCAACATAGTCAACCTTTGTTAAGAGGTATGACGGAGATTCGCCTGTGCCTGTGCCGAGTTTTAAACCGTTTGTAAACGATTTGATGCCGCTGATAACTTGCGGTGCGGCAGATGTTCCGCCATCGGTCGTAACTACATTATGAACTGCGATTTCTGTCGGTGTTGCCGTGCTGTTTCCGTCCCAAACTTTAATTGTGCCGCTGGTATCGCCTTCGGCAATCTTAAGACTTACGGCGCCATCCGATTCGACTAAAGCCGTATCATTCAGTTTAACTGCACGAACTGCATCACCGGACTTGTTATAAGCGTCTTTCAAAACGTCAACGACTGTTTTGCCGGTTGTGCCTAAAGCAACATTCAAATCAGCTTTTGTTGCTGCACCGAGCATCGTGTTAACTGATTGTGCGTTAGTTCCTAACGTATTGATTGCACCGGCAATTGTGCCGTTGTAGCCATACAACAGGTTGTCGCTTGATGTGCCCGTCGGTGTGAACATAGCCGTTTGTGCATTGTTATAAATTGTGCCGGCCATTGATTTTGTGGTTACAAGCGTATTGCTGTCGCCGTTGATATCACCGCCGGATTTCTTCAATGCCAAGGACTCGTCTGTGGCTTTGGTTATGGTCAAATCACTCTCGCCCGTGCCGAATTTAATACCGGCGCCGGCAACTAATTTGCCGCTCATTGTATCGCCTGCTTTATGAACCGCACTGTCATCAACACTCTTTAACGCAGTATTCAAAGCGTTTAAGCCGCCGGCAACCGTCACCGGATTTGCCGTAACTTTACCGCCCGCGTCAAATGTAAAGTCAGCATCTTTTGCTTTAGCTTTAACATCACGCTCTACACTGGCTTTTGTGGCAACGATTTTGCTCTTTGCCACTTCGGAAGCTACTGTATCCGCATTTTCCAGAACGGCAGATGAACCGAGATGAATGCCGTTTGCAAAAGTCTTTATACCGGTAATTGTGTCGTCTGTGCTGTTGGTTACCACATCATTAACCGATACTGACACACCGTTAACCTTGAATGCACCTTTGACATCGCCTTCATCAAATTGTAGCGTCGGCGTGTTCTTGGTAATTGCCGTGCCTGCCGTACCGCCTGATTTAACCGCAATTGTTTGAACTGCGCTGTCTGCCAAAGCACCTTGTGCAGCCGTTGCAAACTCGGCAACGTTATGTGTTACGATATCTCCGTAAGTATTAAGTTTATCGTTAATTTGGTCTGCTTGTGTGCCTAAAGTATTAACCGCTTTGGCAATTGTGCTTGCATCAACAGACGCATATTTCAAAACATTGTCATCAGCCGTTCCGGTTGCCGTAAAGGTAGCATTTTGTGCTTGGTCTTTAATATTCTTTGCAACGCTGGCTTTGGTCGCAACAATCTGGTTATCCGTGTTTGAACTGACGCCGTCGGTATCCGCGCTGGTCAAAGTCCGAACATCATCACCCGTGCCGAGTTTCAAACCGGCTTTAAATGTCTTAACACCGGTAATATCTTCCGCACCGGCTTTGTGAACGACCAATCCGTCGTTGGTGCTGATGCTGTTTGCCAATGTTTTTAATTCTTTACCGATTGTGCCGTTATCATAATTGGTCGAGCTTGCATAGTCGGCGCTTGCCGCATTTGCTTTAACATCTCTTTCAACGCTGGCTTGTGTTGCAACCATCTTGTTCTTTGCCTGAATATTCAAGTCTGTGCTGTCAATTGTCACAGCGCTTGTCAGTTCTTTACCGGCTAAGGTCAAACTCGGTGTTGAAACACCGGCGCTGGCCTTCAGGGTTGTTGTATTAACACCGCCGTTTGCGGCAATCGCATTTGCAAATGTGTTGTAGCCGCTGAAAATTTGCGGAGTTGTTTCCGTGCCACCGTCTGTCGTCACAACATTCTTAATTTTGATTTCGGTCGGAGTCGCAGATGCTGCGTTACCATCCCAAATTTTGAATGCACCGCTGGTGTCGCCTTCGGCAATTCTGAGGTCTGTCGCGCCGTTGGTTTCGGTCAAAGCAACATTATTCACTTTTACCGTCTTAACCGAATCAATCGCTTTAGCGTTGACTTCGGCAATCGCACCGGTCAAAGTCGTTGCGGTTGTGCCCATATTTCCTGTGCCGATGGTATCTTTAATGCCGTCGGTTTGCGTGCCTAAATAGTTAATCGCCTTTCCGATGGTGTTCACGCTGGCCGCGTCTGCATCACGCAAAACATTGGTGCCGACTTCACCGCTCGGTGTGAACGAAGCGGTCTGTGCATTGCTATAAACCGTATCAGCCAAGGCCTTGGTCGTCACAACCGTGTTAGCGTCACCATTAACTTCGTCACCGTTCAACAAGGCAATTTTTTGAGTTGCCGCACCGATCAAAGTCGGCGTTCCTGCGTCTGTGCCGAGTTTCAAACCGGCTGTAAATGTCTTAACACCGGTAATATCTTCCGCACCGGCTTTGTGAACGGCCAATCCGTCGTTGGTGCTGATGTTTTCTGCCAATGTTTTTAATTCTTTACCGATTGTGCCGTCAGCATAATTGGTTGAACTTGCATAATTGGCACTTGCCGCATTTGCTTTAATATCACGGTCAACACTGGCTTTAGTGGCAACGACCTTGCTGTTGGTTATTGTTGTATCATTTGTGCCGTCGTAATCAACACTTGTCAATTCGTGGTTATCGGCAAACTTCAAGCTGTCGGCCGTCAAACCGCTCGTAACAGCCAAACCGCCGTTTGCCGTCAATTTCTTTGTAAATGTTTTGGCACCGGTAATCGAATCGTCTGTGCTGTTGGTCACAACATCATTCAATGTAATTGTTTGATTACCGAGTGTTAATTTGCCTGAAGCATTACTTGAGAACGCAATATCAACATTGCCGTCTGTTTCTGTCAGCTTTGTTGTGCTACCGCCGACGGTAATGCTTTGAACAGCGCCTTCTGCCGTATCTTTGGTGGCTTGGAGAACTTGAACCAAAGACTTGTTTTCTGTGCCTAATGCCGTATTTAAATCTGCTTTTGTGGTGGCACCAATCATATCATCAATTACTTTGGTTTGGTTGCCTAAGCTGTTAATCGCACCGGCAATCGTGCCGCTACTCAAATAATTGTTGGCACCGGTCGCCGTAAAGTCGGCATTTTGCGCTTGTGTCTTAATATTAGAAGCAACACTGGCCTTGGTTGCCACAACTTTTTGGTCGGCCAAAACCGTTCCTTCTTGGTCAATACTGGTCACTTCATTACCGGACAATGTCAATGTCGGAGTTGTAACGTTTGTTGCCGTCAAACCGGTTGTGGTGATACCGCCGTTTGCAGTCATGGCACCGCTGAACGTTTTAGCGCCGACAATCGTTTCATCGCCGGTTTTGTGAACAACATTCGAATCGTTGGTGCTGATGGCGCTTGCCAATGTTTGCAATTCTTTACCGATGGTATCGGTGCCGTATGTGCCGGTGGACAAGTAGCTACCGTTTGCCGAATTATCATAAATGGTCTTGGCTACGGTCTTGGTGGTTGCCAAAGCATTTGACGAACCGCCGTTGCCGCTGCTCAAATCGATTGCCGTTGTGCCGGCATCGATAGATTCAGCTGTCGGATATGCCGTTGTTGAGCCGCCGATCTTAAAGCCGTTCGAGAACGATTTTACGCCGGTAATTGTTTCGGCCTTCGAGCCGGTTGTGTGAACAACATCATTGCTCAAAGAGCTGTTTATGGCGTCTAATTCGGATTTAATTGTTGTTGTTGTCGAGCCCTTTGTGTATGCGGCATTTTGTGCATTATTATATAATGTCGATACCAAAGATTTTGTGGTTGCCAATGTGGTTGCCGAACCGCCGTTGCCGTTTGTGCCCAAAGATGTCTGGCTTGCACCGGTATCAATAAGGTTTACCGAATTGCCGTTAAGTGTAAAGTTACCGTTGTTACCTACGGTCAAACCGCCATTGAACGTATTAAGTTTGCTATACGTTTTAGCACCGCTGATTGCTTGATCACCGTCGGTTGTTACAACATTGTGAACGGCAACATCAGTATTATTTACCTTAATTGTGCCGGAAGCAGTGCCTTCTTCAATTAAAATATTTACGGCATTATCTTGCGATGCTAATGTGCTGCCGTTGACTTTAACCGTTGTTAATGCCGCATTTTTCACGTTATTAATTGCAGTAACAACATCCGGCGCGCTATCCGGTAAAGCGGCGGTATCACCGATTGCCGTATCCAAATCATTTATGGCACTCTCATTATCCAAGGCTTTTTTGCCTACTGCATCAAGAGCTGATTTAATTGTTGTTGAACCGCCATACAAACCGGTAGCATTGCTTGCCGGCGCATATTTTGAATTTTGTGCATATTCATCAACTGTTTTCGTCAAAGCACTAACGGTTGCCAATGTATTTGCTTTATCAGCGCTTGTGTTCTTTGCAATAGCAGCATCTTGTGAAATATCGGTAACCAACAATCCGGTTGCACCGATTTTTAAACTGTTTGTCGTAATGCCGTTTGTAGCGGTTACGGCGCCGGAGAAAGTGTTGGCGCCGCTAAATGTATTGGCACCGGTTTGTGTGGCAACACCGTTCACAGCCACATCTTGTCCACCCACGGCGATTGTGCCGGCCGTTGCGCCGGTTGCAACTTCTATCGTAACGTTTTTACTTGTATCCGGTGTTAATGATGTTGTTGTCGAACCGACTTTGAGTTTAACACCTTGAATAGCACTTCCTGCCGCTGTTTCCGCTGCTTTTAAGGCGCTACCGATGGTGCCGTTGGCATAAGTTGCGGAACTTGCGTAATCACCGCTTGCCGCACTTGATTTAATCGCCGTGCCGACAGTTTTGGTAGAAGCCAAAGCTGATTCCGAACCGCCGCCGGCCGTGATTGCCGTGGTGCCGTTATCAGAACTCGTAATCGTTGTGCCTGTGCTACCGAATTTAACACCGCTGAATGTGTTGGTTCCGCTAAAGGTGTTGTTAGCGCTTAATTTTGAAACACCATAGACCGTAACCGGCAAATCATTTACTTTAAATGTGCCTTCGTCTGTTCCCGTTGAAAAACTCAAAGCTGTTCCATTTGCGTTAGACAATGTCTTTGTGCTACTGCCGGCATTAACCGTAATCGATTGCAAAGCAGAGTTAGCTGTGCCTCTGACTTCATTGATTGCGCCTTTCAAGGTTTGATCGGTTGTTTGCAATACTGCTGTGCCGATTGTGCCGTTGATTGTAGCAATACCCTGTTGATTGGTGTATGCTTGTTTGCCCAAAACATTGATAGCTGCACCAATTGTGCTGCTACCGGTCAGCACGCTGTCTGTTGCACTGCCGGTTGATGTAAATGTCGCCGATTGAGCTTTATCTGCAACAGTTGTTGCCAACGACTTTGTGGTCGCCAATGTTGACGTATCACCTTCCGTGGCCCCATATACCGTTGCACCTGAAGTGCCGGTTACCGCTTGAGAACCGCCTAATGTCAAACTGTTTGCAGTGACACCGTTTGTAAAGGCGGTTGCACGGCTGATGGTTTGCGTGCCGGTTCCCGTAGTTGTCACAACATCTTTAACCGCAACATTTGTGCCGTTGACAGAAATTGCACCTGCCTGATTGGAACTGCTGGCGATTGTTAAAGTAACCATATTACCGGCTTCTTTGGTTAAAGCAGCCGGTGTTGCACCGTTAACACCCAATTTTAAACCGGTCAAAGCATTTGTGGTCAGAGTATTTAAGTTTGTGTTTAATGTATTTAACGCGCCGCCGATGGTTGTTGATGTGTCACCTAATGTATATACCGCATCTTTGGCGTTATTATAAACTGTTTTAGCAACCGCGCTGGTTGTCGCAATTGCGTTGGCAGAACCGGCTGTTCCACCGGCCACTACTATAGCATCTGCAACAGAACTGGTTAACGCCGGACCGCTTTCACCGAGTGCGATACCGCCCTTAAATCTGTCCAATGCCTTAATGGTTTGATTACCTTCCGTTGTCAACACGTCCTTCAATATAATATCTTGACCGCCTATGGTTATCACCCCCGCAGAAGAACTTGTAACCGCCAAATTGGTAATACCATTTGAAGAACTGACACTATTACCATTGATTTGGAAACCGGTCAAAGCATTAATATTAACCGAGCCATTCGTTCGCACCAAAGAGCTACCATTAAGTTTGACATCTTTTATTACATCTCCTAAATCGACTGTTGTTCCCTCTGGCGCAACAACCGCCCCATTCATCTTAATGTTTTCTACAGCTGCCTCAGCATCCGATGCCGTTATAGCGGCAACAACCGGCGCACCGAGCGCGAACAACCCCACATTAATCAGCCAGCATTTCTTCAACACGCTTCGATATTGACGTGTTAATAGACCAATTGCGGTTTTAGTATATTTCATCATGGTATGATTCCCTTCATAATAACCTGTTGATAACTTAAGGCACAAAACCTATAAATACTCCAAGGCACAAATGTCTGTGGATAGATTCCGGGCAGACTCTTGCCTTCGTGTAGTCGGTAGTTTAAAGTAAAAATTATAGAAAGTCAACATTCTCATTTCAAGAAAAATTAATTCGTTTTTTCAATATGTTATACTAAAAAATCCGGCGTTTTTCTTAAAAAAATATTAATATCATACAGTCTTTTTTGCACATTTTTTTGTATGAAATTTGGTTCTGAGGCGGAAAAATTACAAACTTTGCGTCCTCTTTAATAATATTATTTGTTTTTTTCAAGCATAATAGACAGAAATAAACACCAGACACGTTTTTATGTATAATTTTATGCATTTACATACCAATTTATCCAAAATTGTTAATAACTTTGAATGTATTGCTTTTTCCGCTGTGTTTATGTTCAAAAATAAATATTTATACACAAGTTTTTATCGAGTCTTAATTTTGGCATTTTTGTAGAAGAATCGGATATATCGTAATGCACTCATTTATTGAATCGGTATAGCATAATGTGATAATGCCGTCGATTTCAAACGATGAAATTAAAAAGGGCGGATTATGCCACCGCCCTCTTGTGTTGTGTTACAATAATGTTGCTGTTATATCAACAAGCATCTCTACCACAGTTCGTCGTATTTTAAAGCAGGGTCATTCAACACCTTACGTTCGTCCGCGTGCGGTGCCGAATAATCTGTGTTCCAGTCATCTATCGTATATTGGATATTGCCGGCATTTTCAGTAGATCCATCGTCATCCCAATTAACCGTACCTGTTACTGAGTCATTATCTGTTTCTGAGACAACTTTGTTATCGATGAAGCAATAAGTGGTTGAATAACTGGTCAACGTATTCTTCAACACCGGGAACAGATTCCAATAACCGTCGATTTCCGCATCGCCGTCATCATTATAGTCATCTTTTTTGGTGACGCCTAACACGTTCGCAACATTACCGTATAACTCTACCGGATATATAAAGCCCGTCAGAACAGCCCAACCGTTAACATAGCCTGTATTCTCGTGTGTTGCTAATTCCTTAAATGCCGTTTTCAGCCATGTGCTCTTTTGAAACGAAATCGGACGTTGGTTCGGGTCGTTGGTAACCAAGAAATATGCGCCTTCATCCGTCTCACTCACACTCTGATTTTTTGCCAGTTTCGGTTCCGGTTTGCCGGAGGAGTTATATTTAGTGACATATTTATCGGCGACAACATCCGCCCTCAAAGCCAATCCCTTATTATCTTTGATGGCATTTCTGTCTGCACCGGTGGACCGTGTGTTATAACCAAAGTGGTCAATATATAAGGTTTGGTCGCGCAAATCAACGTGCGAATTTTCGTGAAATACCGCTTCATCCGACTTTAACGTATCACGGTCAACACCGACACGCGCGACACCACCGATGAGGAACAATCTGTTTTCTTCATCACCGTCATCTTCCGGTCCTTTGCTATTTTGATAAAATTGCACAAGATCCGGTTCCCATTTACCGCCGTCATTTTCGGCACTTCCTCTGGTTGTTTGAAGTTGTGCCGGAACCGAACCTTTTTCTATCGAGCCCTGTTCCAAATCTCTGATTCTGCCGAATACCGGTTGATTTTCCAAAAATTCGGCCTTGCTGGTATAGTTAGTTTCCACAACACCGTCATCACTTTGCACGTAAGCGCCGGGATTAGTAGCATCGACTTTCAGACCGAGCATCGCCGCCTGCGACACATCCAGACCAGCGCGATCGGCACCAGCCGGTTCCAAAGTTCCGACCGTTGCCATTTCAAAGCTGCCCGGAACAACCGTAATCGCTCTACCGTATCCCGGAGGACACGACGGTGCCGGAATAGACCCTAAATACGGCGATGCGTAAGGTGAAGTACCTTCACTTTCCGGTGTGCGATCTCCTTCATCACCGCTTAATTCTTTATAATCGGTTCCTTCACTATAGCTGTTGGTTGAGTAGTAAATTCTCTTGGTAATAAAGTCCGGCAAAATATCACTCAAACGCGCGCCAAAACGAGACGTCAGCTTAATATCCTTCATCACGGAAGTGTATGCCGGATTAACCATATATGTGTCGTATTTGTTGCTTACGCCACTTTGATAGTCGCTATCATTCAACGTATTGTTATACATAATACGCTCGCCTTTGATATTAACATTGTTTGCCACAAAACGTGACGCACGAACAGTGCCGGAAGAAGTATCGGCAGAAGCATTACCCTTTGGTTCTTCCCCACCAGTATAATCACTACGATTCGGCGCAATATCAATTAAGCCCTTTCGAATATATACCGTTCCTTGCGCCATGGTTCTTTTCCCGCCAGTTTTATTGTCCAATTCAAATGAATCAAATGAATTATCGCTCCCACTCGTGTTTTCCCAACCTTTTGGGGCACCAACATACGCCTGACTACTGCCGTTTTCTAAGTCGATATACACAACACGTTTGGAATTATTGCCCGCCGTATCACTGTCTGACACAATGTTCACACCGGCATTGTATTGGTCGTCTATACCTTTATCCTCGCCTGAAGATTTTACCCCCATTGCCAAGAACTTAACTGCTTTGTTTTCGTTGTTGCGAGATACTGCATCACTCGTAAACACTGTATCACCGTGGCCGGCTATTTTGAACTTACCGTTTGTATCGGTGTTACTTGTTTTGTATGTTGTCGGGTCGTTATAATTACCACCGACCAAACCAGATTCTTCTGTATCATTACCGCGAATGGTGAAAACAGGATTTGCAGCGCTATCCGTTACTTGTAAGGTGGTGCCAATCATATCCACGTAACCGCCCTCTTCATACTTCACGCGGTACGGGCTATTTCCTCCCCCTTCTCCTGTTTCATCATCAGCCGATGTCGGACTGCCGATTGTGATTTCGTTCTTTTCTAAACGCTCACGCACGCCTTTTGTGCCGGTTGTCAGTTCAATCGAATGGCCTGTCGCCGCCTCACCATCAGTCCCCTGTGCAATTATCTTAACACCTGAATCGTTCATAATAAACTGCGTTTCATGCTTTGTCGGGTTTTCATTGGTATTCAAATCTTGGGCTGTCGAACCGAAGCGCATCGCAATCACATCATCATTGATTTCAACCTGCTTTAATGCCTTGGCGGGTGTCGTATTCCCCTCGCCGTCATCTGTTGCTTCCGCACCGTCGCGACTATGGATATGGACACCGTCTTCATCCACTTCCATCCATTTCAATCTGTCGTTGATGTTCGGTGAACCAACGGCAAGTTCCGCCACACGGATTTTTTGCGTATCCAACTGCCCGGCTGCCAAAACACCGTTCACTGCCATATTGGAATCGACCACCACCGGGAACTGCGGCACCGCCGGTTGCCCAGTGTCATAACTTATTTTCGGAGCGTTTGATGCATCCTCAGTGGTATAGCCGTTATCGGTATCCGCACCCGAACCGTCGATTGTTTTATCGCCCGCTTTGGCAAGCAAGAGTTTGGTGCCGGTCGCTCCTCTGTCACCGACCCTAACCTCCTCCAAATCACTGTCCGACGCAATAATCAGCGGTGCATCTCCGCTGTCGCCTTTGCTGACAGGCATAATCTCAACTCGATTTCTACCCTCCGGCGCTTCCATTCCTTCCTGAACTTCTTCTTCGCTTTCGAGTTTTTCGGTCACAGCGGTAATCAAATATTTGGTTGCTGTTCCCGTTGTTTCATCCTCATCAATTCCGCCGAGTTGAATTTTCGGACCGTGATAGGTCAGCTCATTTTCATCTGTGAACAAACGCTTTCCGGCTGCTTCAAGCGAACCGGCAATATATGCGTTAATGCCATATTTACCTCTAGTGTCATCGGTTGCGTCGGCAATATACAAACCATAGCTTTCCAACCCCCTTTTCACGTCAGCATCGCCTTCTTCGCCTTCTGCGCCTTCACCGTTGCTTGTTTGATATTTTTCGTTAACATAAAGACTGTCACGGTCGCTGGCTTTTTCCCAACCTTTATCATTATCGGCATCAGAGCCGTCAGCACCGACAATCAACTGATTGATGTTACGAATACTGAAGTAACCGTCGGTTGTTTTATCATCATAATCGTGACCTTTGTTTGCCAGTTCACCCATATAAATATCTGTGCGCATTGTGTTACGCCATTTTTCGATTTCACCGTTTTCTGCCGTGCGTTGCAGATATTTGGTCATGTCGCCACCCATACCTTCCGCACCGTTCACAACGTCTATTGATGATGTCACGATTGAATAATTGCCCGGTGTGCTGCCGGCAATCGAACTCAATTCATCGCTGGTCAGATTCCAAGTGCCGCCGACGCCGCGTGCTTCACCTTCACGCACATAGCCGCCGTTTGAACCGATAAGCGAAGCAATTCGCACCGTACGCTCTTGTCCGATGGTTTCTTCTTCATCGCCGCCTCTTGCCGGAAACACCATAAATGCCGATAAATTATTGCCGGACCGCGCGACGGCAAATGACGGTTGACCATAATTATATAAGTTGTCTTTGGCGCTGTAGCCGTAAGGAAGATACTTTTCAAGTTCATCCATTGCTTTAACCGTATCACTTCCGGCTTCATCGCTTCCCGGAACCGTTAATTCCAAATCATCCAATGAAACAATCGTCGGGTTATCACCCGCCGGTTCCGGAATTTTTTCCATCAACTCGGAATAATTGGCCGCCAGCAAAGACTCGACACCATTCATATAAGTGCGAATAGCCGAGGCGGTATTGATGTCCTCAACTTCCATTGTGCGCTCCGCTGACTTTTTATACATTGTCGGCGTCACAACGGCTATCAAGCCGAGCATAGCCAAGGCCTCAATCATCAAGCCGCCTTGTTCTATTACGGATTTTTTGTTGTTAAACTTTTTCATCGGCGTTCTCCTATTATATCATTCACTTACAATAATTTGTATATTGATTAATCTTGCGGTTGATTAATCGGTTTATCTTTATGTTTATTTTGCCAGTCATTGTCTTTGGTCTTGCCTTCCGCAAACCCGACCATAAGATTATAACAATGGTATGCCGTATCAGTCGCCGGAATACGCTCATAAGCAAACATACACGGCGTTGAACTGCAATTTGCCTTAAATTCGTCTGTCTGCCAAAAAACAGAATTGTCAGGCAATTTTTCATATTCAATCACATAATCACTTTGAGTTTGGCGCTGATTTTCAAAAATCGGATTACCATATTCATCAAGCACCGCATTTCCGTCCTCATCTCGTTTTTGAACTCTTTCATAAGTTTTTATACCGACGGTCACACCCGTTCGATCGCCTTTCGCACGTCTGGAATCCGCTTTTTGACGCACATTGCCGTGGCGCGCATTCATACCGTATAATTTACATTTCGGCTCACTTGAATTTCCGTCGCAAATTGTCCATCCGAAAACCGTATCGCTGTTAGAATCTTTTGCCAACATATTTACCAAAATCGGCAACGGAGAACGGTCTTTTTTAGAAAGCCATCTATCCGGAATTTGTGCAAAAGTCACTAAATAGCGCGTGCGTGAAGAAAGTCTTTTTTCGGTAGTGTGCGAACCATCATAGTCAGCATCTCGTTTCATATCGCAACGCATAAAATTCTGCGCCGTTGCACGTTCGGCAACTTCATCCAAGCAATAAACAAAATGATTCACGCCCGTCGGAAAAACGGTGCGACCGCGTTGTGTGTCATATCCGTGCGGAACGTGTTTCATAAAGTGGTTATAGTTTTCAACCACATTATCTTCAAGATTATTACTGGTGTTCACAGTCCCCGGCGTTGTTGTCGATTCCGTTCCCGATTCGATTTCTGAGTCCGTCACAGGTTCAGAGGTCGGCGTGCCGTTACCGGCCGAACCCGCCGTAACCGGTCCCCAAAAAGTTTTCATTGTATCCGTGCCGACGGTAACGGTGCACGATTTTGCACATTTGTCTACGTTGTTCGCATAAAACATCGGATTAAAGCAGCTGACATTAACCGGACCGCTTGCACTGGCACGCGTCACTTCATTGCCACACATACCGCAATTTTGAGATTCTTCTGCGGCATCCCAACATCCGGAATTGCGTTGATACATAATTTCGCATTCCATTGTTTTAAGCATAGCTTTATGCTCAATTTTAAAGCGATTGGACACGGTCGCCGCACGCACTTCGTTAAGTGCATGGTCTTTATCCGCACGCGGCGATACATTATAAAAACTCAACGCTACCATAATCGTAGCCAATAATATCCATATATACATCGATTTATCCTTAATCGAGGTTCACATTGTTTGTCTTAGTGTAACATAAATCAATTTAAAATACTACCCGAGTTTTGTGAACTTTTTGTTAAAAAAAACTCATAAAACGCAAAAAAAGGCGGTATCCTTCCCGCCTTTTTAAGATATGCAAATCGGCTTTAATTTAGAAATCAAGCGCACGACGTAAAGTTGCCACCCAATTTTCCTGTTCATCACGGTCGGCCGCATTCATTTTGCGCAATTTCAGAACCGTGCGTAAGGCCTTAACGTCAAAACCGGCGCTTTTTGCCTCGGCATAAATATCGCGAATATCGCTTTGCAATTCTTTCTTTTCTTCTTCCAAGCGCTCTATCCGTTCAACAAGTGAGCGTAAGCGCGATGCATCAATTCCGCCGACTTCAACATTTACAATATTTTCATCTGCCATAGTTTTTCTCCTCAAAATAAAATTACTGTCCGTTTTTGTAGCAAACAATTTTGTTTTTGACAAGTGATAATTTTTATTAAAGTTAAACTTGAAATTAATAACTTTTGATTTATAACTGACAAAACAAAACAATTTTTTTTCGGAAAGGGAAAGTCATGCCTATTGATACGCATACCAAAATTTTAGCCACAATCGGACCATCTACCGCAACCAAGAAGATGATTGAAAAATTAGTCAAAGCCGGAGTCGATGCATTTCGTTTCAACTTTAGTCACGGCACACATGAAGAACACGCCGAGCGTTTGCAAATTGTGCGTGATTTAAGCGAAAAATATAAGCGTCACCTGACCGTCATTGCCGATTTACAAGGTCCAAAACTGCGTGTCGGCACTTTTAAGACCGATAAAGTATTACTCAAAAAAGGGCAAAAATTTACACTTGATATGCGTGATGTTGCCGGTGATGAAACGCGGGTTATGTTGCCGCATAAAGAAATTTTTGAAGCTCTTAAAATCGGCGATAAGCTCCTCTTAAACGACGGCAATATCGAGCTGGAAGTTATTTCTAACAAAAACTATGCGGCACAAACCGAGGTTAAAGTCGGCGGTTGGCTCTCTGCGCACAAAGGCGTGAACCTGCCAAACGTCAAACTGCCGATTAGCGCCATTACCGAAAAAGATAAAAAAGATTTGAAATTCGCGTTGGAACAAGGTGTTGACTGGGTGTGTCTGTCGTTTGTGCAAAGTATTGACGATGTGCGTATGGCACGCAAACTCATCGGCAAACGTGCGTGGATTATCTCCAAACTCGAAAAACCGAGCGCAATTGAAGAACTTGACGACATTATTAAAGAATCGGACGGAATTATGGTTGCGCGCGGCGATTTGGGCGTGGAATGCCCTATCCAAACCGTGCCGGTGCTGCAAAAGCGTATTGTGAAAGCGTGTCGCAAATATGCTCGGCCGGTTATTGTGGCTACGCAAATGTTAGAGTCAATGATTGTGAATCCGACTCCGACCAGAGCGGAAGTTTCCGATGTGGCAACCGCGGTTTATGACGGCGCCGATGCGGTTATGCTCTCGGCCGAAACGGCAGCGGGAAGCTATCCGGCGGAAGCCGTCGAAATGATGCATCAAATCATCAAACAAGTAGAAGAAAACGACGGCTATTTTGCCCATTTGCAACAAGATTTAGACCTTTCTGACTGTGATGACGTCGCCGATGCGATTACTTATGCGGCAGCCGAAATGTCACAAATTTTGCCGAATATTGCCGCTATTGTAACGTATACCAGCTCCGGTATCACGGCGCTGTCAATGGCGCGTGAACGTCCGACCGCACCGATTCTTTCTCTGACGGCTTCTCCGATTGTCGCACAGCGTTTAGGTATTGTATGGGGAGTTAAAGCAACCGTTTGCGGTGAGTTCTTTAAAGACTTCAACCGAATCCGCGACAATGCACTGAATGCGGCCAAACAAAACAAAATAGGCAAAAAAGGCGACTATCTGATTGTCACGGCCGGTTATCCGGTCGGACAAGCGGGAATGACAAACTTATTGCATACGTTGCAAATTTAGAGCGTTTATGCTCTGTCTTCCGGTTCCCACGGAAAATTTATCCATAAGCCCTGCGGCTCGATAATCGGAGCAAAATCCGGCTTTATAATCGGATTCTTGTTCACTAACGTATAAATCCGAGCGTGCGGATACTTTTGTCGCAAATAGCGCAAAGTTTCGCCGCTGTCGCATATATCATCGATAATATAGGTTGTTTCCGAATCAGGAATAATATCGGTTGTGGTATCAACAATTTCCGAACGTTCCTGTGTGTCATCATAAGAAGAAAGGCGTATAAACAGGATATTTTTATAATTCAAATAGTGTGACACCAAAGCTGCCGGCATCAGCCCGCCGCGCGAAACCGCCGCGATTGTATATCCCTGCGGGGTTTGTTTTGTTATTTGTTGCGATATCAGACGGCAAGCCGCCTCTACTTGTTCGGAAGAAATAATTTTCATAACTGTCCCCTCGTGCAAAATTTTATTGCGGGCGTTATAACAAAAAACAAAAATATCGTCAATATATATTTATAATTGACAAAAGAATTTTTATGTGTTAAAAGCGAATTACTTTATCAGTAATTATCATATTATTAACCCCTAACAAAAACACTTATGAAAAAGATGTTATTCAAACAGTCCGTTACGACTAAAAACAATGTTTATGATGTAACCTTTAATGTCAATGAGCACAACGAGGTGACCGTCAATGTTGAGAACAGTGCCAATCAGATGATGTGTAAAGACTTAGGTTTGGTTGACCTTTCCGGTCGCAAGACACACGTTCCGAGAACTATTCGCTACGCTTTGCAATCAAGCCCAGCTACCAAGCAACAAGAGCTGATGATTGCAAGATTCAAGCAGATTTGCACAGCTCGTTTGGCCTGGAGTATCTGTTGCTTCGCCGTTTTATAGGTTGTTGACGACAATTAAAAAAAAACACCACAATCCTGTTACGGATTATGGTGTTTTTTTGTTTTGAAACAACGATTACCTTCTTTTAAAGGAACATCGCCGTCCTTAAAATAATCTCTTTTCGGATGCGGGCATCATAGTGTTTGTCGATTACTTCATCTGCCCTGTGCATATTGGCTGCAAAAATTGCAACGGCAGACAAAAAGAACACTCCGAACAAAATGTATTCTCCGTATTTAAACAATCCGAAGACCAAAACGCTCATCGAAGATGCATACCCGACTAATGCACCGATAGCAATCGACGCAAGCAGTAAGCAAAATAAATAGACGTTATTGATAACTGAATCTTTTATACTCTTTTTTTGACAAAAATTAAGGAATATTTTTTATTTTACAAATCAAAATTCTTTGTTTAAGATGGCAACGATATTAAATAACGAGAATGATTAATGGCTTATCCTGAATATTATGACATACTCGGCGTTAAAACCGATGCTTCGCCGGACGAAATTAAAAAATCTTATATTCATCTGGTAAAAAAATATCATCCTGACACACATCAAGGTGATATAGAGTCTGAAAACAAGCTCAAACGCATCAATGAGGCCTATGATGTTCTGAAAGACCTTGCCAAACGTGCCGAATATGACTACTTTGGTGTTAACGGACAAGAAGAAATACCGCCCGAAGAAGAACAGACGGCCGGATATCCGCAACCCTATACACCGCCCCAAACATCGCACACATATTCCGCCTCCGTCAAGCCGTCAAAAATCCGTGTCGGATTGCGTTTTGTTATAGGAAAATTGTTTTGGCTCTCATTTTTGGCATTGTATATTATTTTTTTGCACACGCATCGTGATACGAAAGACCCGAACAATGTGTTTAAGATGTTTTTAAACAGTTCACAAGCGATTGTCCAACAAACCAAACAATTTGCGCAATCAGGAGGAGCATCTTTATTTAACTCACCGACTTTGAAACAGTTTATTATCAATACCCTGTTTAACGCCGTGCGCCAAAACAATATCCGTGCTGTTAGTTTTTGGCTCTCCGTTTTGCCGTCGCGTTCGGTATTTTTTTATGTTAATGCAACAGACAAACAAAATTACGGACGCACTCTTTTAATGGAAGCGCAAAGTCCTGAAATTATCGCCGTATTGTTAGATGCCGGTGCTATTGCCGACCGCGTCGACACTACGGGAGAAACAGCGTTGACATTAGCAATCAGACGCCACGATGCGACCGGCGTTGAATTGATGTTACAAGCCGACCCGAGCATTGCGGATTATGTATTACCTAACGGGATGACTCCGATGGATTTGGCACTCAAAAACAATGATACCATCATTATGACGCTTTTACAACAACGCCTCCGCCAATAAACAGGCACAGATATATTATTATTTACGTTGTGTTTTTGATTTGCTTTTGCCGGAATTTTTATCAAATTTGAACATTTCGTTGCCAATCGGCGTATCTTCTTCTATATCAAACAACGAAACCGTAATTTCGATATTTTGCGGATCAATCACTTTCCATTGTTTGAGGCGAAACGGCTCTTGGTCAAAAATCAACGTAATCGGCTTAACGCTCGGTGTTTTCGGCGTTTCTACCGTAACAGCCACCTGCCCGCTGTCTTTGTAAAAATCAACGACTTTCAAATCTCCGCTGTCAAAACTGATTTTTTTGGTTAAAATCATCGTTGCCGGAATATCTTTGTAATCAATGTTGGTAATTTGATCAAGCTCTTTATCATTGTAGATGATATAGTCACCGTTACCAACAATCAAAAGCGGCTCCGGTGCGGTATATTCCATACGGATTTTGCTCGGTTTTGATATATATATTTTTCCTTCGGCCGTACCGCCATTGCTTGCCATTTGCACGAATCCGGCCTTTAGTGATGACAAGTTATTCAAATAATTTTCGATTTTGGTTAAATCCGCTTTATCGGCGTTTGCTGCAGAGCAAAACAAAAATGTTACGGCTAATACTGACAAAAACTTTTTCATTTTACGTTCCTTTATTTTACCATTTTTCCCAATGAACTTTTTGTGCCTGATAGCGGTCGGTTACCGTTGCGCTCGGCACGGCCGGCACCCCTATCGGAATAATCGCAACCGGTCTGATATTTTCCGGTAAATCAAACATTTTACGCAATCCGTCGATTACCGAAGGCATCGGCGCCGCCCCGCAAAAACACGCGCCATACCCTAAATCGTGCGCTGCCAGCAATATGCCGAAAGCGGCTAAAGTGCCATCAATATCGGCGTAGCTCCATTTTTCCGTTTCTTTTTCACGATGAAACGAAACATCGGTATCGGCACAGACCAAAACAACACAAGATGCCTCTTTGGCAAAAGCCGTCCACGGTTGAACACTCCGTAACGCCGCAATTTTTTCGGCATTCTCGATAATCATAAAGTGCCACGGCTGATAGTTATGTGCCGACGGTGCATAAGAAGCTGCTTCCAAAATTTTTTCAATGTCAGAATGCGGTATTTTTTTTGTCGCATCAAAGCGACGCACCGAACGACGTGTTTTAAGTCCTTCTAAAATATCCATATTCCTCTCCTCTTAATTAATCGTTCGCCTGAGCGAATCAATATGCGGCAACGCATAGTTTTCAATAATAAATGCCAATGATTTGGCAACCGTTTTATCGCATTCGTTGACGGCATCAAGAACATTCTGCCGATTTTGTGCCGTTGCTGCGGTTTTAGCGACGGATTGATAAAGCAAGGCCATACGACTCAGAGAATCGACAACTTCTGCAATATATGCCGGAATTTTCAAATTTTCTTCCCCGCCGAAAAAGCCCTCGACAAAGCCGAGTTCGACTTGTTCAAACCGTTTTTGGCAGATGCTTTGTATGTCGTCATCTTCGCTCAGAGCCGAAAGTTTCAACCGATTTTCTTCAACTTCTTGAAACATTTCATCCCATAATCCCATAAAAAACTTAAAAAATAAGTCCGCTTCATTTTTTGTTTCAAGACGCGGTTCTTTACCTTCCGGCCACAATGACGAAATCACGTCAGTCGGGCGTAATTGAGTATTCGGGCTGCATATTGCACCGGCAAAACGCAATTTTATAACTTCAAGCGGTGCCGAGCACGCATAATGTTCCAAAAATTTCTTAAATTTATCATCACCTATATATTTATTTTCGCTTTTCATTTTAAAAATCTTCGTTTATAATGTTCCACTGACAGTAATTTAATGGAGTTTTTTAAATTGTCCAGTCTAAAAATTTATATTACAAGTATGTTAATGTTTTTTTTATGCGGTTGCAGTTTGTTCAAGCCGTATATTGACCGACGACGGAATCCGGGAGTTTCCGATGTAACACGTTTGTATACGGGACCGTCAAAACCGCAGATGCCCGTCATTTGCTATAATCCGCTTTTGACCGATGAGGCCGAATTGCAAAAAATGGCCGATGAGGAATGTATTAAAAACGAAACGGGTGATCACGCCGTCTTTTCACAAACAACATATTTGACCGGAAAATTGTTGTTGCCAAACCACGCTTATTATTTTTGCGTCAGAGGCAATGAACAAATCCCGACGGACGTGCAGGAACAAGCAATTCGTAACACCGAGAATGAAATGAATAATCGAGCCAAAGAGGAAGAAGAAAAATTAGAGGAAGAGGACGATGAATTTACTATTAGAGAATAAAATCAATCACACATTAAGCCAAATTTTCACGCAACTGGGCTTAGATGACAAATATGCGTTTGTAAAAGTTTCGGACAGACCGGACTTAAGCGATTTTCAATGCAACGGTGCCTTGGCTCTCGCCAAAGTCGCGCACAAAAATCCGCGCGAAATA
Organism: uncultured Alphaproteobacteria bacterium; assembly: GCA_945835885.1. Taxonomy (GTDB): domain Bacteria; phylum Pseudomonadota; class Alphaproteobacteria; order RF32; family CAG-239; genus RUG410. The sequence goes on from CAMAJR010000009.1 coordinate 22,605, forward strand.
GCCGCAATGATTGCCGCCGAATTGCAAAAATGTGATTTTTGCGAATCGGTATCGGTGGACGGACCGGGGTTCATCAATCTTAAGCTGAAAAATGAAGTTATTGCGCAAAATGCCGATAAAATGACTGATGACGAACGCTTAGGTTGCGGTATGGTTGAAAATCCGCATAAAGTTATTTTGGATTACGGCGGTCCGAATGTGGCAAAAACTATGCACGTCGGGCATTTGCGCTCCGGTGTTATCGGCGAATCGGTCAGACGAATCGAAAAGTTTATCGGCAACGACGTTATCGGCGATGTGCATTTGGGTGATTGGGGCACACCGATGGGACAGATTCTCTCGGAGATTATACATCAAGACGGCAATTTGGATAAGGTCACAAGCTATGATATTGCACAAATTACCGATTTTTACAAAAAAGCCAATATTCGTTGCAAAGAAGACGAAGCGGCGCGCGAAAATGCGCGGATTATTACCGCAAAACTGCAAGACGGTAATGAAGAATATCGCAAAGCTTGGCAATATTTACGCAGCGAATCGGTGAAAGCGGTAAAAGAAAATTATGCGCAACTTGATGTCAACTTCGATTTGTGGTGGGGCGAAAGCGATGCGCACCAAGCTTGTCAGGAAATCGTTAAAATTGCCCGTGAAAAAGGTATTTCCGAACGCGATAACGGCGCAGAAATTATTCGTTTGGAAGAAAGTAATAAACCGAAACCGCCGATTATTATGGTTAAATCCGACGGTGCTTTCGGATATCAGCTTACCGATATTGCCACGATTAAAATGCGAGTGGACGACTTAAACGCGCAAGAAATCGTTTATTTTACAGACAGCCGGCAAACTCTGCATTTTGAACAAGTATTTGAGGCAACGCAAAAACTCGGTATTGCGCCTGATGTTGAGCTGCAACACATTGTGTTCGGCACAGTCAACGGTGCTGACGGCAAGCCGTTCAAAACCCGTGACGGCGGTGTGATGGACTTAAAAACACTGATTGATATGTCTAAAGAAAAGGTGCGGCAATCGTTGCCTAAACCAAACGAAGTCGAAGGTTACGGTGAAGCGGAAATCGAAAAGCTGACACAGCAAATCGCCATTGCCGCCATAAAATTCCAAGACCTGAAAAACACAATTGCTTCCGGTTATGTGTTTGAACTTGATGATTTTGCCAAATTTGAAGGTAAAACCGGCCCGTATATTCAATATGCGATTGCCCGTATCAATTCGATGTTACGCAAAGCGCAGGCAAATGGTGCAACATACGCCGACATTGTTTTACAAGCGCCGGAAGAACGTGCGTTGGCTCTTAAATTGGCACAGGTGCATAATGTCGTAATGCGGGCGCACACGGATAAAGAGCCGAGCATTATTGCCGAATATACGCATAATCTTGCGCAAACGTTCAGCACATTTTACAACGCTTGTCCGGTGATGAACGCCGAAACGCCGCAATTAGTCGGTTCGCGTCTAAAATTATCCAAACTGACGCGCGATGTGCTTAAATTGATGCTGGACCTTTTAGGTATTGAGGCACCGGAAGTTATGCTGAAAGCCGAAAATAAAGAATAAATCCAAAAGAAAAGGAGAATAAAAATGGTGCAGATGACAATGAAAAATCCTGCCGCTAAAATATCGCCGAAACCGGCACACGATGAAAATTATTGGTTTATGGTGCTGCTGTATTTTGCTTCATTTTTGGTCGGTTTAGGCATTATCGCAATGATTGCCGCAAATTGGCAACAAATTCCGAACAACATCAAACTGCTCGGCGCATTGGCGGCAATGGCGCTCAATGCCGGCGTTTTGGGTTGGACGGTCAAAAATGATAAAAATGTTTTAAAGCAAGTTGTGGCTTGTGTGTTTGCATTTTTGATTATGGCGGTCATCGGGCTTATCGGGCAAATTTATCATTTGTCGGCAAACATCGAAAACGCCCTGCTCTTATGGAGTTTGTGCAGTTGGCCGCTGTTGTTGGTCGCTCCGCGTTTGCTGTGGTTGTGGCTACCGCTTTTTTACGGCGGCGTGCGTTATTTTAGTGTCGGCTTTTTTGAAGATTTTTCTTTATTTTCTGCCGATTTTATATTTCGTAGACCGAAGTTTGAAGCACAAGACTGCGAATTTGTAACAAATATATTGCGCACATTAAGCTGTTTGGGGCTGTTTGTTGTGTATGAAATATGGCACTTAAAAGGTAATCCGCAAAACAAGACAATTAGTCGTCCGTTGTTTGTTTATAGCGGTTTAATGATGTATTTTCTGTTTATCGATATGGTCAGAATTGCTCGCGCCGTTGCCTTTTCGGTCAATGCCGACCCATCGCTGACGCCGCATTTGGCTCTTTCGCTTTTCGGCTCACACATTGCGCCGTGTTTGGTTATCGGTGCCGCTCTCTATTTTTTGAACAAACATTATAAGCGCACCAGCTTTATGCCGATATTCTTGGGCGCAACTCTGATTGAATTTTTCTGGGTTTATATGATGGTGCGTGCCGGTATGAACGACGCTTCATCATACAAAATGATGTTCAGTAATTTCTCTTACGAACTTGTTTCGCCGATTGTGTTTTTGTGGATTGTTATGCGCTACACAATTTTTCATAAAACCGCAGCGATATGGCGTCATTTGTCGTGTATAGCCATTATTATGTGGTTTTTTATCGTGTTTGGTGAAAATTTGCATTATGTTATTCCGTCTCTTGTTTTGTGCGCTTTGGCCGCGTGGTTGGCATACAGAGCAAACAGTCGGCGTTGGTTTAATGTCGCCGTAATAGCCGCCGTTTTGCGCATTTTGGTGTATTACTCCGATGTCAGTGATTTGATGCACGCCGGCCTTTATCTGATCGGTTCGGGGGTTGTGATTATTGCCGTTATTCTGTTGCTGATGAAATACGGTCACTTGCTATGGGAGAAAAAAGATGAAAAATAATTTTGTTTTGACTTTGCTTTTTTTGCCGGTATTGGTTTTAGGCGGGGCAATGGCTTATTATGACTACGCCACACATTTTTCGCGGGTGGAAGTCGTGGTCGAGGGCTATGACCCGAAAGACTTTTTCTCCGGCTATTTTATGGAATTGCAGCCGAATTGGGATAAAACCGATTGCACTCAATTTACCGAACAAAAATGTCCGACAAAAGCGTTTTTGCCGCATTACAGATATTACATCAATCGCGAACAGTCAGACAAATTGACGGCGGCCGTCAATGCCGGTGTCGTCAAATTAGTGTTTTCGTATGCCGACGGTCGCACGCCGTATATCGTCGATTTGCTTGTAGATGGCAAATCGTATTTGGATTTTGTGACAGCAGAAAAATAAAATTTGCATTAAAAAAGGTCATAAACAGTCTATTCTTTTGTTTTTTACAGCGCGTCCGAATATTTTTCGGGCGTGTTTTTTTTAAGATTTTACACAAAAAACTGGACAAATTATTTTGTGTATGCTAATCTTAATACATCTCTTGAGTTATTAGAAAATTATTGTTTTACTTTCAAAATCCATAGATTATGAAAAAGATGGTTTTGATTTGCACGGTAATAACAGCGTTGTTACTGTGCAGTTGCGGTTCTGCCGAAATGTATGTTGCCACACCGGCACCGAGAGTCGGTCCCGTTGTTGTTGCTTCTACTCCGGTAACGTCTGCGGTTGGTGTTGTTACGCCCGTCGGCACGATTGTGTATTCAACGCCGCGCACATACGTCACCTATCCTTACGGATATTATTCCTCGGGATATTACTATGTTGCGCCGACGTATCGCCGTCGTTTGCCGCCTCCGCCACCCCCGCGCAAGCGTCATCGCCGCTATTGAGTTTATGTTTCAAAAAAGTGTCTTGAAAGCTTTGTCTTTCACGGCACTTTTTTTTATTCAGCAATTATTCAAACAAAATACGCATTTTTTTGCCATAAAATTCGGTCAAACGGCGAAAAGCCGAATATTGAATAAACTTGCCGATTTCCATCCCCTCAATCACACGTTCCGGCAAATTTGTTTGGGTTGCAACGGTGCGTAAATACATTCCGCGTTCTTTGCGCAAGCGCCATAATCCCTCGCCTATCTCGCGTAATGTTTGTTTATCCATATAATAACAATCTTTAGTTGACATTTTGAACTCCTTTTTTGCTATAACCAAACAAAAACCACCTCAAATCTCTTCAAGGTGGGGAGTTCGAAACTGCAAACAATCAGTCCGGCGTATTCGGTATATTCCGCCGGCTCCCCATAGCAGAGGAGTTATTTTTGTTTGTGGAGTTTCGACACTCCGCCGACGACCTCTCGCCGACAAAGTTATAATATAAGAAGCCGAAAAAATTGCAAGCACAATTTTATTTTTCTGCCGCCGTGCGCATCATTTTAATTTCTGCCGCATAACCCGACAAGTCGTTTGGTGTTTCTAAAATCATCGGCAAATTCTTCACCGCCGAATGCCGCACGAATCTTTCTAATGCCGCCTGCCCGATTTCACCCTCACCTATTTTGGCGTGCCGGTCCTTGTTTGAGCCAAACGGCATCATACTGTCGTTGAGATGAACGGCTTTTAAATACGGCAACCCGATGATTTTATCAAACGCGGCAAACACGCCGTCGAGGTCGTTCACAATATCATAACCGGCGGCAAAAACGTGACAGGTATCAAGGCACACCCCCATTTTTTGCTTGAGTTTCACACCGTCGATAATTGCCGCCAACTCCTCAAAACTGCGCCCGACTTCCGAACCCTTGCCCGACATCGTTTCTAACAAAACGGTTGTCGTTTGTTCCGGTGTCAAAAGTTTATTCAGCAAATCAACAATCAATTCAATTCCCTCTTCGGCCCCCTGTCCGACGTGTGAACCGGGATGAAAATTGTAATAATTATTCGGCACAAACTCCATACGTTTTAAATCATCGGCAAAAACCATCTCGGCAAACTCTCGTGTTTGCGGATTATCCGAACATATATTTAGCGTATAAGGTGCGTGCGCAATAATTTTCGCGAAAGAGTTTATTTTAGCAAAATCATTAAATTTTTGCGCATCTGCCGCATCAATTTCTTTTGCCTTTCCGCCTTGGGGGTTGCGCGTAAAAAATTGAAACGTATCCGCACAGATGGAAGATGCTTCTTTGGCAATATGCATAAAACCTTTTGAGATAGAAAGATGACAACCGATGTGCAACATAATATTTCCTTTCAATTTTGTTTGCTCTATTTTAGAATAAAATAAAATTTTCGCAAGTGCAAAAAAACTCTTGTATTTTTGACAAAAAACATTATACTGAGAGCCGAAATTCAAAATTTTTATTATATGAATGATGAACTTAAAGCGTTTGTATGGCAAGTCTGCCAGTATCTGCAACCCAATTTTCTGACAAAATTATCCGATGATGAATTAATCGCTTTGTTTCAGCAAGTTTTCAGCTTGAGAATGATTATGCGGTATGTTGATTCCGAGCCGGTTGAACGTCAGGTTGTCGAAAATTGCGTTGATAGTATGATTGCAGAAATTCGCCGACGTAACCTCAAAGTCCGCTCAATGCCGATAGAGGTTATTATCGACAACGACGGAACATTCGTTAAAGGTCAAGAAGAGTTGCGCTATGCGTTTGAAAAGCTTGATTTTGACGATATGATGGAGTTTATCGATTCCATCCTCAAGTATCCGCTTAACGACGCGCAACGTGCAGCCCTTATCAATTTGGCACGCGAAAAGGTTTATGCCGATACAGACGCAGATTAAGACAATGCCCTCCGCTTTTTAGGAGGGCTTGTTTTATTTATGAGGGCTTTTATTCAATTATCTTAACTTGACAAAAATAATTTTTATTGCTACACTTACATTCTAATTACTTATAATATAGGTATAATTTAAATTTAATCGTATGAATGGAAAAATAACATTAGATGACATTCGTAAAGTTCTTTGCGAAAATCTTGATTATGCTTTCTGCGATAAGAATAAGAATGTTAAAAAGCTCTCTGATGAAGAGCTCTTGAAAGTCAATATTGAGAAAGATTTGGTCTTAGACAGTTTAGACTTTATCGTTTTGACGATGACTTTAGAGCGCAACTGCAACGTTGTTATTCCTAATGATGCCTTTGATGCCTTTCAAAAAAAAGACGGCACTATCGAAGCACTTCTTGAAGAATACAACCGTTTTTTAATAGCGTCGTTAAACTCTTAACATCAAAAACGGCATCTAACAGATGCCGTTTTTGCATTTTCATCAGATAAATCTACGATTCGTGTTTTGATTTCAACTGTCCGCAAGCGGCTAAAATATCTTGACCGCGCGCCACACGAATCGGTGCCGCGAATCCGGCTTTTTCCAGTTCTTGCGCAAAGACCCGCACACGATTATTGGAACTCGGTCGAAAAGCACATCCCGGCCACGGATTAAACGGAATCAGATTAAAGCTGGCACGCAAACCGTATGTTTTCATCAATGCAGTCAATTCATGGGCACATTCGAGAGAATCATTGATACCGTCAAGCATTAAATATTCAAACGTAATATAACGGCTACCATCGCCCTCTTGATATTCACGACAGGCCGCAAGCACATCTTCCAGCGGATAGCGATTGTTAATCGGCATAATTTGCGAGCGCAACACATTATTCGGAGCGTGCAAAGAAATCGCTAACCGCACGCCGGTTTCCTTAAGTGCACGCACAATATTCGGCGCAATACCGGATGTGGACATTGTTACACGCCGCCGAGATATGGCAATTCCGTCCCCGTCAGTTAAGATATTAAGTGCTTTTATCGTATTTTCAAGATTATGTAACGGTTCCCCCATTCCCATAACCACAATATTGGAAAGGTAACGTGTTTCATTCGTCGGACTCGGCCATTCGCCGTAAGTATCGCGAGCCACCATAAATTGGCTGACAATTTCGCCGGCCGTTAAGTTACGCGTCAATTTTTGACTTCCGGTATGGCAAAAACGACAACCGACAGCGCAACCGACCTGCGTTGAAATACATACGGCACCGCGGTCAGTTTCCGGAATATATACCATCTCAACCCGTTGTCCGTCCGCAAATTCCAACAGCCATTTGCGGGTTTTATCGCTTGAAAGCTGTTCGGTCACCACTTTGGGGCGTGTAATCGTAAAATTTTCGGCAAGTTTAGCGCGCAAAACCTTTGAAAGGTTGCTCATTTTTTCGAAATCGGTTTCGCCGAAATAATAAAGCCATTGCCATAATTGCTTTGCTCGAAAGGGCTTTTCACCGATTTCGGTCAAAGCCCTTTGCAATTCTTCTTTACTCAATCCGATAAGTTCTGTTTTAGCCATTGTTATTTCTTACACTTAGCGGAAATGGTCCGATACGCGTTGGAAAAACCTTTCAACGAATAAGTATCTTTGGTTTGTGTGCCTCGCGACGAACGGCCTTCGACAATCATTCGACTGCCGCGCTTCATTGCCGCTACGATTTTTTGATCTTCTGCACTGTTAATCATCCACCCCTTGTTGGCGTCAGTAAAAGTGTTATGAAATGCCTGATTCCCTATTTTAACGGTGAACGGCGCTTTTTTCTGAAATTCATAACCGGCAACAAAACTTACTTCATCAAATGTTTTTTCACGCGGACGATGCGTCACGACTGCATAAATGTCACCGCGTTTTTTATATTTACCTTCGTCCTTTTTCGGAGTTGAAGCTATGTAGCAAATCGTGTTACCGCCGTCATTATAGGTCCATGCGGTCCAATCACCGAATTCGCCCAAAAGTTGCGGCTGACCGGCAGCGTATGAAGCGGTTGTAAAAAATAAGCCGCAGATAACCAAAAAATATTTCAACATTCTTTTTTCCTTTAAATCAAAATTTGCTTGGATTATATGAAAAATGTGTATATAAATTATTAATAATCTATAAAAATGGCAAGAGGAATTTTGCGCTATGTTTATACCTGAATATCTTGATATGTCAAAAATCGTGCAATCGGCAAAGATTGTGCGCCTGTTTGAGGCCGTGGAAGAGCACGGCGGGACAGTGCGTTTTGTCGGTGGTGCCGTGCGTGATACCCTCGCCGGTTTAAGCGGATTCGATTTGGACTTGGCTACCGACTTGAGTCCGGACGAATTGGTCGAAGCGTGTCAGGATAACGGACTGAAAACCGTGCCAGTCGGTATTAAAACAGCAACCATCGGTGTTGTTATGGACGATAAAATTTTGGAAGTTGCCTCACTCAAACGCAGCAAAATTAAAAATAACGGACGACGCATTATGGAATTTACGGACGATTGGAGTGCCGATGCCTCTCAACGTGACTTAACGATTAACGCGGTTTATGCCGATTTACACGGAAACGTATTTGATTATTACGACGGTATTACCGACCTGAAAAACGGTGTCGTGCGCTTTATCGGTAACTCGGAAGACCGTATTAACGAAGACCCTTTGCGAATTATGCGCTTTTTTCGTTTTTATGCGCGGTTTGGTAAAGCACCGATAGATGCCGAATCGCTTAATGCTTGTATAAAACTGAAAGATACGTTGCGCGGAGTGGCAATCGAGCGCGTGCGTGATGAATTGTTTAAGATATTAACAACGCCGAATGCCGCCGCTGCTATGAAATTGATTTATGATAATGATATTTTAGCGTATTTTTTACCAAAATCGCACCATTTAGGCGCTTTGGATCGTTTAAGCAAATTGGTGGAAGATATGCGTTTTGAAGGAAATTTTTTGCGCCGGCTGTTTGTGCTGTATCAGCCAAGTCCGGCACAAGCCGAAAATATGGCAAACACATTGCGTTTTACGAAAAAACAAAAAGAAATTTTCGGACGATGGACTAAAATTGATATTAAACCCGAATTTTTAAATACACCGAAATCACGTTTGCAGCTTATCTATCGCTACGGCAAACAATTTTGCACGGATAAAGTGTTACTTGGTGCGGCGATTTACGGATACGAAAATATCAATATCAGTGCAATTTTGCACCAAATTGAAAATGCGGTTATGCCGATTTTTCCCTTACGCGGACGCGATATTGTTAATGCCGGAATCAGCGGAGACCGTAAAATCGGCAAAATTATGGATAAGTTAGAGCAACAATGGATTGATTCCGACTTTAAGATGACCAGAGATGAATTGTTGGCTTCCGTGCAAAATCAGTAATATAAACGAAGCGTATTTTTTGCGGCCTGGCAATTCTGTCCGCCGTTTATTTCAACACGTTTGGCACCGCCGTTAAAGTTGAGGTAATGGCAAAGTTCCCGATTAACACCGGAAAGCTCAACATAATATTCGGCAAGGGTCTCTGAACCGACATTCCATTCCAACCCTTTAAAGCCGCCAAAGTCCAAATCAGATTTTTGAATACCTCTGTAATCACCGAAATATTTGGTCTGAATTTCTGCATTCAGGTCTTCTAAGCCCTGTTGGACTTGAACATTGGAAAGTGTGCGTTGCATTTTTTCAACACCGGCAACCGAAGATGATGTCATCGCCCCTTGAACCCCTAAAGAACCGAGAATATCAACAATTTGTGCCTTAGCTTCAACCGAAAATGCCATACATATAATTGCAATTAAGTATTTTTTCATATTGACCTCTTTATTTATGTTGGGTATACAACAATGCTGCCCCGATTATTCCGGCGTTTGTGCCGCATACGGCAGGTTTGACCGTTGCCGGATTGTGCGGTTGCAACCGTGCCAATGTTTCCGTAATTTTAGCATAATCCACAATTTGCGCCAAGCTGCCCGAAAGTGCGAAAACTTCGGTATCGAACAGCCCGTTCAGCAATTTTAAGCCGGAGAGCAGATTTTCTTCCCATTCATCATAGGCCTTGCGAGCATTTTCATCACCACCGCGCGCCAGCTCATAAATCTTGAAGCAATCGGATTCGGAAACATCATATTTAACGCCGAGTCGTCTCAAATCGCGTCCCGAAAACGGAAAACTGACTTCGCCGGTTGCGCCGCATTTTCCGCGCAAAATATGGCCGTCTGCAATAATTCCACAACCGGTATCTGTGCCGAGTGTCAGCATAATTCCGTTGTTCACACCGCGCAAATTACCGATTTTATATTCCGCCCACAAAGCCGCATTCGCATCATTTTCGACAACAACCGGCGCATTAAAAATCGCACCAAAATCAATCTGCTCATATCCTGCCGGCAAATTATTCGGCTTGCCCTGAAGCTTGTTTTGAAACACGACTCCTGCGGTTGCCAACGCAAATCGGTCGTATTGGTATTGTTTCGCCGTTTGTTTGAAAATCTCCTCGATTTCCTGTGCAATTTGCGGTGTCGGCACGGATTGAACCGCTGACAAAATCTTGCCGTTTTCATCAACCACCGCGTGCGCGATTTTGCTGCCACCGACATCAAAAGAAAGTATCTTTGTCATCATTACCCCTCTTATTGCCTTTATTAAACAAAGAAAACGGTCTGCCGTCAAGACAAACCGTTTTCTTTATACTCAGATTTACACTTTATCGATTTCAATCACATCGTCAATGTAACACACCCTGAATTTCGAGATGGTGGCCCATTGTTTACTCAAAGGCACAACAACCGTAACACCATACTCAAAATCGTCCGGATAATCGCTGAAAACGCCGGTTGAGAGCGCTAAAAAGCCGATAATTTTTGCCGTTTCCTTACTCTCAATGCGCCAACCGACCGCAACAACTCCTGTTCCAAATACGCAAGGCGTGCAAGTTACCTCTTGTTTGAAATACTGTCGTGCTGTTTGTTCAACATACTCTTTTGCCAGCAGATTCCTATCAACCTGAATTTCTGTGCCGGCCATTGTCGTAAATGTAATCTTTTTCATATATTTTGAGTTTTGCAATAAATAATAATTCGTTCCAAAAGAGCTCGCATACCTTTCCTGTCAGAATACGGAAGCTCTTATAATGCGGTTTTTCTTTTTTTTGCGACTACTGTGTAAATTGTGCTATAAAAGACAATTCCCGTTGCGTTTATATCGACACGCTCTGTGTCCGCATATCTCATTATTGGTATTCGCCGCTGTTCAAAAAAAGCCCAAATTTCAAAGAACGCTTTTCTAAAGGATATGTTCATAATAAAAAATCCTTCGTCATATACGTCAAATTTTTACAAATAGCAAGTTTTTTTGTGCTTTTTACGCCTGATATAAATCGAGTATGAGT
>CAMAJR010000010.1 GCA_945835885.1 uncultured Alphaproteobacteria bacterium
GATTTGAAGTGGAATGAGATTGGTGCCGAATATGTTGTTGAATCAACCGGTTTGTTCCTGACAAAAGAAAAAGCACAAGGTCATATTGATGCCGGTGCAAAATATGTGGTTATGTCAGCACCGTCTAAAGATGATACGCCGATGTTTGTTTGCGGTGTCAACACAGACTCTTATGTTAAAGGCACACAGTTTGTTTCTAATGCATCTTGCACCACAAACTGCTTGGCTCCGATTGCTAAAGTTTTGCACGATACATTCGGTATTAAAGAGGGCTTGATGACAACTGTTCACTCGACAACCGCTACTCAAAAAACAGTTGACGGTCCGTCTGTCAAGGATTGGCGCGGCGGTCGTGCTGCCAGCGGCAACATTATTCCGTCCTCGACCGGTGCGGCTAAGGCCGTCGGTAAAGTTATTCCGGCTTTGAACGGTAAATTGACCGGTATGTCGATGCGTGTTCCGACTTTAGATGTTTCTGTGGTTGACTTGACCGCAAACCTGATTAAGCCGGCTACATATGAAGAAATTTGTGCGGCAATGAAAAAGGCCTCTGAAGGTGAGTTAAAAGGTATTTTGGGTTATACCGAAGATGCTGTTGTTTCTTCAGACTTTTTGGGCGATGCGCACACATCTATCTTTGATGCCAAGGCCGGTATTCAGCTGACAGACACATTTGTTAAGGTTATCAGCTGGTATGATAATGAATGGGGTTATTCTAACAAAGTGTTGGATTTAGTTGCCCATATGGCTAAAGTTAACGGCTAATTTTATAACAGATTATCCCCACCGTGTTAAATTTAACCGGTGGGGTTTTTTGAATATCTTTACGAGGAAAAATCAATGCAAGAATACAGAACAATAGAAGATTTAGGCGATTTGAACGGCAAGGTCGTTATGTTGCGTGCTGATTTGAATGTGCCGATGGATGAAAATTTTCATGTGACCAACACTGCGCGTATTGACCGCACCGTTCCGACCATTAAAACTCTAATGAAAAAAGGGGCAAAAGTAGTGGTTATTTCGCACTTCGGACGTCCGGAAGGTAAGGGTGATGTTAAAAATTCGTTGCGCCATGTGGCACCGGAACTCGAAAAAGCACTCGGTTCAAAGGTTGTGTTTGTGGACGATTGTATCGGCGAAGTTGTTGAAAATGCCGTTAAAAATATGAAGGCAGATGAAGTTTTGCTTTTGGAAAATCTGCGTTATTATAATGAAGAAAAGAAAGGTGATGCCGCTTGGGCCAAAGAATTGGTTAAAGTGGCAGATGCGTATGTTTCTGATGCGTTTTCAACCGCACACCGTGCACACGCTTCTATGGTTGCGGCACCGGAATTGCTGCCGTCGGCAATGGGGTTGCTGATGGCAGAAGAAGTTGCGGCTTTAACATCGGGGCTGAACAATCCTAAACGTCCGTTGATGGCAGTTGTCGGTGGTTCTAAAGTTTCGACAAAGCTCGACCTCTTAAATAATTTGGTGAAAAAAGTTGATAAACTGGTAATTTCCGGCGGTATGGCGCATACATTTTTAAAAGTTTTGGGCGCAAACGGCATCAATGAAGAAAATTCACTGGTGCAACCGGATATGCTTGATACGGCTAAAGAAATTTTGAAAACAGCAAAAGAACACGGATGTGAAGTTATTTTGCCGGAAGATTTGGTGGTTGCGGAAGAATTTGCCGCCAATGCGCCGCATAAGACGGTTGATGTTGATAATGTTCCGGCAACCGGAACTTTGCTTGATGTCGGGGCAAAAACAATCGCCAAAATCAATGCAAAACTTGATGAGTGCAATACGTTGGTTTGGAATGGTCCGCTCGGTGCGTTTGAACTTAAACCGTTTGATACGGCAACCAATTTGGTGGCTCAACATGCGGCAAAACTGACTCAAGCCGGAAAATTGACTTCAGTTGCCGGTGGCGGTGATACGGTATCGGCTTTGGCTAATGCCGGTGTGGCTGATAAATTCAGCTACATTTCGACAGCCGGCGGCGCATTCCTCGAATGGATGGAAGGTAAGGAATTGCCTGGTGTCGCCATTATGAAAAAATCCGTATAATGGGTAACTAATCGGGAGATTTTTCCTCGTGTACTATTTTGTGTACACGTCGTTAAAATCTCCCTTCTTATTTACCGCATTCTCCGGATTTTTTTGTGTATGTTCTTTAATGTCGGTGTTCTCGGCTTATAGGCTTTTATTATACACTGCGCGAAAAGGGTAACAGTGTATCAGTTTCTTTCTCCGGATTTTTCCTCGTGTACCATTTTGTGTACACGTCGTTAAAATCTCCCTTCTTATTTACCGCATTCTCCGGATTTTTTTGTGTATGTTCTTTAATGTCGGTGTTCTCGGCTTATAGGCTTTTATTATACACTGCGCGAAAAGGGTAACAGTGTATCAGTTTCTTTCTCCGGATTTTTTTGTGTTTAGAAAGAGCTTATTTTTTTGCCAAATATTCCAAGAATTTAATCTGTATATCGGCAATTTGCTTAACACTCTCGATTTCGACATATTCGTCTGAAGCGTGCATACCGTCGCCGGTACCCGAATGCATAATGACGGTCGAGCCCTTTACCGCAAAAGCGCGTGAATCGGTTGCCCCGCCGATGTGCTCAAACTCTATCGGCTTTCCCATAATATTTTCGGCAAAACGCTTGTAGTTCAAAATATCAGGATTATTCTCGTCCATCACGACCGGTGTGCTTGCGGAAACAATTTTGTATTCCACACCCTTAACCATACATTTTTGTAAGTTTTTTTCTAAATTTTCCACACTGGAATCTTCGGTCAGACGAAAGTCAAGCAGTGCCTCGGCATAGTTGGAAATAATGTTGGATACTTGTCCACCCTCGATTTTGGCAAAATGCACCGTATCAAACCAAGTGTCGCTCGGTTGTGGTAAATCGGCGGCGTAATACGGATAAATTGCGCGAATATTTTGCCAAGTTTGCATCAGGAGTTCATTGGCATCAACCCCGTTCCACGGGGTAGAACCGTGCGCTTCTTTGCCGTGAGCGATGATTTTGACAAATACCGGATTTTTACATTTGCTGACAATTTTGGTAATGTCTCCGCCGACATCGTTGTCAAGCACGATACGAGCACTGATTTGCGGATATGCTTCCATAAACGATTCGGTTGATTTACTGCCTTTTTCTTCATCGGTTGAGAGAATAACCCCGAATTTTATCGGCAGACTATGCGCGCATACATATTCCATAGAGTTCAGAGCAACGGCAGCAAATGATTTCATATCGAGTGTGCCGCGTCCGAACATTTTACCATCTCTAATTATCGGTTCAAACATAGAATCATCTGCCGGCACTACGTCAATATGCCCCAAAATCACGACGTCAAAATCAAAGGAATCGCAGTTGCGCAGAAAAACAACAGGCGAGGCGGTTGTTTTAAAAATTTCAACTTTAGCCGCAGTGTCGGCAAATTTATTTTTAATATATTCCGCCGCTTTGGCTATTTCCGCTGCGTTGCCGGTTTCGGTGCGAAAACGAATAAGGTCTTGAGCCGTTTGTAATAAATCCATTTTTTCTATCCTTTTTCAATAATTTTTTACCTTTTTTTTATATCTATACGCCATAATCATTTAAAATAAGTAAAAAGGAATTTAAAGATGAAGTCATTGTTTGTTACAGTATTGGCGACGCTTTTGACTTGGAGTTCCGTGTCTTTGGCGCAGGTTGAAGAAGATGGCGACGAAACGGGATTGGCGTTACCGCGTATGGTGTCGCTTCGGTCAAGCCGTATCAATGCGCGTTCCGGTCCGGGCATCCGTTATCCGATTGAGTGGGTCTATCAGCAAAAAGGTGCGCCGGTAGAGATTATCGATGAATTTGAGCTGTGGCGCAAAATCAAAGATTGGGAAGGCACGGAAACTTGGGTGCATAAGGCGATGCTGTCGGGCAGACGTTTTGTTCGTGTGGCTAATCCGGGGGTGAATAATATTTATGCCAAACCGGAAAAAAATGCAAAAGTTATTGCTAAAGTTGAAGATGGCGTGGTCGGCGAAGTTGAAAAATGTCCGGCAGAAACGAAAATGTGTTTGATTCGGTTTGATAATATTCAAGGGTGGGTGCGCCGTAGCGCATTGTTTGGTATTTATGACAACGAGGTGATAAAATAGGCCGTGAAGCAGGAAATAACGTTTAATGCCGATACAGAGCTGACGGAGTTGATACATCGTTGGCAAGATTGGCTGTTAAAAGAGCGTTTGTATTCGGCACATACTTTGGCGGCGTATTCGCGCGATTTATCAATTTTTATGAAAAAAATCAGTCCGGATAAGGAGTTATCTTTAGCGGATTTATCGGCACTTGAAGTTTATGATTTTCGGCGCTTTTTGAGTGAGCGTGCGGCGCAATATATCAACAAATCATCAATGGGACGCGAGCTGTCAAGCATTAAAAACTTTTTTAAATGGTTAGAACGAAATGATTATGCCAAAAATTCGGCAATCAGCGTTATTTCTTCACCGCGTAAGCCGAAAATTTTGCCAAAAGCACTCGATGAAACCGATGCTTTCCATTTGCTCGACGAAGCGGTTGATGTTGCAAGTTGCGCGTGGCAAGGACTGCGGGATAAAGCAATTTTGATTTTGCTTTACGGTTGCGGTTTGCGCATTTCCGAAGCCCTTGCGTTAAATGTCGGCGATATTTCTGCCGAAAGCGAGTTCCTTCGCGTCAAAGGTAAGGGAAATAAAGAACGTGTTGTTCCCTTGTTGCCGATAATTTGGCAGAATATCGAACAATACCTTGCAAAAAGCCCTTATACAGCCAACGTAGGAGAACCGTTGTTTGTCGGAGCCAGAGGTGAGCGATTAAGTCCGCGCATTGTGCAACGCCAAGTAGAAAAGTTGCGCGGCAGATTAGGCCTTGCTGATACGTTGACGCCCCATGCCTTACGCCATTCTTTTGCTACTCAGTTGCTTAAAGAGGGAGTTGACTTGCGCTCCATACAGGAATTATTGGGTCATTCATCCTTAATCACAACCCAGCGCTATACCGATGTTCAAACCGAAACTTTGCAAAGAGAATACCATAAAGCGCATCCGCTTGAAAAGCAGAAATAAAATATTGTCGAAAATCAGACAACAAAAAAGAGGCCTGATTTTGTCGCGACCTCTCTTTCTAATTCTTTATAACAGAAAATTATTTTAATTTCTTTTCAACGAATTCTTCGTGCTTACGAGATTTTTTATCATATTTTTTAACCGTAAGCTTTTCCGGATGCGTTCTCGGATTTTTTTCTGCCAAATAGAAAGAGCCGGTCCCGGCGGTGCTTTCCAACTTAATTTTAATTTTTACTGCTTTTGCCATTTTTTTACTCTTTTTCAGGTTAAAAGTTAAAACATTTAGGCGCATTATACATATTTCTGAGTGCTTGTCAATAGGTTTTTATGTAAAAGTGAAAAAATTTTTTACGTTTTTTTAAAAAAGACTTGACAAAAAATCGGAGGGAATAAACTGAGAATAGACAGAAACATTTTTATGAAAGGGCAAGACAATGGAGTGTCAATCAGACTTTGAAACGCGTCGTGATGTGAAAAAAATGTTTGTTGCCAATGGTAAAGCACTTTATTTTGTTCCCGATGGAACCGGTAAATATGAATTTTGCAGTAAAGATTCCTTATTACAAAAATGGTGTGAAACAATGAAAAACAAACGAGTGAAAGCAAACGCACTAAAATTCGTTGTAAGTGGAGCAAAAGACTATTTGAAAGGTAAAACTCAGCTCAGAGATACAAGTAATAGTGTTACGGCAAATTGGAAAGATAATCCGGTTGGAACAAATGCATTATATCCGATTGAAAATTTTGGATAAGAGAGCGGTATTTTCCACAACTCGTGAACCGGGGAGTGATGGTGCGGCAAAAATTAAAGTGGCACTGATTGCTGAAAATGATATGCCTACGACAAACGTGGCTCAAGTGATTATGGGACATTACGGACCGACAGGTAAGGCCGGAATTTATACTGCTATTTTCGGTGATGAAGGAATGCCTTTTCCTGAAAATATCGCCAAACGTAGTCCCGATAACAAGGAGTTTATTGCTCACTGCCAAACATATTGGGGCAATCATGTGATGTTGATAACACCTAAGAAATTGGAAGCAAATATTGCAAAATTAAAAGCACAAGGTATGTCGACAAAAACACCAGAATTGGCGTTGAAATCATTTCAGAATAGTGGTGAAAATTCACCGATTGTTAAGCATTTTGTTGCGGAAATTTCACCAAATGCCGTCAGATTACAGATGCCAACAGGCCGAACAGTCGGACCGAAACAATACGAATAATTTTTTACAATTTTACTAAAGAACCTCATGAGTATTTGTGAGGTTCTTAATTTTAATTGTTGTGTTTCTCGTTAAATTTCATTTTTAAGCAATTTTATTGCTTTATCAATGTCGTCATCTTGTTTGAGGCGGCTTTCACGGATGCAAACATCATTTTCCGTGCCGGAAAGGCATAAGTCCGGCTCAATTCCGTGTTTATGTATTGCTTTGCCGGACGGCGTGAAAAATTGCTCGGTGGTCAGCACAAGTTTGCCGCCGTTTGACATTTCGGTGACGTTTTGAATTGTGCCTTTACCAAACGTATGCGCACCGATGAGTTTGGCTCTTGATTGCTCTTGCATACCGCCTGCCAAAACTTCTGCCGCCGAAGCCGTGCCGCCGTCTACCATAATGACCATCGGGCCGGTGAACAGCGCTTTGTCACCGGTGGTATAATAATGTTTGTTGCGTTCGTTGCGGCCGGCAGTGTAAGTAACAATTGCGTTTTCACTGAACATATTGGCAATTTTTAATGCCTCGTTGAGCATACCGCCGCTGTTGCCGCGCAAATCCAAGATAACGCCGACGGCACGAGGATTTTCTCGCAAAGATTGCTCAACCATTTTGGCTGATTGCTTATTGAAAACGCGCATTTTAATATAAAGCACGTTTTTAATCATACGGTCGGCATAAAGTGTGTAAATTACATTGTCGCGCTCGTGGTCAACATATTCAAATTGTGAATAATAGCCGGAGTATTTATCCATTTTGGATGTCATACCCTTCATCATTCGGTCGACTAACTGATAATCTTTAAGTTCTGCCGTTTCTGATACTTTGGTAATGTCGGTTAAGAGTTTATGCACGGCGTCCACCCAGCCGAGAATATCGCCGTTGTCTTTCGGAAACGGCACAACGCTTTTAATGCGATAATTATAATAAACGTAAAAGCGGTCACGGCCTTTGGTAATTTTCAGCGCTCTATCCATCTCTGGCAGAGTTTTCAGTCCGGTATAAATCATCTCGGCATTATCCACCGGTTCAAGATATTGATTATTGACGGTGGTCAGCATTTCATTGATGACACGTTTGTCAATAGTGCCTTCGGCAAATGCGGCGGTTGTCCATAACAAGCAAAAAATAAAAAACAGTTTCTTCATTTTTAATCCTTAAATTCTGCAATTAAAACAGTATGATCGCTGGCTTTTTCGAGAGCGCGAAAATCACGGTCGATATTACAGGAAACGAGGCGGTCGGTCAAAGCCGGCGCGCTTAAAATATAATCGATACGTAGCCCTAAATCATTTTGAAACGAACCGGCGTTATAGTCCCAAAAAGTGTAGCCGGATGTGTGCGGAAATAATGCCCGATAAGTGTCGCACCAACCGGCACGCAACAATCGACGCAAACGGATTTGAACTTCCGGTCGATAAAGGGCGTCGCCTTTAAATAATTCGGGATTATAAACATCTTGCGGAGTCATAATCACATTAAAATCACCGCCGAGAACAACGTTTTTTTTCGTGCGCAGCAGATTGTCGGCGTGCGTTATCAGAGCGTCCATCCATTTGAGCTTGTATTCAAATTTAGAAGTGTCTGTCAGACGATTGCTCGGCGGATTGCCGTTTGGCAAATATAACGAAGCGACGGTGTAATTTTGTGAGTTGATTTTGACAAGACATTCCAAATAGCGCGCATTTTCGTCAGGAAAATTCGGTAAATTTTCCGCTGTTACCTCAAGCGGATGCCGACTTATGAGCGCAACGCCGTTATAGCTTTTTTGCCCGAGTATTTTGGCTTCGTAACCAAGCATCTGCAAATCAAAGAACGGAAAGTTGTTAAACTCTGTTTTTATTTCTTGCAAAAGCATAATATCGGGATTGTTTTTCCCGAGCCAAGCGCATAAATTATTCAGGCGCGCATTTACGGAATTTATGTTTAGAGTTGCAATTTTCATATTATATCCTTTGTTTTTACTATAATCGTTTTTTTGAGAATGAAAAGATTTTTTTTATTGTGTTAAATGATTTTAAAGAGTAGAAGTTGTATAAGCAATATAGATTACGAAAAAATAGAGAGGGAATATGTATCAGAATTTTGATAACAAAAACGGTGAAGAATATCTTGATGCCTTCAAACAAAAAGTGGCAAAACAAAAAATTGCCACAATGGAAGAACGCCGCAACGAAATGACACGTTCACGCAATAATTTTTTGGGAACATTGGCAGGTGCGATATTGGCTCTTGCGGTCGGTTGGTTTATTTTGATGCCGCAATATCAGCAAACAAATAAAGATGTGCCGACTATTCGTCGCTCACAGACTGCCGTTAAGATTAAACCGGATAATCCGGGCGGTATGGAAATTCCAAATCAGGATAAAGATGTTTATAATCTGGTTGAAAAGAAAGAGGTGGATAATACGGTTGTCGAAAATCTGTTACCGACTCCGGAACAGCCGAAATTGCCGGATATTGTGCCGGATACGGTTGATGTGCAAGCCGATAATATAGATGAGTTGGTGGAAGAAATAGCTGATGATACCGATGTTGCCGTTCCGAACAAACCGGAAGATTTGCTTTCCGAATCTGCGAAAAATGTTGCCGATGACGTAAAAGCGGCGGAAGAAAAGGCCAAAGCTGAAGCTAAAGCGGCAGAAGAAAAGGCCAAAGCCGAAGCTAAAGCGGCGGAAGAAAAGGCCAAAGCCGAAGCCAAAGCGGCGGAAACGGCAGTAAAATCCGTTGCGGGCGGAAAGTGGCAAGTTCAATTTGTTGCCTCTAAAAATAAAGATGCTGTTGAAAAAACTTGGACGAACTTAACCCAAAAATACAGTATGCTCAAAGCATACACGCATGAAATTCAATCGGCTGATTTGGGGGCGCAGGGTAAAATTTACAGATTGCGTGCCGGAAGTTTTGCCACCAAAGAAGAAGCAGCAAAAGTTTGCAGTATGCTCAAAGCAAAAGGTATGAATGATTGCATTGTTAAAGAGCGTTAGATGAAAAAAGTTTTACCTGCTTTTTTATCTTGTCAGGGCGCACGTTTAAGTGATGATGAAAAGCGTTTGTTTGAACGTTATAATCCGCTTGGCGTGTGCCTTTTTTCTAAGTTCTGTGCCAACATCGAATCTCGAGAACAGGTGCAAAATCTGGTGCAAGACATTAAAGAAGCGGTCGGTCACAATAAGGTTTTGATTGCAGTCGATCAAGAAGGCGGACGTGTGCGGCGCTTGGTTGAACCGGAGTTTATGCCGGTGGCGGCGCAACAAAATATGACAACCGTTGAATTGGCTGAACAACATGCATATTTAATCAGCAAAGATTTACACGATTGCGGGATTAACGTCAATTTTGCGCCGGTGCTCGATAAGATGACACCGCAAACATCAAATGTTTTGCAAGGACGCTGTTTTGACAGTAATATAGCCGAACTCGGACGGGCGATGGTCGATACTTATGTGCGACAGGGAATTTGTCCGTGCGTTAAGCATCTGCCCGGACACGGTCGCGCGGCGGTTGATCCGCATTTGGAATTGCCGGTCATCAATGAGGATTTGGCTGTTTTACAAGAGGATTTTGCGCCGTTTAGGGCACTTAGCGATGCACCGATGGGGATGGTGGCACACATTGTGTTGTCAGCGGTTGATACACAAAATGCCGCAACGCTGTCGGCAAAAGTTATTCGGGAAATTATACGCGGTCAAATCGGTTTCAGCGGTGTTTTGGTTTCTGATGCGATTATGATGCAAGCGCTTAAAGGGACCGTTGCCGAACGTGCCGAACACGCGATTGCGGCCGGTTGCGATGTGGTTTGTTTAGGAAATGCCGGATTTGAGGCAAATTTTGAATTATGCCAAAGCAATATTGTAATGACCGACGAAGCAGCCGAACGGGTGAATAAAGTGTTTCAACTTATTGAAAAAACACCTGATTTTTCAGATTATGAATATGTAAAAAATAAATATTGTGCTACTTTGAAAAATATTGTATCTTACAATTACGATTATGACGCGACAGAAATTTTGAACAGGTTGCGTCAGGCATAAATTTCAGACAAGGAGGAATATTATGGGGGGATTTATGGGTTGGTTTTTGACGTTTTTGCTGGTGTTGGCAATATTTAATGCCGAAAAACTGCCGGAATTGCGTGCAAAGTTAGAAGAAAAAATCAAAGACAGCGTCGATGCTGCCAAAGAGGGCTCTAAATTGGCTTCTGATAAAATCAAACAGGTGAAGAGCGATATCGAAAATAAGAAAAATGCCGTAGCCGCTCCGGAAGAAGCGGAAGAAAATACACCGGAAGAAATTGAAGAATCTCTCAAGTTTATGGGCAATTATCTAAAACAGGAGGCAGAGAATAATTCCGCGCAAAAGAATACCGAAATTACAGATACTCCGATTGTTGACGGAAAAGCAGAGACAGAGAAGAAACAAGCTGAAATACCGTCAACGGAAACAGATGATGACAAACCGATTGATTTGGAAAATCGTTACTGATGATATAAAAAAGAATCGAAAATTAAGGCAATATTAAACATATTGCCTTAATTTTTATGTATTAAGTTTAATCTAACGGAAAGTTCTGAGTATGAAAAAAATATTGTTGCTTGCCGGTGTTGCGTGTTTTTTTGCTTGTGATGCCGATGCATTGACGGTTCGACCATATGTTGCGCTTAAGGGAAAGGTTGCCGTAACCAATAATCGCGTTAAAGTGATTCAACGTGATGAATTTATTGATTATGACCACGATATAAAAGTAAATAAAGTCATTATGGGCGGAAGTGCCGCGTTTGGTATGATGTTTCCGTTCAATTATCAGTCGGTGCGTATGGAAGTTGAATATACGCACAACAAAAAGGCCTCTAAAGATGTGGCGGCCCAAAAGAGCGCGCCGACAATAGATGCTTCGGTGCAAACCAAGGCCGTTTTCGGAAACATTTATTATGACTTTCAATCCACATCGGCTTGGGTGCCATATATCGGCGGCGGTCTCGGCGCGGCTAAGCTGAAAACGGTGGCAATGGAAGAAAGTGACAATAAATCGACATTTGCGTGGAACGCCGGTTTCGGTTTGCAATATCGGATGTCTCGCAACGGTTCGTTTGATTTAGGGTATCGGTATGTTGACTACGGAAGTTTTAAACGGCATTTTAATGATACATACAGATATAAGGAAAATGACAAGATTGCAGCCGCCGCGCATGAAGTGTATTTTGGGCTTCGTCTCACCTGGTAATAAAAAAATTCGTATAACGGGTAACTAATCAAAGGTTTTCTTGCTTATGTGCTATTTTGCACACCGCGCAAGGAAACCTTTTTCTATCTGCCTCGTTAGCCGCGTTTTTTGCGTGTGCGCCTGCGCCAACTCGCTTACTGCGTATTTACCGCATTCTCCGAATTTTTTTTGCGTGCCGTATGACGAGGAAACCTTTTTCTATCTGCCTCGTTAGCCGCGTTTTTTGCGTGTGCGCCTGCGCCAACTCGCTTACTGCGTATTTACCGCATTCTCCGAATTTTTTTGCGTGCCGTATAAGAGGCGGCTTATTTTTTAATTATTTTCGGGGTGTTGATAAAATAGGCGTATAAAACATAACAAGCGGCGAGGGCGATAATGATTTCAACAATAGAAATCAAAATCGGCGCAAACGATAAAATATTTAACACATTAAGGTCAAACGCACCGACCAATCCCCAGTTGATGCCGCCGATAATCGTTAAAAGCAGTGCTGTTTTTTCTAACATTTTTTTTCTCCTTGTATAAGTTTGTGTAAAAACCGCAATAATGTTTGCCAATAATTCACGGTTCTTATAACATAATTTCAATATTGAACAAATCAAGCAGATGAAAGGATAAAAAATGTCAGAAAAACTTGCGTTGATTATTGCTACATATTTTGGGCTGGGTTTATCGCCGAAAGCTCCGGGGACTGTCGGCTCAATCGGCACGATACCGTTGGCATTTGTGTTGGCATATTTTTTTGGAATCTACGGGATTATCGTGGCGGCAATTCCGATAGCGATTGTCGGCATTTATGCAACCGATGTGCTGATTCGCGAGCAAGAAGAAAAAGACCCGGGCAAAGTGGTGGTAGATGAAGTTGTCGGGCAGTTGCTGGCGTTTGTGTTTGTGGCTGATGCGCTTAAAGGTAACCTTAATGACTGGTGGCTCTACTTGGTCGGTTTGGCGGCGTTTCGCTTTTTTGATATTTGCAAAATGGGGCCGGTCAAATGGTTTGATTCTAAGGTAAAAAACGCGTTCGGCGTGATGATGGACGATGTTTGCGCCGGCTTGATGGGCGGTGCGGTTGTTTGGGCTGTCAAAACCTATTTCATCGGCTAAACGACGTATCGTTTTATCTTGAAAAACAGCGCCTTGTTCAAGGCGTTGTTTTTATGATGACGAGAAGTTGAAAATGTGCTAATATAACTATGTTGTTACGATAAACCTTAACGACGGTCGCGAATTCCCTTCACAGAGTGTCGCTCGCATCAGTGCTATATTCTCGGATTTTGACGAGAATGGCATCTGCCGGCAGGAGTATGGGGCGGTTGCCGGACTGCCTGCCCCTCAAAAAGGGTAAAATACATCGTCTCCGCCATTGTCTGAGCAGCGGCTAAGGCAAAAGGTCGTATAGATTGTGTGGCTCCCGCCACCAATCATCTTGCAATGGTGCGGGACGAACAGGGAAACATTGTGTCCGTTCCGTGTTTAATATCGGTTGTTATTCGTATCTCAGGGCGTTAATCGGGTTTAAGAGTGAGGCCTTATAAGCCGGAAAGAACCCGAAAATCAATCCGACAACACCGGAAAAACTAAACGGCAGCAAAACATAAAATGTTGACAACACCGCCGTAATCGAAGTTATTTTCGGTAATATAAACACACCTAAAATACCGAATGCCACGCCGATTAACCCGCCTATGAGCGATAATATCAGTGCTTCCATCAGAAATTGCAACCGAATATCCCAGCTCTTGGCGCCGATAGCCATACGAATGCCAATTTCACGCGTGCGCTCGGTTACCGATACCAACATAATGTTCATAATGCCGATACCGCCGACAATCAATGAAATCGAGGCGATAAAGCCCAAAAATATGGTCATTGCCTGCGATGAACTCTGCATCATCTCCATAAATTGCGTAAAGTTCATAATCGTAAAATCGTCTTCTTTGTTGAGCCCTAAGTTATGGCGTTGGCGTAAAAGTGCTTTAATTTCTTCTTGCGAAGTATAGGTATCTTGTGCTGTTTGTGCTTGAAGCATCAGCTGATTGACCATATCCGGAAACTGTGTGCCGGAAACCTTTTTTTGCGCTGTTGCAAGCGGCATATACACCATATCGTCCTGGTCTTGTCCCGGACCGCTTTGACCGCGCGCCGTTAGTGTGCCGATAACGACAAATGGCAAACCTTTGACGCGAATTGTTTTACCGAGCGGGTCAATATCGCCGAACAATTCTTTCGCCACTGTTTGTCCTAAAATCACGACTTTATTGGCGGTTTTGGTGTCGTTTTCACTAAAAAATCGCCCGTATGCCAAATCCCATTCTTTGATTTCAAAGTAGCGGTTATCCGTGCCGACAATGCTTGTTGACCAGTTGGTGTTGCCGTAAATTATCTGACCGCTGTCGTTGACGACCGGAACGGCAAGACGAATCGCCGGTATTTTTTCTTGTATGGCATCGGCATCGCCGTTTTTCAATGTCGGCTGAGAGCCGCGTCCCATACGCGCGCCGCCTGAAGTTGACGCACCCGAGCGAATCATAATCAAATTGGTGCCCATCGAGCGCATCTCGTTTTCAATCGATTGTTGTGTGCCGTTGCCGATGGAAAGCAAGATAATGACCGCCGCCACACCGATAATGATACCCAAACTCGTCAGCACCGAACGCATTTTATTGGCCTCTATCGCGCGCACGGCGATTTTGAAAATCGTTTTTAATTCTATCATTTGCTTTTCCTTGTTTTATTAAGGGTGTCAGAGTGAATCTCGCCGTCGATGATTTTGATGATTCGCTTGGCATAAAGCGCAATATCTTCTTCGTGCGTTACAAGAATTATCGTGCGGTGCAAATCGGTGTTGAGCTTGGAAAACAGTTGCATAATCTCAACGCTCATTTTGGTATCGAGGTTGCCGGTCGGCTCGTCGGCAAAAATAATCGGGGCATTATTGACAATAGCGCGTGCAATCGCCACACGCTGTTGTTGGCCGCCGGAAAGTTGGTTCGGTTGGTGATACATGCGCTCGCCCAATCCAACGCTGATAAGCGCCTCTTTGGCTTTTTGCAAGCGCTCGGCATCACTCACACCGGCATACACCATCGGCAGTTCGACATTTTCGATGGCTGACGTGCGCGACAAGAGGTTAAAGCCCTGAAACACAAAGCCGATTTTGCGGTTGCGGATTGTGGCAAGCTCGTCAGCGCTTAAGTTTTCGACATTTTCGCCGTCCAAAATGTAACTGCCGGAAGTAGGGGTATCCAAACAGCCGAGGATATTCATCAAGGTGGATTTACCCGAGCCGGACGGTCCCATAATGGCAACAAATTCACCGGCATTGATTTTTAAGTCAATACCTTTTAAAATTTCCAAATCAAAGCCGTCAAGCGGATAGCTTTTATGGATATTTTTCAGTTGAATCAACGATTTCATTAACGCGGCATCCTCATTCTCATTTGCCGTGCTTTATCCATATTCGCACCGGCTTTGGAAACAATGACCAAATCGCCTTCTTTCAGTTCATCGGAGATAATCTGCGTGTTTGCATCATCACTGACACCGAGTTTAACGCTGATACGCGTCGGCTTGCCGTCTTTGATAATCCATACCCCGCGGTCTTGATAACGTTTGGCGTTGTCGCCGTCTTCCATATAAAAACGCAACGCTTGATTTGGTGCCAACAACACGTTTTTGACATCGGCGGTAATGATTTCGACATTAGCGGTCATTCCCGGTTTAAGCTTCATATCGCTGTTGTCAATTTCTATTACAACAGTGTAAGACACAACGTTGGAGGTGGTAACCGCTTCGTTGCGCACCTGCACGACTTTACCGTAAAAATACTCATCGGCATAACTGTCAACGCTGAAACGCACGTCTTGGCCTTCTTTGACTTTGGCAATATCTGCTTCTACCACCGAGGCCTCAATTTGCATTTTGGTTAAATCTTCCGCCACCGAAAACAGTTCCGGTGTTGAAAAACTGGCGGCAACGGTTTGTCCGACTTCTACCGCTTTGGAAATCACAATTCCGTTGACCGGCGATTTGATTTCGGTGTAAGAAAGTTCGGTTTGTGCCGAATTAAGCGAGGCCTCCGCTTGCTTGACTTGTGCCTTTTCAAGCGCCAACTGTGCCACGGCGTTGTCATAATCGCGTTCGGCGGCTTCAAGTTCTTTGACAGCCGAGTATTTGGCTGCGTTTAATTTAGATATTCTGTCGAGTGTCTTTTTATAATATTTGATATTGTTTTCCACAACTTCAACCTGTGCTTTGGCAATTTCGAGTGCGGCTTCGCGTTGTGCCACATTTGCCTTGGCGTTATCTTGGTCTATCAGCGCCAACAGTTGTCCTTCTTTGACTTCGGAATTGTAATCCACATAAATTTCGGCAATACGTCCCGAGGCCTGTGTGCCGATGGAAACGGTCGAGAGCGGGTTAATTGTGCCGGAAGCGGTAATGCTTTCGGTAATGTTATCGACAGTCAGCGGTTGTGTTTTAAAATCGGCCGGCGTTTTGTTATGGCCGAATATTCCGCGTCCGAAATAAATAATCAAGGCGGCAATAACAATATAAGTAATGTGTTTGAGTGTGATTTTCTTTTGATTTTGTATGTTCATTTTGTTACCTCTCTGATGGCGAATTATAATCTCTAATTGTGCGGTGTCTATAAAAAAATATGATAATTATCAAAAATTTATCATAAAAAGGTATGTATATATACCATAATGAATGTAAAATGATAGGCAACTTATGCAACGGTAACGGGCGAGGGCGTTGACAATTTATAAGATTATGATTATGAATTGATTAACAGGAGTATTTATAATGAATTTATTGAAATGGTTAAATTTGAAGCTTGCCAAAAGCGGAAAAAATTCTAAAACCGCCGTGCCGAGCATTATCGGTTTCGATACCAAAATAAAAGGTGATATTTGGGGCGGTGCGACTGCGCATATTGACGGCAGAATCGAAGGCAATATTATGTGCGACGAGGTGATTATCGGCGTGCGCGGCTATATTTTGGGTGATATTAAGGCAAAGTCGCTCAGTGTCTACGGCAGTGTCAACGGCACGATAGATACCGATGATTTGTTTGTGGCCAATAATGCGCGCTTAATCGGCAATGCTTGCTATACAAAAATTGCACTCGAACCGGGGGCATACGTTGAAGGAACGTGTATTCCGCGTGCTAAGGCAGCGGTTAAGGTTATGCCGAATTTGGAGAGTGAAAACAAACCGGAGTCCGAATTAAAAGCGGTTAAATAATGGCAAAAAAGGTTAA
Source organism: uncultured Alphaproteobacteria bacterium (assembly GCA_945835885.1). Taxonomy (GTDB): domain Bacteria; phylum Pseudomonadota; class Alphaproteobacteria; order RF32; family CAG-239; genus RUG410. Next base: position 16,786 of record CAMAJR010000010.1, read on the forward strand.
AAAATCAGATTTTATTACAAACGGCACGGTGGCAGAAAATCCGCGAGCCCGCTTTGATTATTTTATCGGCGAAACCTATACAGCCGGTTTGGTGCTGACCGGAACGGAAGTGAAATCTTTGCGACTCGGACATGCCAATATTCGTGATGCTTACGGTATTATTGAAGGCGGCGAGTTGTATATGTCAAATATGTTTATAGCCGCTTATGAATATCAGGGTTATGCCAGTCACGCCGAGCGCGGTAATCGCAAATTGTTGCTGCAACACAAAGAAATCGTGAAAATCATCAATTCACTTAATCGCAAAGGCACGACTTTAGTGGCGTTGAAATTGTATTTTGATAATCACGGTCGCGCCAAGTTGCTCATCGGACTCGGCACCGGCAAAAAGCTTTATGATAAACGCGAAACCGCCAAAGAACGTGATTGGGCGCGCGAAAAAGCCCGTATTATGGCACACTGAATCGATTAACGCGTTTTTTTTATTTTCGACCTCTTCCGGTCGCTCGTTCGGTTCGTCGCATTCATCTACTCTTAAAAATATTCAAATTCAATATATTATCTCTTTATAAAGTTCGATTCTTTTGTGACACAACATAAAAGAACCACAACAAAAGCTATATGAATCGTTACATCAAAATGTTTGAACGCCAATATACTGTTTTATCTTTTTTATTGATTTATTAAGATTATATGCTTATAGTGCGCTTTGTTGGGAAGTGCCCAAACCTAGCAAGGAATCGTTATCCTAAACAATGTGGGCAATGAAATGGTGTTTTTGTGTAAAAATACCTATTTTAACCAGTTGGGCAGACACCGATATGGTGGATGCCACTGAAATAAGGCCTTGCACGAATATGTGGGCTACTTATCACATTGTTTGTAGTAACGACATCCACCGCCTAGTGCGTTTTACTTGGGCTGATTGGTGTTTGTCATTGTTTAAGTTTATTGCAACTACATTTATCTCATTTATATTATATGTGCAATCTGTGTCTGCACATGAGTTTGTTGCAACTATAATCAAAATAAATGATGGTGATACTTTAAGTGCATTTGTGAACAATGAAAATACTAAGATAAGACTGCTTGATGTTGATTGTTATGAAACCAAGAAGAACGCAAGAGCAAAATTTCAGCAAAAATACTATGGATTATCGGTTGATGAAGTGCTTAAAAAAGGTAAGCAATCACGGAAAACCTTAAAACAATTACTGAAAGATCATCGGTATATACGGGTTGAGTGGGAAAAACGCGATTCTTTCGGTCGTATTTTAGGTAAAGTGTATTTAGATGACATTAAATCTGCCGGCATAATTGATGTTAATCAGTATATGCTCAAAACCGGTGGCTGCAATAAATATGTGCCATCCAGCGTATCAAAAAAAAGCAAGTAACGGAAAATTAAGCTATGCCCGTCGTTAAAAATTGCTTCACCGAAGCAATTTTTTGCCTCCGGCGCGACCTCTTCCGGTCGCTCGTTCGGTTCGTCGCACCATAAACACAAAAAAGGCCGTCATAAAGACGACCTTTTTGTGTTATTGGCGGGAGCGACGAGACTCGAACTCGCGACCTCTGCCGTGACAGGGCAGCGTTCTAACCAACTGAACTACACCCCCGCAGAACAATATGTCTTATAAACTATGTTTTTTTAAATTGCAACACTTTTTTTTATTTTTTTTCACTTTTTTTATAAAATTGTTCAAAAATACGGTTTTACGGGTATAACTTGATTATCTGCTTGCATTAAAATTCAAACATTTTATTATCAGCTCATATTGAGGAAATTGGATTATGCCTGCTTTTAAAAGTTTTAGAAAAAAATTGCGTCGTCGCCGGATAGAAGGAATGTTACTTGCCGGTTATGCGTTTGCCGTAACGTGCGCGCTGTTTCTGTCGCTGTTGCATAAACCGATGAATGCCGATGCGCCGAATCTGCCGATTTCTCACTCTAACGCCGATAATTTTGATTTTAATGCCGATATTTTAACACCGGCTTTCAGCGATTCGGTTGATGATAATCCGTTTGATATGGTATATGATAAAGTTAATAATCTGAAGTTGTTGAGCGCATACGAAGTTGTTACTTCTAAATTTGAACTTTCGCAAAACGGCAAAAACGTGATTATGCCTTTGGAGGCAAAACCTCAAATTAAAGAGAAATACGGCGAACTTTCCGGAATCTATCGTAAAGAGCGTCATGTTCTTATTGTGCAGAAAGGTGATACGTTTATCGGACTTTTGACCAAGCTCGGCATGGATACTAAAAGTGCGACGGAAGCATATAATGTTTTGCGTAAAGTGTATGATGCACGCAGCTTAAAAATAGGTCAACATATTGAATTAACAGCAACTTTTGATTTGCGAACACATCCGCATCGACTCGAAACGATGGATAAATTAGTGATTACACCCGAACGCGGTGTAAAGTATACTTTAAGCGTGAACGAATATGATAACTACATTACAACCGTCGAACGTGAAAAGTTCGAGTCGGATATCAAAGTAGTTAGCGGAACGGTCAACGGTGCCGTGATTAATTCGCTGATTAATGCCGGAATGCCTCGGCGGTTGGCCGGAGAAGTTATTAACCGTATGTCATATTTGGTGAATTTTTCCAGCGGTGTTCGAAAAGGGGATTCGTTTTCGGTTAAATATGATGTCAGTAAAGCTGCTAACGGTGATGTGGTTAAAATCGGTAATTTGTTGTCGGCTTCATTTAAGACTTCTCGTGGGAGTTATAAAATATACAGATTTAAAGATAATTACTACAATGAAAAAGGCGAAACCAAGAAAACCGGTTTGGATATTAAGCCGCTTGCTATGCGTAATGCGCGTATTTCGTCATTGTTCGGTTATCGGCGTCACCCGATTTATAAAACACAAAAATTCCACAGCGGTGTTGACTATGCCGCACCGAAAGGGGTTGAAATTTATGCCAGCGGTAACGGTGTGGTTGAAATGGCGCAATATGTCAACGGCTACGGCAATTATATAAAGATTCGTCATAACAGTGAATATGAAACAGCATACGGTCATATGCAGGGCTATGCTAAAGGAATCCGCAAGGGCGTGCGTGTGCGTAAAGGTCAGGTTATCGGTTATGTCGGAAGCACCGGACAATCAACCGGTCCGCATCTGCATTTTGAGATTCTGCGAAAAGGACAGCGTATCAATCCGCTTAAGTCAAATGTGGCTACCGGTAACGATTTGGGCGGCAGGGCATTGGCTGAATTTAAGAATATGATGCGGCAAGTTGATGCTATGAAAGAAAAAATCTTCAAAAAAGAAGAGCCGGCACCGGTTTTGGCTTCGGTAGCGGCTGGACAGGAAAAAACAGATACATCGGTTGAATTGTCTGAAAAAACACCGGAATCGCCGGTTGAAAATAAAGCATTGTCAATTACGGCAACGTCAAAAGACGAATCTGTCAAAACCGTATCTGCGGTTGCTGAACAAAAAGGCGAATCTTCCCAAACAGGAGATGTTCATCAAGATTCTGAAACAAATTCGGAATCGAACACCATAATGAAAAATTATAAAGGTAAAATCTATCGACCGATTGATATTACGGCAGAGCAGGCGCGTCGCAAGAATGCGGCACAAGTGCAAAAGTCAGAGCAGAAATTACCGGCCGGAGGCAAACCGATTAAGGTTCCGACGAAAAAACCGCGGTATGCCGGCAGGTAGGATTGCGGTTAAAATTCGGTTGTTTAAACTTGATATTCCGATGATAAAAACCTAAATCTATATGAGTGCGATGTTGAACGTGGGAGATAAGGGGTGATTGATAATTTATCCGGATTACGAGATATTCATTTGCCTGAGAGCGGTGTGTCAATGTTTCCGATTGCAAACGGATGGTGGATTATTCTGCTGACGTTGCTCGGTAGCGGTATTGCGTATTATCTCGGCAAAAAAATCTGGATGACAAGTGCGCGTATTTATACACGACGCATCTTGCTTTCCATTAAAGATGATGTTGAGTTATCGGCAGCCGTTAAAATGTCTGAAATCCTGCGTCGTGCCTGTGTTCGTAAGTATCCCGATGCGGTATCGCTGAGCGGCGATGAATGGATTGCGTTCTTAAATCAAAAATCAAAATATAATGTTGAAAAAAATGCTGCCGAATTGTTGAAAAATGCTCCGTTTATGGCACCGGAAAGCAAAGTTGTGCGTTCGGGCGATATGCGCAATTTGTGGCAGTTTTGCTATGATTGGATAGGAGATAATTTATGATTACGTTTGCCTATCCGCAATTACTTTGGCTTTCGGTGTTGCCGTTTTTGGCTTATTATATGTTACCGGCGGCGCGGAAAATGTATGGCGATGCGTTGCATGTGCCGTTTGTGCGTGATATTTCAAAAATCAATGAAGAAAATAAATTCAGTTTTCGGACAGCGTTATACGGCAAAATAAAAAGTTATTGGAAATTGTTTTTGTTATGTTTGATTTGGGGATTATGGATTGTGGCGTTATGTCGGCCTCAATGGGTAGGTGAACCACACAAAGTTCGTATGGAATCGCGCGATATTATGTTGGTTGTCGATATTTCACCATCAATGCAAGAACAAGACTTTTTGTATCAGGGCAGATATTACAGCCGGTTGGCGGCAGTTAAAAATGTGGTATCCGCTTTTGCCGATGCGCGTGTTGATGATCAAATCGGTTTAATCGTTTTCGGTTCGCGCGCATATCAGCAAGTGCCGCTGACATACGACAGACAGTCACTTAAGGAAGTGCTTTATGCAATAGAAGGCGGTATGGCCGGCAATTCGACCTCTATCGGTGATGCCGTCGGTTTGGCGCTTAAAAATTTGTCTGCCGATGAAACGCCGGTGCAAAACAAAGTGGTGGTTTTGTTGACCGACGGTATTAACAATGACGGACGCTTGACTTTTCCGCAAGCCATCAATATGGCAGAAAAAGAAAATATCAAAATATACACAATCGGTATGGCCAGTGACAGATTGGTTTGGGGCGGTTTGTTTGGAACCGTCAGCGCTGATTTAGACGAAGAAAGTTTGCAACAATTGGCCGAAGCTACAAAAGGAAATTATTTCAGAGCAACCGATTTGCAATCACTTTATGCGGTGTATAACGAAATCAATCGTTTGGAAACCCAAAACAAAGAAGGACAATTTGTGCAAGAGCGAAAAGATTTATTTTACTATCCGATAACGTTGGCATTGTTGCTTTTTGTGCTTTTGTTTGCGGTGGGGAGAAAGTAAGATGGAATGGATTGAAACATTTCACTTTTTAAGGCCGTATTGGTTAATCGGGCTGATTTTGCCGATTGTTTGGAGCTGGATTATTTTTAAGCGGGAAACGGTGCAATCATCGTGGGTTGGCGTGTGTGATGCGCATTTGCTGAATTATTTGTTGATACGGGGACAAAATTTGCAACGTCGTCTGCCGTATGTTTTTGCGATGCTGATTATGTTTGTTTCGGTTGTGGCCTTAGCAGGACCGACTTGGAAAAAACAAGAAAATCCGGCCATAAATGCCGATAATCCGGTTATGATTTTATTGAGCTTGGCCAATGATATGCAACAATCCGATGTAGCTCCGAATCGTTTGACACGGGCGCGTTATATTGTTAAAGAAATATTGCAAGAGTTTGAAGCGACAGAAACCGGTTTGATGGTGTATAGCGATGAGCCGTTTGTGATTACGCCGTTAACGGAAGATGTCGGCTTGCTCGAAAATTTGTTGCCGCAAATAGAAGCAAATATTGTGCCGGCAAACGGTGACCGACTCGACCGAGCGCTTGATATGGCGGTCGGACGAATGCAAAATGCCGGTTATCAATTCGGCAATATCGTGATTCTTGCCGCCGATGTGCGCGAAAGTTTTGACAGGGCGCTGCAAAGTGCGGAAAAATCCGCCCGACAGGGATTTGATGTGAATGTGATTAAAGTCAGTGTCGGCGATAATGAAAAATTAAAAATGATTGCCGAAAAAGGAAACGGCTTGTATTTAAATTATAATCAAAGTTATCAATCTCTCGGGCAAAAAATAAATGCTCTCTATCAAAAAGAAATTAAAGAGAGCAAAAATATGCAGTCGGTATGGCTCGATGAGGGATATTATCTGTTGTGGCTGCCGGCATTGTTGCTTTTGTATTTTTTCCGCAAAGGCGTTATGTTGATTTTACTTTTGTGCTGTCTGGCATCGCCTGTTTATGCCGGTTGGTTTTTGAATAACAATCAGGAGGCCATGCGTCTGTTTGAGCAAAAAGATTATGAGGCGGCGGCGCATAAGTTTGAAAATGCGCAATGGCGCGGTGCGGCGGCGTATAAAAGCGGCGATTATGAGCAGGCGTATAAGGATTTTTCTGTAGGAGATGATGTAACGTCGCTTTACAATCAGGGAAATGCGTTGGCTAAATCGGGTAAAATTGATAAGGCAATAGAAAAATATGAAGAAGTGTTGAAAAAAGAGCCGAATTTTGAAGATGCGGCGTATAATATGGAATATCTGAAGAAAATGAAGCAAAATCAGCAACAACAGCAGAATCAAAAAAATCAAGATAACGCGGATAAACAGCAACAAGATTCCGGTAATCAGGAGCAGAAAAATAATCAGCAAAATCAACAAAACGAGCAGAATAACGAACAACAACAAAATCAGGAACAGCAACAGTCCGGCGAACAAAATCAGCAACAAAGAGGTTCGCAAAACGAACAACAGAATGAGCAACAACAGGGGCAAAATCAACAGCAGAGTCAAGAGCAAAATCAACAGCAGTCGGATGAACAGCAAAACGAGCAACAAGAAAATTCGGCACAACAACAGCAGCAAGACGACGAGCAGAACGCACAACAAGGACAAAATAAAGAATCGTCGGGCGAGCAACAACAAAGCAAAAACACAGAAACCGGTGCAAACGATGACGGTAACGAACAACAAAACGGCGTCGAAAATACACCGTCCGAACAAAATCAAAATAATGCGCAAAATGAACAAAATAACGGCGAAAATCAAGAAACCGAGACTCAAGCACAAATAGGCAATCAAGACGAAAAATCAGAGCAAGAAGCGCAGGGGGCTCAGGTGCAAAACGGAGATAAGCTCAACCCTGAAGAACAGGAAAAAATCCGCGCACGGTTACATAAATTCCGCGATGTTCCGGAAGATCCGGGCGGATTACTCAGGGCGTTAATCGCAAAAGAATACAGCAAAAACAGATATCAAAACGAGTGAGGCAAAAATGTTGCAAAAAATATTGGTTTTATTATGGGTGATGTGCGGTTTTATCGGCACGGCAAATGCCGGTCAGCTTTCGGCTAACGTGAATCCGCAACGTGTTGCGTATGGCGAATCGGTGCGTTTTGAGCTGAGTTACGACGGTGACGATGCCGGTACCGTCCAACCGGATTTATCGGTTTTGAATAAGGATTTTTCGATTTATTCGACATCATCATCTATGCAATCGAGCTATGTGAACGGGGTTGGTCAGCAAAAACGTGTTTGGACTTTGCTTCTAATGCCGAAATATGAGGGAAAATTGCAAATTCCGGCAATTACGGCCGGTGCATATAAAACTGCTCCGCTTGAGGTGGAAGTGTTGCCTGCCGGCTCAAAAGCACCGACACCGACGGCACAAAATAACGCGCCGCAAGGGCAAAATACCGCTGTTAATAATATGGCAACAACAAATACCGGTTCGCAAAATTCGGAGCAGGGAAATGACGGTAATTTTTGGGCGGAATTGACCGTTAATAATAAAAATCCGTTTGTTCATCAAGAGATTACGGCAACTTTAGTAATTTATGATCAAAAAGGCATTGATTTGCAAATGCCGGCGTTTGAAAACACACAGGATTGGTTAATCGAAATGGTCGGTAATCCCGAAATTACGGAAAAAAACGGACAGCGTATCATCAAAATAAATTATTCGCTTGTGCCGCAAAAAAGCGGTGCTTTGACAGTGCCGAGCGTGCGGGTGGAGGGGACTTATCTTGACACTTCGTCAACGCCGGTGACAAATTCCTTCGGCGGTTTGATGAAAATGTTTGATTTTAATTTTGACTTTCAGAACGTGCTTGGAACACAAAAGCCGATTATGTTGCGCACTTCACCGATAAACATAAATGTTAAACCGATTCCCGAAGATTATGGTGCGCACTGGTGGCTGCCGGCCGAGGCATTGGTTATGAATGCAAAATGGAGTGATGCCAAACCGGTATTTAAGGTGGGGGAAGCCGTTACGCGTGAAATTACGGTTCTGGCTTCCGGTGTGGCGGCGGAAGATTTGCCGGAATTAAATTTTGCCGATAATTCGGCGTGGAAACAATATCCGGAAAAACCGCAGCTCAACTCGGTGATGCATAACGGACGGCGTATTGCGCAAGCGGTAACGCGCATTGTTTATATTCCGCAAAAAAACGGAGAACAGGAAGTGCCTGAAGTAAAACTGCGTTGGTATAATGTGCGCACAAATCATATCGAAACGGCGATTATTCCGGCAGAAAAAATGTATGTGGCGGGAGATAATCAAGCACTGCCGACGGCCGAAAACGAGTCCAAAAACACTACACAAACACAAGTGCCTGCGGATTATGATAACGCGGTTAATAAGGCCATTGACGAAATTATGCACAAGGTTCGGTTTGTCGCGGGAATTGTGTTGGCGTTTTTAGCCGGTTTGGTTATCAGCTTTTTGTTTTTGCGTCGTCGTTCACATACCGAAAAAGAACAAACGGCCTCGGATTGTGTTAAACAAATCGAACATGCTTTGAAGAGTTGTGATTATCGGTTGTTGCGCGATAATTTGCTTAAATGGGGCGAACAGGTGTATGTCAGTGAAAATATTACAAATCTCAATGATTTGTCAAACTTAATCGGCAATGAAAAGTTTAATGAACAAATGTTAAAATTGAGTGGTATTTTGTATGCGGGCAAGCAAGAAACTTTAGATGACAAAGTGATTACGGATTGTCTGAAACACGGATACAAAAAAACAAAAAAACATCGTGAAAAACCATTGCCGGATTTATATAAATAGCTTGCAAATCATAAAAATCTGTGCTCTAATTAACCCGTCTTGAAGGATAAGGAGAAAATTATGCCTTTTTTGAAAAAAACGGTTATATGGACAATCTTTTTGGCTACCATGTATTTTGGCGGAGCCGGAACGCAAAGTTCAAATAATTTTTTTCAGGGAATGGGCTTTTTTTCTATTGTGGCCGCTTGTGCCTGTTTATATATCATATTTAAGCTTATTTGGGGACCGCTCGGAAATTTTAGCCGGCTGTTGCTTGTCGGCGGAGTGATGCTGTATATTGCGTTCAGCATCGGTCTGTTTAACGGGAACACGTTGAAATCGTTTTTAAGCGGTGCGCCGCGTCCGCAAGCGCCGATTTCGTATGAGCCGGAAAATCTAACGGCGGAAATCAATGCTTTGGAAATTCAGATGTTTGGAAACAATCAAACGGCACAAACCGGGAATGCTCCGACCGAAAGTTCGGATTTATCAACGCAGCCACAACAGGGGACAACATCAATAACACCGGAACGCGGTGTTCTGAATAATCAGGGCGGACAACCGCAAATTCCGGTGCAACCAAATCAGAATCGTTCCGCAAACGGCTTTATCGATTCTGTTAAAGCGTGGTTTGGCGGTGAAAAAAATCAAAAAATTTCAGCAACGGTAAATCACTTAAATCCGATGGATTATCCGGAAATATTCGGTCATCCTCATGTTGTCAGCGGAAGTATTTTGATGCTGAACGGGGTTCGGATTAAATTGTTCGGAATCGATGCGCCGGACCCGACACAAACTTGTGAAAATCGTCACGGAAATTCTTATATTTGCGGCAAAGCGGCCATTATTTGGATGCGTAATTGGCTTAATCAGAAAAATGTCAGCTGCCGCATTATCAGCCGGATTGAAAATAATCGAACGACCGGAATATGTTTTTCGGAAGATGGCAAATATGATGTGGCGGCGGCGGTTGTTAATGCTGGATGGGCCGTGGCTTATACTGAGCATACGCAGCTTTATGTGGAATATGAACGGCAAGCGGCAGAAGCGCGCCGCGGTTTGTGGAACGGCAGATTTTATAAGCCGTGGGATTGGCGACGTCTCCAAAGTCGTAAAATTGATATAAAAATCGAAAAACAACCAAAAAAGTTTAATTTTAAAGGATGGTTTAAATGAGTAAAGTTTTCAAATCATATTCGGAAAATGATACGGCATATATTGCCGAAAAATTCGCCGATATAGCAAAATCCGGCGATATTTTTGCCTTAAACGGAACACTTGGCGCCGGTAAAAGCGTTTTTGCACGTGCCTTTATACAAAAATTAATACCGGTCAAAGAAGCTCCAAGCCCGACTTTTACCTTGGTGCAAATGTATCCGACGCCGAAATTTGATATTTATCACTATGATTTGTATCGTTTGAAATCGCCGTCCGAACTTTTTGAACTGAATGTTGATGAGGCCTTTTATGCCGGTGTTTGCTTGATTGAATGGCCGGAAAAAATGGGACCGTTGACACCACGCAATATTTGGCAAATTGACTTTGAAGTGAACGGAGATGAACGGACAATTACCGTATCTTCCGACGATGAGGAAAAATTGCAGAGATTAGAACATGTCGGATAATCGGCTTTTTCATGCCACGGCTCTTATTGTGAATGATTGCGGGGTTCTGCTTATGGGTAAAAGCGGTAGCGGTAAGTCTGATTTGGCCTTGCGCCTGATTGAAAATCATAATGCCGTATTGGTTGCCGATGATGCCGTTGTTGTTGAAAAAACAGGACAAAAACTATACGCACGGGCAGCGGCAAATATTGCAGGCTTGCTGGAAGTGCGCGGTATCGGATTAGTTAAATATCCGTATATTGAAAAAACTTCTGTCGATTTATGCGTGAATTTGACCGATAATGCAGCAGATGTCGAACGTTTGCCAGAAAAACGAACAGGGGATATTTTGGGGCTTGAAATTAAGCAAATAGACTTGTATGCTAAAGAAAATTCCGCACCCGAAAAAGTGATGGCGGCAATTCGTTGTTTTAATGACAGTTGAAAAATGAGATGATGGGATAAAATGCTGAAAAGAATGTTGGGAACATTTTTACAAACTTTAGGAAAAGCTCCGGTCGGTTTTATTATCAACTTGGGATATTTTATGCAGTTTGTGGCAAAATCGGTGTATAACTGTTTTATGCCGCCGTTTTACTTTAAACTTTTGGGAAAGCAGTTTATTAACATCGGTTTTTATTCACTGCCGGTGGTCGGTTTGACGACTTTGTTCGCCGGTATGGTAATTGCAATTCAAACCTATTCCGGTATTTCGGAATATGGCGCGGAAAGTGTGGTGGCAAGTGTGGTGTTGATTTCCGTAACGCGCGAATTGGCACCTGTGTTGTCGGCATTGATGGTTGCCGGGCGAATCGGAGCGGCGATGGCGGCCGAAATCGGCACAATGCGCGTAACAGAGCAAATTGATGCCTTGGTGACACTTTCGGCAAATCCGTTTCGTTATTTGATTGCACCGCGTATCTGGGCGGCTGTTATCGTGATGCCGCTGTTGGTGCTTTTGGGCGATGTTATCGGTATTTTCGGCGGATATTTGGTCGGTGTTTATAAGTTGGATTTTAATCCGGCTAATTACATCGTAAATACAATGGACTTTATGAAACCGGTCGATATTATAATGGGCGTGGTTAAAGCCGGTGTTTTTGGCTTTGTGATTGCCGTGATGGGATGCTATCACGGTTATCGTTCCAAGGGCGGCGCGCAGGGCGTAGGGGAAGCAACAACCAACGCTGTGGTCACTTCTTCAATTTTGATATTGATTCTCAACTATTTGATTACGGAACTGTTTTTTGCAAGATAGGCGATTGAAATGTCAGACAATAAAATAGAAATAAAAAATTTGCATAAGGCATTCGGCAAGAAAAAAGTTTTGGACGGTGTCGATTTAGATATTAAAAAAGGCGAATCGCTTGTTGTTATCGGCGGTTCCGGAACCGGTAAATCTGTTTTGATTAAATGTATTCAAGGGCTGTTGGTTCCGGATGACGGTTCTATTAAAATCGACGGCGAAGAAACAGTGGAAACACATAAAAATATTCACGAAAAAATGGGAATGCTGTTTCAAGGTGCGGCGCTGTTTGACAGTTTGAGTGTTTGGGAAAATGTTGCGTTTGTTTTGCTGCAAAACGGCAAAATGTCACGCAAAGACGCTAAAAACGAGGCGATTAAAGTGTTGCGACAGGTTGGTTTGGCAGCCGATGTGGCTGATTTGTCTCCGGCCGAGCTTTCCGGCGGTATGCAAAAACGCGTCGGTTTGGCTCGGGCGATTATCACAAAGCCGGAGATTATTTTCTTTGATGAGCCGACAACCGGTTTGGACCCGATTATGGCCGATGTGATTAATGATTTGATTATCGAATCGGCGCGCGGATTAGGTGCTACCACGCTGACAATTACGCACGATATGGCTTCGGCGCGTAAAATTGCCGACCGCGTGGCAATGCTTTATCAGGGTAAAATTATCTGGATTGGAACGGTTGAAGAAATGGAAAAATCAGATAATCCGTATTTGCGGCAATTTATTTCCGGCAGTGCGCAAGGGCCGATACAAATGAACGTGTAACAGGGGAAAATATGGTGAAGAAAACAACAATGTTTGTATGTCAAAACTGCGGTGCCTCTTACCATAAGTGGCAGGGTAAATGCGATACTTGCGGTGAGTGGAATACAATAGTTGAAGAAGTTTCTGTAACCGACGGATTTTCCAAAATAAATACAAAAAAAGAAGGCCGTGTGATTGATTTTGTGCCACTTAAAGGCACAATGCAAACATATAGTCGCTTGCAAACAGGTATTGCCGAAATTGACCGCGTGACCGGCGGCGGTTTGGTGCCGGGGTCGGTGATTTTGGTCGGCGGCGACCCGGGAATTGGAAAATCGACATTGCTGTTGCAGGTTTGCGCCGGTTTATCAGTATGTGACGAAAAATACGAATGCTATTATATTTCAGGTGAAGAGGCCATTGACCAAGTGCGTATCAGAGCCAATCGGCTCGGATTGGCGGAAAGTCCCGTTAATTTAGCAAGTGCGACCGATGTGCGTAATATTGTGACAACTTTGGAAAAAGCTAATGCCAAGGTGGTAATCATCGATTCAATTCAAACAATGTATCTTGATGAGGTGGAATCAACGCCGGGTAGTGTCGGACAGGTGCGAGCGTGCGCTTATGAACTGATTAAACTTGCAAAACGTAAGGGATTCGTGTTGTTTTTGGTCGGTCATGTAACCAAACAAGGTGAAATTGCCGGCCCGCGCGTGCTGGAACATATGGTGGATACGGTGCTGTATTTTGAAGGCGAACGCGGACATCACTTCCGTATTTTGCGCGCAGTGAAAAATCGTTACGGTGCGACTGATGAAATCGGTGTGTTTGAAATGCAGGATAAGGGTTTGGTAGAAGTTGAAAATCCGTCAGCGCTGTTTTTGGCAGAGCGACAGGGTAATATTTCCGGCTCATGCGTGTTTGCCGGCATAGAGGGGTCTCGGCCGTTGCTTGTCGAAATTCAGGCGCTGGTCAGCCCGAGCGGATATTCAACACCGAAACGTGCCGTGGTCGGTTGGGATTCTAACCGATTGTCTATGATTTTAGCAGTGTTGGAAGCACGGTGCAGTATGAATTTTAGCGCACATGACGTGTATTTGAATGTTGCCGGCGGGTTAAAAATAAACGAACCGGCAGCTGATTTGGCGGTTGCAATGGCTGTCATTTCTTCATTAACCAAAAAGCCGTTGCCGGCTGATATGGTGGTGTTCGGCGAAATCGGGCTTTCCGGTGAAGTTCGGTCGGTCACGCAAACAAATCTGCGTTTGAAAGAAGCGCACAAACTCGGCTTTGTCAGTGCAATAATTCCACCGGTTTTCGGTAAAGATAAAAAAGACAAAGGTAATAAAAATTATGACATTTCCTGTTATGAAATAGGTCATGTTCAACGCTTGATTAATTGGTTTAGTTAGGAGCACATATTATGGAACAGCTTAATAATCTTGATGTAATTTTTTTAATTATTGTCGGTATTTCGGCATTAGTCGGTATTGCACGCGGTATGACCAAAGAACTGCTGTCTGTCATCGGATGGGTATTGTCGGCGGTTGCTTTGTTCTATTTAGTGCCGCTTCTTAATCCGTATATGAAGAACTATGTTTCGTCCGATTTGCTTGCCAATATTGTTTCCGGTATGGCGATTTTATTGGTGTTCTGCATTATTTGGATTTTGACGGTTGACAAGTTGGCATCTGTTATTCGTTCAAGCAAATTGAGTGCGCTGGATAGATTATTCGGTTTTGTGTTTGGCACGGCGCGCGGTGTTTTATTGGTTGTTTTGGTGGCGTTGCTGATTTCTACACTTATGCCGGAAGATTCCAAAAAAGGTGTGTTTGAAAAATCGGTGCTGTTTGCTCAAGCAAATGCTTGTGTCGAGCCGTTAAAAGAAATGATTCCGCAAAGTTGGATTGATGAATTGAAGACACAAAGCGAGCGCTTCAGCTTTGGTAAGAAAAAAGATACGGCAGAAGCTGAAAGTGAAACGAAAAAGCCGGCAGAGGAAAATAAATCCGATGAAAGTCAAAAGACAAAAGAAGATAAGTCGGAAAAAGTATCGGACGAAAAGAAAGATGACACGAAATCCGATAAAGAAGAAAAGTCGGGCTTGCGTGAAACATTGAATAATATTGATAATAACCTCGATGTTTTACAAAAAAGCGGTGAGGCGTTATTTAATCAGTTGGCGCAGCCGAAGACGGAAAACGGTAATGTTGATAACTCGGAGGCGGTTGATGAATTGATGGATGATTTGGATAAGTTACTTGATGTGTTGGATAACAAAATGGTGACTTCCGAAGAAACACAAAAACCGGCAGAAAAGAAAAAATAGGACTGCCGAGTTTACGGATGCAAAGTTGCCGGATATTACTCCGGCAACTTTTTTTGAATATTTTATCGTTTTATTTGCTGGAGGCGCGTTTGAGACGGTCGTTAATTGCCAAGCCCAAGTCAGAGGTCGGAATAGGGGCAACGGCAATTTTACCGTGTTGGGCATTGTTGTCGGCTAAGCGTAAATATGCAAATAAATTTGCCGCCGCTTCTTTTAAGTCAGCGCGCGGGCTGAGGTTCAGGTCGCCGTCTAATGCACCGAACCCGATGAAATATTCATCTTGTGCCGGTTCGGTAATATTGATACGCAATCGGTTATGCGGCGCATAATGACGGCGCATTTGCCCCGGTGCCGTCGGTATGGTCGGATTGCCGATGGAAACTGTTATTTTTTCGCCTAAAAAATCTTCAATATCTTCTTTTGAAGTGCCACCGGCGCGCAACATAACGATATGTTTGCCGGTCAGGTCGATAATAGTGGATTCAACACCGACTTTGCAGGCGCCGCCGTCTAATATCATATCAACTTTATCACCCAAGCCGTCGGCAACGTGTTGTGCCGTGGTCGGACTGACGGATTGGTATTTGTTGGCGGAAGGGGCTACAATCGGCACACCGCTTTTTTTGATAAGTTCTAAGGCAATCGGGTGATTTGGCATACGAACCGTGAGTGTGCGTAACCCCGAACACGCCAAATCGATACTCGGATTTTCATCGATACGTTTTAAGACAAAAGTCAGCGGTCCGGGCCAAAAATGTTTGGCAAGCGCAAAAACACGTTCATCAACGGCGGCGTATTCTTCTAAAAAATCAATTTCGGCAATATGTGAAATCAGCGGGTCAAAATGCGGACGCTGTTTGGCGGCAAAAATAGAGGCAACCGCCTTGGCGTTATAGACATTGGCCCCTAAACCGTAGACAGTTTCGGTTGGAAACGCAACCAAACCGCCGTTTTGAATTGTGGCGGCTGCTTGCTCTATATTTTGTGTGGAATATTTGTAAATATTGCTCATTTTCTAAAATGCCATAATGTTGCTCAGCGCATAATCACGCTCGTTTTCTGTGTATGTTTCAAGAACTTTGAAAGTGTCACGTTCGACGATTTGATATTGTTTCAGAAAATAGTCATAACACAGCAAATCAAAGTCATTATAACCGAGTAAAATTGTGTTTTTGGGCTTTTTCATTTGTTCGTTCTTGTCGATAATATCTAAATCGTTGTCAACCGTGGCACCGAATAAATATGAACCGTCAAATTTTATGCCGTTGTATTGTTTGAGAAAGTCAGTGTAAGACGGCGGAATAAAATCCATTCCCATATTATGTAAAACTTTTTGCGCAATAATCAATGCTTCTGCTTCAAGCGGCTCGCCTTGTGTAAATTTTTTATCTTTCAAATCTTCAAGAAAGTTATTCATCGCTCAATCTCCCTTTTAGGAAAAGATGCATTCTTTTTGTT
>CAMAJR010000011.1 GCA_945835885.1 uncultured Alphaproteobacteria bacterium
ATTAAGAATTAGAGAACAACAAAACACATTTAAGGAGAATAAAAATGACCGTTATCAATTTTCATGATATTGCTTTAACCGATGCAGAACGCCAACCTTGTGAAGTTTGGACACGCGTGATGGGTTATCATCGTCCAGTTTCGGAATTTAATAAGGGCAAGAAGTCAGAATACTATTCTCGTAAGTGCTTTGTTGAAGCAAAGGCGGTTCAGCATTTGGACTATAATACCCAATCTTGTGCTTGCGCTGCCGAATAAAATAAAGAATATTTCATATAACTCCGAAAGCTCCCGATTCGTTGGTCGGGAGTTTTTTTTACCGATTTTACAAAATATTTATATCTTACCTCTTGACAACAAGCCGGCAACTACATATACTGAAAGGTATTGAAAATTTATTTTTATTATATTATATGACAAAACAATTAAATAGTGGGTTAGGCCTTGCGTTGAAATTAATCCGGGTCAGTTTGGAAAGCGATTCTGAAAACAACAGAACGATTCGCACCGGTGTTATCAAACTTCTTGAAAAAAAGATGCACGAAGTTACATCAATCGAAGCAGAAGAAGTTCCGGCACTAAGACAGCAACTGTCCCGCATTTCCACCAAAGAGCCTAAAGTCGCAGAAAAAGTGGAACAACTTATTCAAAAATTCCACCCCAATCTGTAAAACTTTCGGAACCTGTTATCCTCAAGAGGATATACAGGTTCTTTTTTATCTTTCTTGACATTTTTGCCATTTTCGCTAAACTAAGCGGCAGATTTTAAGGAGTTTCTATGGTCAAGATAATTACGCCCGCCGAAGCGGTGCAATTTTTCAAAAATAATCAAACCATTATGGTCGGCGGCTTTTTAAATTGCGGCGTGCCGAATTTGGTGCTTGATGAGCTTATCAAAACACCGCTGGCCGGCTGGACGCTGATTTCCAACGACACCGGCGAAGCCGGTATAAATCGCGGCCAACTCATTCACGCCGGAAAAATAAAAAAAGCGATTGTGTCGCATATCGGCACCAATTTGGAAACCGTGCAACTTTATAACGAAGGCAAAATCGAGATAGATTTGCAACCTCAAGGGTCGCTTGCCGAGCGTATCAGAGCCGACGGAGCCGGTTTGGGCGGTATTTTAACGCCGGTCGGAGTCGGAACCGACATTGAAAAAGACAAACAAAAAATTGTGCTCAACGGTCAAGAATATTTGCTTGAAACCCCTCTCCACGCCGATATTGCCATTGTTTATGCCACATACGCCGACCAATTCGGCAATTTGGCTTTTCACGGTTCAACCCGCAATTTTAATGTGTTGATGCCGATGGCGGCAGATGTTGTTATTGTTGAGGCAGAGCAAATCCTTGACGAGCCGCTGTCGCCGGATGAAGTTGTTGTACCGGGGATTTTTGTGGATTATCTGATTGACGGAGGCGCAAATGGAATTGACTAAGGAACAAGCGCAAGAACTTATTGCCAAGCGCGTTGCACAAGAGTTTCGTAACGGCGATGTGGTAACGCTCGGAATCGGCCTTCCGACAAAAGCCGTGCGCTATCTGCCGGAAAATGTGCATATTATCGTGCAATCGGAAAACGGCGTATTGGGAGTCGGCACTTATCAAGATGAAACCAATCGCGACCGGCACATCACCAATGCCGGCGGTGTCGGCGTTACGATTAATCCGGGCGGATGCTGTGTTGACAGCGCAATGTCGTTTGCTATGATGCGCGGCGGACATATTGATATCACGGTTTTGGGTGCTTTGCAAGTTGATGCCGAAGGCAACCTCGCCAACTGGTGCATTCCGGGAAAATTTACGCCGGGAATGGGCGGCGCGATGGATTTGGTGGTCGGCACCAAGCGGCTGATTGTCGCAATGGAACACACCGCCAAAGGCGCACCGAAAATCCTTAACAGATGCACCTTGCCGTTGACGGCCGTGCATAAGGTTAATATGATTATTACCGAAAAAGCAGTGTTTGAAGTAACGCCGACCGGTTTGCTTTTGCGCGAAATTATGCCGGATTCGTCTTTAGATGATATTCGCGCCGCGACCGCCGCTGATTTTGAAGTCGATTTGAGATGAGTTCTTTTGTCATTCCCTTTATAAAAACGATTACCAAAAAGCTATTAGCTTTTCCTTTTGTCTTTATTTGTATTTTTTTAATCTGCGCGCATAAATACGTTGCATCGTATTTCAGCACCATGACCGGTGCTGAATTTTTATTTTTTATGCAAACACCGATGGAGGGCGCAGATAAAAGACTTGTGCACATATTTATCAATAAATGTTTGCTAAATCCGTTTATCTATTCTTTTTTAATATGTTTTATGCCCGATATTATACAGTTGCTCAAAAATATTTGTAATTATCGAAAAAAATTGTTATTGCGAATATATCGTGTTTTGTGCGCCAAATACTACGTCCTGCTTTTGATTTTGTTATCGTTATTAATATCCGGATATTACTTAACTAAATTTAATTTTATCCGTGAATTATGGAATATGGACCGTGCTCCTTACGGCACTTTTTTTGAAAAACATTTTACATACCCCGAAGCTCAAAACATTCACCTGAAACAAAAGAAAAATCTCATCGTCATATCGGTTGAAAGTTTAGAAAAAACATTTGAAAACAAACACTTTTTTAAGCATTCTCTTGTGCCTCACTTAGAAAAATTAGAAAAAGAAGGCGTGCAATTTTCAAACTATAAAAACGGTTGGAACACATCTAACACAATCTCCCACGTTATTGCTCTATTTACCGGTCTACCCAAAAGTTGCGGTTATAAGGGCTTAATCAATAAACACGGTCATAAAGTAAATTTTTTAAACGGCTATTACGCACTCGGAAACTACCTGATTGACAACGGATATCAGACCTATTCTGTTCAGGGGTCCGACGGTAAATTTGCCGGACAGAAAAATTTTTTTCAAAATCACGGCATTCAGCATACCGTTGATGCAGCGGTCATCAAAAACAAATATTATCCGAATAATACTGAAAACAACTGGGGATATAATGATGAGATTGTTTTTAATACGGCAAAGAAAATTTTGCAACAGCGTCAATCTCCCGCGCCTTATTTTATGTTTATTCAAACGATAGACACGCATTTTAATTATCTGCCAAAGGTTAAAAATCATCATAAATTTGACAATAAATATTATAACGTGATATACAATACAAGCTTGCAAATATATCGTTTTGTGAACTGGCTTAAATCACAGCCAAACTATGATAACACGGTTATCGTCATTATCGGTGACCACCTGAGAATGGGCAATAATTTTCCTATGGCTAAAGACCGGCGAATTTATAACCTGTTTTTAAATGCTCCGCGCCCGAAAACAACCAATCGCAAATTTTCGCAAGTAGACTTGTTTCCGACAATTTTGGAAGCACTTGGCGCAAACATCAAAGGCCACCGTTTGGGGATAGGTGTATCCGTATTCAGCGACAAGAAAACGCTTTCGGAAGAATACAAAAGAGAAACGCTTTACAAAGAATTGTCAAAACGTAGCAAACTTAATGAAGATTTATGGAAAATATAACCTCTACCCTAATGCGGTGCGGTAGTGACTGCGCGTAATCGCCATTGCCAGCGCATCGGACGAGTCGTTGTTTTTCGGCGCACATCCCGGTAGCAGAATCTTCACCATTGTTTCGACCTGCGTTTTTTCGGCACGCCCTACCCCGACCAGCGCCTTTTTTACTTTCGTCGGGTCAAACTCAAACAGCGGCAAATGATTATGCCCCACCGCCAAAATCACCACCCCGCGCGCCATACTCAATTTAAGTGAGGTTTCCGGATTTTTATTCAAAAAAGTTTTTTCAATTGCTGCTTCTTGCGGTTGATACGTCAAAATCACCTCGTTCAGCGTCTTAAAAATCAGTTCGAGTCGGTCCTCTATCGGCATTTTCGGGTCTGTCGGAATAAAACCGTCCGCAACATATTGCAGACGGTTTCCGTTCACTTCTATCACACCCCAACCGGTCGAGGTCAAACTCGGATCCAAGCCCAAGATGCGCATATTTTATTCTTCTCCGGCAAGCTCAGCCATCACATCATCAGCAATTTCCGCATTGTGATAAACGTGTTGCACGTCTTCGTCATCTTCGAGCGCATCGATAAAGTCCAAAAACTTGCGCGCTGTTTCAGCGTCGGTAATATCCACTTTAACCATCGGTTTCCAGTCTAAACGCGAAGCAGACGGCGTGCCGTATTTTGCTTCCAAAGCCGAAGTTACGGCCGACAAATCGTCTGGCAAAGTTTCAATTTCGTGATTTTCGTCATCGGTTACCACCTCGTTGGCGCCGGCTTCCAAAGCCGCTTCAAACATTTCGTCGCCGCTGGCCACGCTGACCGGATATTGAATATAGCCGATACGCTCAAAATTGAACAGCACCGAGCCGCTCTCGCCCATCTGACCGCCGCGTTTGCCGAAAATCGTGCGAACATTACCGGCCGTGCGGTTTTTGTTATCGGTCAATGCCTCAACAATAACCGACACTTTGTTCGGCGAAAAGCCCTCATAACGCATAGAAACAAAGTCGGCGCCGCCGGCAACAGTGGTTGCTTTGGCTATTGCGCGTTCAATGTTATCCTTTGGCATACTTTCCGCACGAGCCGCCTGAATTGCCAAACGCAAGCGCGGATTCTTATCCGGTTCCGGCAAACCGCTTTTGGCGGCTACGGTAATTTCACGCGCTAATTTTGCAAACACGCGTGCTTTTTTGGCGTCTTGAGCGCCTTTACGATACATAATATTCTTAAATTGCGAATGTCCTGACATTTTTATCTCCTGAATTCTATCGTCAATTATGCGCTTTTATAACTTATTTTTTCACATTTTTTCAAGTTTTTTTTACAAAAAAATCACATTTTTATAAAAAAACAGCCCGCACATCAAAGAACGGGCTGTTAATAGGCAAAATTTGCGTCTTAATTCAAGTTTTCGAGCCGCTTTTGCCCCTCAATGAAAATGCCGTGTTCGTTGGCGGAAACATACGCCGTTCCGCCATCACTGATGGCACCGTCAAGCAACATAATAGAAAGCGGATTTTCTAATTCACGCACAATCAACCGCTTCAGCGGACGCGCGCCAAACTCCGGATTATAGCCGTTGTCGGCAAACCACTCACGCGCACGTTCATCAAGCTTAATCTTGATATGACGCTCGCTCAATCGCTTTTGCAACCGCCCGATTTGAATCGCCAAAATCTGACGAATATCATCTTTTTTCAACGAATTAAATGTTACAATTTCATCTAATCTGTTCAAAAACTCCGGTTTAAAGAACTCACGCAAAGTCGCCATCACATCTTGACGCGCGTCTGTAATCAAATTTGAGGTCAAGATGATAAAGGTGTTTTTGAAATCGACTTTGCGCCCTTTTCCGTCAGTCAGATGCCCTTCATCAAGCACTTGCAACAACAGGTTAAACACGTCCGGATGCGCTTTTTCAACTTCATCGAACAAAATTACCTGATACGGACGTCGACGCACCGCCTCGGTCAACACCCCGCCTTCGTCATAACCGACGTATCCCGGAGGCGCACCGATAAGCCGTGCCACCGAATGCTTTTCCATATATTCTGACATATCAATACGGATATACGCGCCTTCTTCATCAAACAAAAACTCCGCCAATGCCTTTGCCAACTCGGTTTTGCCGACACCGGTCGGACCTAAAAACAAAAACGAGCCAATCGGACGATTCGGGTCTTTTAACCCTGCACGCGACCGCCGCACGGCATTCGCCACCGCCGACAATGCCGTATCTTGTCCGACTACGCGCATTGCCAAATTCTTTTCGAGATTCAGCAATTTTTCACGTTCACTGCCAATCAATTTTTCCACCGGAATCCCCGTCCATTTTGAAACAACCGAGGCAATCATATCCGGTGTCACGGTTTCGACATCGCTCTTGTTATTGCTTTGCATTTGCAACGTTTTCAAACGCTTTTCCATTTCCGGAATTTCTTTATATTGCAACTCGCCGGCCTTTTCAAACTCGCCGCTGCGCAGTGCCTGCTCCATACGGATACGCGCCGCATCGATTTTTTCGCGCAAGGTATTGGCCTCGTTCATTGAACTTTTTTTCATATTCCATTTTTCCGTTTTTTCGGCAGAGCTTTTTTCCAACTCGGCAATATCTTTTTCTAATTTTTGCAAACGTTCAATTGACGCATCATCTTTTTCTTTGCGCAATGCCTCACGTTCGATTTTGAGCTGAATCAGCTTACGGTCGATTTCATCAAGTTCTTCCGGCTTGGAATCAAGTGCCATTTTGAGCTTGCTTGCCGCCTCATCAATCAAGTCAATGGCCTTATCCGGCAAGAATCTGTCGGTAATGTAGCGATTCGACATTGTTGCTGCCGCCACAAGCGAAGCATCGGAAATTCTGACACCGTGATGCAATTCATATTTTTCCTTAATACCGCGCAAAATCGAAATCGTATCCTCCACATCGGTTTCGCCGACATACACCGGTTGAAAACGCCGTGCAAACGCCGCGTCTTTTTCGATATATTTTTGATACTCCTTGAGCGTTGTCGCACCGATACAGTGCAACTCGCCGCGTGCCAATGCCGGCTTAAGCAAGTTCGATGCATCCATCGAGCCTTCAGACGCGCCGGCACCGACAACCGTATGCATTTCATCAATAAACAGAATAACCTGCCCGTCAGCCGCCTGAATTTCTTGCAACACGCCTTTTAAGCGTTCTTCAAACTCACCGCGGAATTTTGCACCGGCAATCAAAGCACCCATATCAAGCGCCATCAGCCGTTTATGCGCCAACGCTTCCGGCACATCGCCGTTAACAATGCGTTGCGCCAAGCCCTCGACAATCGCTGTTTTGCCGACACCCGGCTCGCCGATTAAAATCGGGTTATTTTTAGTGCGCCGCGATAGCACTTGAATTGTCCGCCGAATTTCCTCATCACGCCCGATAATCGGGTCGATTTTACCTTGTGCCGCACGCTCGGTGTAATCTACCGCAAAGCGCTTAAGTGCCTGAAAATTATCTTCCGCCGTTGCCGAATCTGCCGTGCGTCCTTGGCGCATACGGTTAATCGCATCATTTAACTGTTGCGGATTCACGCCGTAATTCTTAATCATCAGTGCCGCTTGCAACAAGCGTTCAACACTCACATACGCATCTTTTGATTTTTTAGCCATTTCCTCAGCCGTGCCGAGCAAACGCATAAATTCTTGCGACAAATTCAGCTGCAGATTTTCACCGTCCACCACCGGTTGCTTGGCTAAATCTTCTTCCACGCGCGCCCGCACCATATTGGCATCAGCACCGGCCTGCGAAAGCAGATTAACCGCCATACATTCATCATCTTCAAGCATAACTTTAAGCAAATGTGCCGGCGTTAAATACGGATTGTTGCGTTTTGCCGCCAAAGTTTCGGCTTCTTGCAAATAGCCTTGACTTCTGTCTGTATAGTTCTTCAAATTCATAATTCTTCACTCTCCTTATAAAAATTATATAGGGAGCAAATTTTTCAGATGCAATCTTTTGAGAAAAAATTTATGCATATTCCTTAAATTTATGCGTTACATGCATTTTTTGTTCAGACTGTTGCGGATAAAGCGGAATCATTTTAACATCATCTCTGGTTTCTCCGCTTTTAACATTAAGCATATTCCGTGCTTTATCAAACTCAGGATGCAACAGAGGTTGAGCCGCCTGCAAAGTATTTTGAACAGACATAACGATTTCTTTGGCTTTTCTATGCAAAATCTCAACAGCTTGCGTCAAAAACGAAGATTTTCTATCGTTCGGAACATGCGGAACCGATACCAGCGGCTGATAATATTTCAGATTAGCTTTTAAAATCGCTTGTTCGGTCGCCGTCGGCTTTCTGTTTTCATTTTGCAGATTTTGAAAAACATCTTGTTTCAATTGCCGAAAATCATTGGCAATAGAACAATATTCACGCGGTGATGACACTCCCTCCAGTAATCTGCCGTAAAGAGAAACAGAAGAACTTTCCTTACTTTCATCTTCAGGTATCTTTTCCAAAATATTTATGGCACGATTTTGCGCCTGAGATAAAGAATACGCATCAGATGCTTTCCGATATTCTATGCTTTGTTGTTGTAATTTAATATTTTCCGACAATTTGTTCTGTTCAAAAAGATAGCTGTCAAAATCAACCATCGCCGTTATACCGTCTTTTGGCATAATAATACCCATCGTCGCCCGGTCATAATATCCTATCACTCGCTCATCTTGTTTAACAGCTCTGTCTTGATGAATATATTTGGTGCGACAAGCCATATCCTTACCTAAATGTATGTGACCTTTTTTATCCATGGAATTTTCATTCATATGCAACAGTTCATGAATGCCTTTATTGATAAAGACAACACTCTTGTTGATTTCCGCAAAACTTTTGCCGGTTATGCGTTCAAAATACGAAATATTACTTAAAGGAAAGATATGATGTGCATTAAAATCTTCACTCAAAAATCCCTTTTGCATATTTTTAATGACTCTATCCGTTTCTTTTTGCGCTTTATTTCTGATTGATTCGGATATTTCTTGTTTGGACCGCCCTTTGCGTTTGCCTGCTAATGTTAAAGCCAAGGTATGTTTTTTCTTATAAAAAGCCGTGAACATACGACGCAATTCTTTCTCATTTTTTGCAACCAAATTCTTAACATATACTTCTCTGTCTGATGCTATACTGCGATTTGTAATTCCACCTTGATTGATTATCATAGCAAAATCATCATATTTCAACTCAGACACAGATTGCGGCGGAATTGACAAGGACTTCATTTGCTTCAGTAGTTCTGTTTCTAAAGATTTAAACTGCGGCATTTGCGCACAAACATTCCAAATTTTGCTTTTTTGCAATTCCTTTTGATAGTCTTCTAAGGCATAATCAGCATTCAAATATGCATCTCGCTTTATCTTTTCCGTTTCAGTAAGACTCTGCCGATAAACTAAATCACGCGTTTTTAAAACGTCAATAATAACCGGAGAGATATTTTTTCTGGCAGGATGACGAATTTCTCCATTCCACGCCGCACGCATTGTTTTGGATTTTGCATCATCAATACTGCGTAATTCTAATGCCACACGCTGTGTTTCTTCTATTAAATCAACCAATTTCTGCTCAGAAGGTTCATCCGTAAATTCTTTAAACAAAGCCGACATTTTTTTCGTTTCTTCCGGATTAAATTCCTCCATATTTTTACACAGATTTTGTAAAATCGGAAGTTTGGTATTATAGAACTCCGGCGGTGTTTGCCTGTGTAATATATTATTTTTCATTTTATACAAATAATCCACAAACTCTGCTTCATACGGCGGCTCCTGACACCATACCATACGCATTCCAAGCCCGTCTAATGTATTGCTCACCACTTGTTGATTAGCTTCAAAACCGGAAGCATTGTCTTTGTTTATATTCGTCAATGCTGTAATTTGTTTTTGCAAGGTATTACGATGTGCTCGCGTCTTTTCTGTTGTTGTCTGAAAACTATAGACCTGTTTTCCTTCTATTTTTTCCGCTAAGTAATACTGCATTTTGCGCAAGGCCCCGAATGACACTGCATCAAATCGTTTTTGTTGTTCACGTTCTTGTTGGCTACCTTCTTCATAAACCTGATTCAGTTCATTGTTATTCAAAAATTTATCCAATAAAGGCAAAGCATATTGCAACATTACTGCCTCGTCGGCAGAATTACTTTTATCCCCAATATCACAAGATTGCGGATTAAAGACTCCCCCCGTTGTATAATCTTTGGTATCAAATTCGATAAAATCCGGTTTAATTTCATAGTTATCACCAATATGCGGAAATTCTTGCTTTACCGCATACTTAAACATTGATACCATCGCTTGACGCAAAACAACAATATCTTGATTATCCGGCTGTTTATTTTGCCATTTCAGTAATTCACGATAAATAGAGTTCATAATATAGCAATATGATACTTCTCTTGAAGCCGCTTTTTTCACATAATACGCCCCCTCACCGTTTTGAACATTTTTCTCCGCAACATTCAAAACTTCGGCATAATTTTCTAACAACGGCAAACTCGCAAGCGTTTCACCCGTTTGCGGCGGTCTGCCGATAGGAACGTATCTGTCATCAATTGCCATCGTTTCCACTCCATATATGTTACATTATAGCAAGAGTTTTTGTATTTGTCCATCACTTTTTTGTCAATTCGCGTAATATTTTGAGAAAAGCCCGCTTTCCCGTTCAACATAGGAAAACGAGCTTTTTGTATAGTTTCTTGTTTAAGATTAGTCGCCTTCGGCTAATTCGGTTATTGTCAGCAAAAATGCCGGTGTATTGCGTCCGAATGTATGATATTTTTTTATCAGATTAAGGGCTTCCGGATCTTTACCGCTCTCACGACGCGGAGTCGCTTTTTTCACATTTTTCTCTTTCGGTGCAGCCGATTGTTCGGCAACTTTTTGTATTTCTTCCTTTGCCGGCTTATTTGTTGTCGCTATGACTTTTTCCGGTATTGAAACATTATCTTGAGCAAATGTTTCGCCCTTTTCTTCTTCACGCACAACTTCTTCTTCGTTTTTGTTAATTTTAATTTCTTCCGGCGTTTGCAAAATTTTATCTAAAATCGATTGCGTTTCTTTTGAACGACGATTCGTAAAGACAATGTTTTGTTTGTCAGCCGGCAACACCGCCAAAATCTTCTCTAAATTCTCCAACTGATGCGTTTTCTTAATCAGATTTATATCGTCAACCACCAACACATCAACTTGTGATAAATCGATTTTATCTTCATCAAGCAAATCCGAGAGCAGATTCGGCGACGCAATAATCACATTGGCTTCTTGTTCAACGCTTTCTTCGGATTCGGCAACATCTTCCGCCTCAATTTCGTGATATTTATTAAATACCGCAAATCTGTCCGAAACCGCAACCGACGCTTGTGCCCCCGAAGTCACAATCAAAATATTATGTGCTTTATGTTGCGCCATAATTTCAATCAACGGAAACACATAAGCGCACGTTTTTCCGCATTTTGCCGGTGCAATCGCAAACACGTCTTTGCCTGCCAACACCGACGGTATCACATCGGTCTGAACCGTTGTCGGCTCGTTAATTCCGGCTTCCGTAATTGCCTGAATTGTTTTTTCACTCAATCCTAAATCATTAAAATTCATCTTAATCCCCTATACCTATACTTCCGGTAATGATACTTTTGTTTGCTTTTCCGGTGCAACCGGCGTATATTCAGTGCGGTTCAGCGGTTTACCGGAAATCACGTCACGAATTTCGTCTCCGGACAGCGTTTCATATTCCATCAACGCTTGCGCCAAAAGTTCAAGTTCATTATCATATTTTTTCAAAATATCTGTTGCCTGCGCGTGTGCCTCCGTCAACAATCGTTTAATTTCGGCATCAACCAAACGCGCCGTTTCTTCGCTCATATTTTTGTTTTGCGTTACCGAACGCCCCAAAAATACTTCGCTCGAATTTTCGGCATACAGAACCGGTCCCAATAAATCGCTCATACCCCATTCGGTTACCATCGAACGCGCCAAATTGGTGGCCGACGCAATATCCGCCGACGCACCCGAGGTCACTTTGTCATAACCGAACTTCAGTTCTTCAGTGACACGTCCGCCCATACAAATAATCAGCCGCGACAGCATTTTAGCGCGCGTGTAAGAATATTGGTCTTTTTCCGGCAACTGTTGCACCATCCCGAGCGCCCGCCCGCGCGGTATAATCGTCGCCTTGTGAATCGGGTCTGTTTCCGGCACATGCAACGAGCAAATCGCGTGACCGGCCTCGTGATATGCCGTCAATTTCTTTTCTTCTTCATCCATCGCCATCGACTTACGCTCGTTGCCCATCAGCACTTTGTCTTTGGCATTATCAAAATCTTCAGCCGTTACTTTACGCTTATTGCGCCGTGCCGCCAAAAGTGCGGCCTCATTCACCAAATTTGCCAAATCGGCACCTGAAAAACCAGGCGTGCCACGCGCGATAACCGAAAGATTAACATCTTTGGCAAGCGGAACTTTACGCACATGCACCTGCAAAATTTCTTCACGTCCTTTGATATCCGGATTACTGACCACAACCTGTCGGTCAAAGCGCCCCGGACGCAACAATGCCGGATCCAACACATCCGGTCGGTTGGTCGCCGCAATCAAAATCACGTTTTCGTTCGGCTCAAAACCGTCCATTTCAACCAAAAGCTGATTAAGCGTTTGTTCACGTTCGTCGTTACCGCCGCCCAAACCGGCACCGCGATGGCGTCCGACGGCATCAATTTCATCAATAAACAAAATGCACGGCGAATTTTTTTTGGCTTGTTCAAACATATCGCGCACACGCGATGCACCGACACCGACAAACATTTCCACAAAGTCTGAGCCGGAAATCGAAAAGAACGGTACATCGGCCTCGCCCGCCACCGCTTTGGCAAGCAAAGTCTTACCTGTTCCCGGAGGACCGACCAACAGCACGCCCTTTGGAATTTTTCCGCCCAAACGCTGAAATTTCATCGGGTCTTTCAAAAAATCGATAACTTCTTCTAATTCTTGCTTTGATTCATCAGCACCCGCCACATCTTTGAATGTCACTTTTTTGTTGTTTTCAATCAGGCGCGCCCGCGATTTACCAAAACTCAAGGCCTTATTATTGCCGGCATTGGCCTGTCGTAAAAAGAAAATCCACACACCGGCAAGCAACAGCATCGGAAACCACGAAATAAAAATACTCCAAAATGTTTCATCGGAAGTATCCATCGGCTTTGCATCGATTTTAACGTTATTTTCCAAAAGCGTATCGACCATCGTCGGGCTATACGGCGCATAAGTCACAAACTTTTTACCGTCGGCGGTAATACCCGAAATTTCACCCCCGCTTATTGAAACATTGACCACGCGCTTGTCTTTGACATTATTCATAAAATCCGAAAACGCCACTTTTTCCGTATCGGCTGAAACGGACTGATTTTCGGCCGCACTGAAAATTGCCGTCAAAACCAACAAAATAATTACCCAAATCAGAGCATTTTTACCAAATTTCATTTAACTTTTCCTATGTTATCAATACTTCATAAATAGTTACAATTGAGTGTATATTAAGGGCTAAAATTTAAAAACACAAGCATTTTCGCCGACTTAACCACCACGAATTGCCGTTGCAAACAAGCGATAATGTATCGAAAAATCAAACATTTTATCAACGTGCTTTATCGTTTTTTCTCAGAGATTCTTTAAGCAAATCTTTCATTTGCGCCGAATAAGACTTACCGCTTTTTTTCTTTGGTTGTTCTTGATTATCCGATATTTTTTCCGCAGTTCGTTTAATTGAGCTGTCGCGTTTAATTTCTGCCAAACGTGCGGTTTGACCGGATTTTTGCAAAATCAGTTCGGCGGTTTGATTTTGATTCATATTTTCTTTGCCGATTTTTTCAACGTCTTTCATTTGAATCTGTGAAACCTGTCGGTTACCGCTCAGTTCTCTGACTTTTTTAACCCCTTCAATCACGTTGCCCTCACTGCGTTTTTCGATTTTGCCTTCAATTCCCATTTGTTTGGCAATCTGATCTTGTAACGCCTCTCGTCGCAATCGGCTCGGATTATAAATCGCATCTTTCAATTCGTCCATAAACTCCTGCGTATTCATCCGATGCATATTGGCTTTTCGCAACATTGTATCGGCTTGTTCCAACGCATTATGACGTCCGGCATTTTCTTGTTGACGAGAAATTTCAATGTTGGTGCTTTGCATAATCTGCCGCCGTTCATGGTCATGCAGAGCGTTTATCAAAGAAGAATCTGCATTGGATGCGTCATTTTGATTGATTTGCAACTGCCTGAGCGAGTGAACGGCATCATAGTCCATCAAATCTTCATCTTCATCATCGTCATCTTCTAACTGACGAACTTTTGTTTTTATTTTTTTAACGTTTTTAGGCAAAACATTTGAACTTTGTTTTGTCTTTTTAGACTGATATTTTTCGGCCTCAATCGCATCAATTCGCAACGTCAGACGCTCACTTTCCTCAAAACCTTTTTTAGCTTTCGGTTGTTGAGTTCCGGTTTGAATATCTTTCTTTTCTTCTGCTGTTTCAATATTTGCATCATCTGAAAACATTTTACATTCCTTATTTTGCTTGAACCGTATATGTAATCATAATTGAACCGTCATAAAAGATAAGCGGAGACACGGCAATTTTGGTATTATCATCACGCACCAAGCTGAATTTTCGACCTTCCGTTATGTTTGCAAGCATACTTTGTTTAAATGTTTCCCATTCATCGACGTTTGAAAAAAACAATTTTTGATAATTCAGCAATTTTTCGAGTTTCGGTTCATCTTGCACCTTGTCATAATCAATTGCCCAGAGTTTTAAATAAGCACGATTATAGAATTTAAGTCGCTGATTTGCACCGAAAATCACCACTGAATCGCTCAAATTATCCAAAATTGATTGTTGCATTGAAGTCAATTCATTCAAACGACGCATCGTGGCTAAACGGTCGGAAACATCTTCAAAGGCAAAAATTACCCCATTCGGATGCGGCGTCCGAAAACGTCTGATAGTGCGTCTGTCAGGCAAATGCAGAAAATCCTCACGCGTTTCCCACAAGCTGCCGAAAACATTTGTTTCATCTTCTTTATATGATTTAAAATCGGGCACCGGCGGCAACATTTTATGCTCGCGCACGATTTCCAAAAACTGCGGATAACTCGGTGCGCTCTCCAAAAATTCGTTATCCAAATTCCATAAATCACGAAACGCTGTATTGTAGAAAAACAAATTCATATTGCTGTCAAAAATCGCAAATGCCGTGCCGAGCGTGCCTAAAATTTCGAGGTGGCTGTTTTGATTGGCCTTAAAATTGCGTTTGAGCTTTTCAAGTTCGGTATTATCCGTCAAATAGCCGACTGTGCCGACCTTATCGAGATTATCGGCGACAAAATACGGATTTTCCAGCACGTCATAATTATACAGAGCCCCGCCGCGTACCATTTTA
Source organism: uncultured Alphaproteobacteria bacterium (assembly GCA_945835885.1). GTDB lineage: Bacteria > Pseudomonadota > Alphaproteobacteria > RF32 > CAG-239 > RUG410. The sequence continues at coordinate 14,995 of CAMAJR010000011.1, forward strand.
AAGGTATTTTTTTGTATTTTTTTGCTTTGTTGCGCTTCGACGGCTGTGCTGAACGCAACTTTTTCGCCGTTGCTGTTTGTTAATTCCGTTCCGTTTTGCAAAACATCTGCTTTGCTGGAAGAACCGCTGTATTCCACATATTTTTTATTGACCGCAATCAATTTGAGATTTTCGTCACGCAGCCACAACGGAAATCCCAAACCGTCAACCATATTCTCAAGCTCTCTGACAACATTTTGCACAGCAATTTTTTCATTTTCCAACTTTTCGATTTTTGCCGCTTCCGCCGTCACATCCCGAAACCAAATCGCATCACAATAAAGATTACCGTCACCGCCGTTAATTCGACTGCCGTAGACACATACCATACGTTGCCCGCCTTTAATGCGCAACATATCTTCAAACGCATGACCTTCCTGCTGCAACATAGAAACATACTTCTTAAGAATGCGCGCGTCTTCTTTATAAAGCGAATCGGTAATATCGGCAAAAGATGATGCGGTGCCGTTTTTTAAGCCGAGCAACACCGCCAGCCGTCTTGAACACCTTTCGATAATGTCTTTTTGTTTATCCTTCACTTTTTGGTCAGGATACACAAAACAAAAATACCCGTCTTTGGTCGAAAAAAGCATTTCATTACAACGTTCACGGTCACGTTTGATAAAATAAATTTTGCGACGATAGCGATATATTTTTAATTGCATAATCAAAATAGCGATAATCATTATCGTTTCTATAATGATGCTGAGTAAGATGATATGTTTTAACAATTCCGTATTCATTTTTACTTTTAAATATAAAAAGTGTTTGCGCTGTCGGTTATTTTATATTATATAAAAAAATTAGCAATTATTTTTTATCAAACAATACATAACTTTTAAAGGTAAATAAATAACAATGTTCACTTTGGCATTTGATACAACGGAAAATTGTTGCAGTGTTGCGCTTTTAGACGGCACGCGCGTGATTGCATCATATAATTTGGAAACGGAATTCGGACAGGCCGAAATTTTGATTCCGCAAATCAACAAAATATTGCAAGAAAAAGGATTGCAGTTCGGCAACCTCGGTTTAATCGGCGTCTGTGTCGGACCGGGGTCATTCACCGGTGTGCGCTCATCGGTAGCGGCGGCACGAGCCTTTGCGCTGGCTTGTCCGCACACGGCGGTCACGGGCGTTACGGCGTTTGAAGCATATGCGCATTCATTGGATATGTCGGAACTTTCATCCGTAAATGCCGTTATTATCGAAACAAAACGTGATGATTTTTATGTTCAGCTTTTTAACGGACGACTCGAAAAATTGACGGATGCCGCCGCGTTGCCTTATGAAGAAATTATCACGCTGCTGAAAGGCAAAACGGTAACGCTCATCGGCAACGGTGTCGAGCGTTTTCTCGACAAACCGAGCGGTTTGGTGCTGCACACCATCCGTATGGATAAGTGCGCTCCGATTTCCGATATCGCCGCTTGCGCCATTCAAAAATACAACGCACACAAACTCAATTATCCGAAACCGTTGTATTTGCGTGCTCCCGATGTTTGTGTAAAATCATAAAAAATATCTGGATATATCAAAAAGAAAGATGTAATAATGGTAAAAATTTTTTTTGAATTAACTTTTTTATGGTGAGGATAAAGTGACAAGATCAGAATTAGTAGAAAGAATTGCGGCTAAAATGCCGAATTTAACTTTAAAAGTAATCGACGACATTGTTGATACGATTTTCGGCAAGCTGACCGAAGCATTATCTAACGGTGATCGCGTTGAAATCAGAGGTTTCGGCGCATTTTCCGTTCGGACACGCAATCCGCGAATCGCAATTAATCCGAAAAATAAAAAGCAAGTGGAAGTTCCTTCTAAAAAAATGGTTCACTTTAAAACAGGTAAAGAACTGCACGCACGTCTGAATGCATAAGTTCAACCTACTTATAAATAAAGGAGTGTAACATGAAGTTTTTGCAGTATTTGATTATATTGCCTTTTGCGATTATAGCTATTTTGGCCGCGTCAAATGCAGAAATTTGTCCGGAACTCAAAGGGGTTTGCTTTCAAACCGTTAATATGGAAGGGGTTGAAGGGTTCAAACTCGAAACCGTGTTAGCCGTCTTCTTTATCTTCGGCTATATTTTGGGAAGAATCAGTGCGTGGTTCGGATATTCTCCGATACGCCGCGCTTTAAGAATGCAACGAAAAGCAAATCGTGCGCTGAATAAAGAGCAGGCAAAACTTACCGAAACTGTCAGCGGCTTAAAGCAAGATATTGAAAAAGCACATCGTGAACAAACTGCCGGTGCTCCGAAAAAGGGGTGGTGGAAATCACTTAAAAGTTCAAAGAAAGGCAACTGAGTATGAATTGGCTGACTGATATTGTGCGTCCGAAAATGCAAAAAACGACGCCGAAAGAAATTGCGGACAATCTTTGGGTACGTTGCCCGAACTGCAATCAAATGCTGTTTTCTGCAGAACTAAAAGAATCGTTTTATGTGTGCACATCGTGCGGTCATCATCTGCGCCTTTATGTTGAAAAACGTTTTCGGCTGCTGTTTGATAATGATAAATACACAATGGTGGCTCTTCCGCCGATTACCGATGACCCTCTTAAGTTCAAAGATATTCAAAAATATACCGAACGCCTGAAGGCAAACCGCAAAAAAACCGGTGTCAATGATGCAATTCAGGTTGCTCGCGGAAAAATCGGCGGCATAAATTGCGTGGTGGCGGCGATAGATTTTTCGTTTATGGGCGGTTCAATGGGATTAGCTGTCGGTGAAGGTATTGCAACTGCGGCACACATCGCTCTTAAAAACAAAGAGCCGTTTATTACAGTGGCGGCCTCGGGCGGTGCGCGTATGCAAGAAGGTATGCTCTCGTTAATGCAAATGGCACGCACAACAGCGGCAGTAAATGAGCTTAAAGAGGCCGGCATTCCGTTTATTTCGATTTTGACCGACCCAACAACCGGCGGCGTTTCCGCTTCGTTTGCGATGCTTGGTGATGTCAATATTGCCGAAAAAGGGTGTCTTATCGGGTTTGCCGGTCCGCGCGTAATTGAACAGACAATTCACGAAAAATTACCGGAAGGTTTTCAACGGGCAGAATATTTGCTTGAACACGGTATGGTCGATATGGTGGTCGAACGTGCTCAGATGAAGCCGGAATTGGTCAAAGTGCTGAAAGCGCTAACCGCGCATCTCAAAAAATAAGGCACTTTCAATCAATCTCCTTGGCTTGAAAGCTGTCTTCCGAAAAGGAGCTTATGAAAAAATTCCCTTTTGAAAGAAAAAAGCTGTCAAAAGGGATTTTTTTTACGGATAATCAAAAGTTACGATAGACTTTTGCAAAAAAGTGTAATACACTATGCGAAACAGAATCATTTTCAAGGAAAGAACAATGGAAAATCAATATTATACACTTATGGAAAAACAGGATTTTTTCGAAGTTATCGAAAACAAATACGGTGAATTGGCAATTTTTATTGATGCGCGTGACGGCGAACCGAAAGAACCGATTTTGCAATTTGACGGCAAACAGACGGCTTTGTTAAAACGCGATGACCGTCGTTCGATTATTTTAGATAACATTGATGCCGAAACCAAGGGAGTTTTGGCTGAATCCGAAGTGGTAATGATTTGCGAATTGCACGGCGATATCGTAGTGCGCGTTTACGCCGTTGCAGTCGAAAATGTTGAAGAAATTATCTTAAACGGTCGCCGAACCCGCGCTGATGAAATATTCCGCGCCAAGAGCAAAGAGGAGCTCTTAAAATCATTCGGAGCCATTAAAACTTGGACAGGCGGTATCACAAAATGATTGGCTTAGTTTTTGTAACACACGGCAATTTGGCGCAAGAATTTTTGGCGGCAATGGAACATGTGGCAGGCAAACAAGACAAAGTTGCCTGTGTTTGTATCGGGCCGGAAGATAATATGGAAGCTCGTCGGGAAGAAATTTTGACTAAAGCCAAAGCGGTCGATTCGGGAAACGGCGTTTTGTTGCTAACCGATATGTTCGGCGGCACACCGTCAAATTTAGCAATGTCTGTTATCGGACACGGCAATTTTGACGTGATTGCCGGCGTTAATTTACCGATGTTAATAAAACTCGCTTCAGCGCGTAAAGAAATGTCCGTTACCGAATGTGCAAACATCGCTCAAGAAGCCGGCAAAAAGTATATCAACGTTGCATCGGCGTTATTGGGTGGAGCGGCAAAATGAGTGTTGTCGAAACACAGCTTGTTATCTGTAATCAAAAGGGCTTGCACGCGCGTGCGGCCGCTGCATTTGTAAAGTGCATCAATGATGTTGACGCAGAAGTTTTGGTTGAAAAAGACGGTCAGGAAGTTGACGGTAATTCCATTTTGAGTCTGTTAATGTTAGCCGCCTCAAAAGGCAGCACCGTGCACATCAAAGCAAGCGGCAACGAAGCGCAAAAAGCCATTGATAAATTGACATTTCTGATTAATAATCGATTTGGTGAAGAATTGTGACGGAACATAAAGCACCGAGAAATAAAACAATCACTTTAACGCAACAAGAAGAAATCACGTTGGCGCGACAAACAATCAGGTTTGCGCCCCATAAATCGTTGCCTGACATAAAAAATCAAATTGTGTGGCAAGATACGTTTTATGCCCTACGCTTTCTGCCCGACAATTTTGCCGATTTGATGGTGGTTGACCCGCCGTATAATCTGACGAAATACTTTGGTAAAAACGTGTTCCGGCAAACCGATTTGCAAACATATCAAAAATGGCTTGATAAATGGTTGTCTAAAACCGTGCGTATTTTAAAACCGAACGCCAGCATTTATATTTGTTCCGATTGGCAAAGTTCACTCGTGATACCGCAAATTGCCTCAAAATATTTTATGTTGCGCAATCGTATTTCTTGGGAACGAGAAAAAGGGCGCGCGGCAACAAATAATTGGAAAAATTGCCTTGAAGATATTTGGTATTTCACTAAATCCGATGATTTTACCTTTAATTTAGATGCCGTTAAAGTTCAGCGTAAAGTTTTAGCTCCGTATCGGGATAAAGCCGGTGCCCCGAAAGATTGGCAGGAAACTGACGGGCAAAAAATGCGCTACACCGCACCGTCAAACATTTGGACCGATATTACCGTACCGTTTTGGTCAATGCCTGAAAATACCGAACATCCGACGCAAAAACCGGAAAAATTAATTGCAAAATTGATTTTGGCATCAAGTAATAAGGGGGATATGGTATTTGACCCGTTTGTCGGCTCCGGCACAACAGCAGTCGTGGCCAAAAAATTGGGGCGACATTTTTTAGGCATTGAACGCGAACGTAAATACGTGGCTTTAGCCATAAAACGCTTGGCTTTAGCTGAAAAAAATCCGGCAATACAGGGATATGAACACGGTGTATTTAAGAACCGCAACGCCGAATGTTAACCGTTTAATCGGCAATCATTTTCCCTTTTGACTTAATAAACTTATCCCTTGAGATACCGCACGCAAATCCTTGGCAACAGTCAAACCGCCGACACGTTTGAGAGCCGCAACCGTTTTTTTGTTCTTCTTCAATCCATTCTTTGCCCTGCCCCAGCCCGATTTTTTTCATCAAATCTAAATGCGCCATAAAGTTAAACAAGCCGAATTCGGCGGCAGCGCGTTCATTTTGCCAATAACGATACAGCAACATATTTTGTTCTATCGTTGTTGCGTTTTTGACATCGTGCGAATTGTAAAGTATATTTTTATATTCAATAAAATGCGCCGAGCCGATAAGATAATCCGTCTTTAGAATATTCAGCGCTTTAACAAACCCCTCACGCCATTCGGGCGCGACAAAACAATCGACTTCCATCCTTTAAGAACTCGGATATCTGTTTCTTTTTTTCAGCGCATCGATTTTTTGATAATGTGCCTCAAATTTTGCAATTGCCTCATCAAATGACGCAGAATATATTTTATTACACCGCCTTTGACGGCATAAGAAAACATCATCGAATCCTTAATGTTCGGATGCACGATAAAATGGTTGGAAAATCCAATTCGTTTCTACCCCAAAGCTTGCGCTTGCCAAAGCATTTCTTCTTCGCTGTTGCGAACATCAAAGCCCAATGTATGCGTATGTAACGAAAATTTCTGCATTTACCCTCCGCTTTTGTATGATACATTCAAATCAACAAAAGTCAAAGTTATCAACAAGTTACAGTTCCGCAACTTGAGCCGATAACGCTTGACACTCGATAATTTTTACGTTATTATAAATACTTGTATAATATTATAATTAGAGCAAAATGTATTACTAAAAAATAATTTAGCTTATGAAAAAAATCCAATTTACCGGAACCATAGAAACTTTCTATTTTGTTCCAAACTGTGAAGAAGAAGGGGCGATTCTTTATCTGAACGTAACCTCAGAGCGAAAGTATCCTAACGGACCGAAAAAAACATTTATTCCGCCCAAAAACATGCGCTTTGTGCTGACCATACACGAAGCCGGTATTTTAGCAACAGGAAGAGCTGTGGCATCCGGCGATAAAATGTCCATCAATGCCGTCGAAGACGCCAACGGCAAAGTTTCTTATTACATTGATAAGATTGAGCCGAAGATAAAAATCATCGACGCTGCGGATTAGGTAAGACATATGAAATAAACTTACACCTATGGATTGTTTTGTTGCAATCGGCAAATTCATCGGCTTGTTTGTCAGTTTATTTGCATTTGTCGTTGTTGTCGGTGGCGGTGTCGGTATTTTCTTCTGCTGGCTCGGAGAAAAACGCGCCGACCGCGAAATCAAAAAGCACGATGCCGCAGTCAGAGCAAAAATGCTCCGAAAAAGAACGCCACAAAACGGCTCAACCCCGTAACCTAAAACAAACTCTTTGCAACTGTTTAATTGCAAGGGGTTTGTTTTTAAAGCATTTTATTTGCTGCAAGCGCAAAAAAATTCCCCGCTTGTGCAAACGGAGAATTTTTTAGCAAGCAATTCGATAATAAATAAACGTTCCATTTAACAAAATTGTTATAAATACGCATTACGCATAATCTGAAACAAATTTCTTTGAACTGCAAGGATGTTTTACAAACCAACGCATAATTTTGTTACCGAGTCCACATTTACGGTTTGTGGTCTTCGTTGTTTTTATCCGTTCCGCCACAAATTTTTTCATCGGAATCGACAAATGCTTGACCAATGCCTCATCTAAAGCCGTCCATTCGTTTTGAGAAGAAATCTGTTTATTTTCATCCATATTAACGCCTGACATACCGTAAATAACATACAAATCCGTAATCATTCCGTTTTTCTTTTCTTCCGACAATTTTAAAACGCTTTCTATATATTCCGCAATCAACTCCGGCGGCATACCCGCCTCACGATAAGTATGCGCCATAATCGGCTGTTGCAACATTTCCGCCATTTTAGAATCTTTTGACTGTTTTGAAAGGTGACGATGCTCATTATAAAATGATTTTACTTCTTTTGTGTTATAAAACTGTTGTTTTGGCAAATAACCTTCATACACGCCCAAATTAGCAATAACCGGATATTCCATATTTTTCTCCTTTAAAAATCGGATTATGAGCACAATATACAATATCTTTTGTCTAAAATCAAGAAAAAAAAACAAAAATTATACAAAATTTTTATTTTATTTGCCTAAACGAATAATATTTGTGCAGAACAAATGTAATAATCGTTGAGAAAACCAAATATATTCCTTGTGCTTGCCAGGCAGCTAAATCAAACATCCACATCAAAAGACTCATTGATGGCGCGTTAATCAGATAAATAAAAATATATACCGACCACGCCTTTACCCATTCTTTAACGATATTACCGTGACTCCGAAAAACATAATACCGCATCGTTATAAACGAAAAGTTGATGGTTATGATATATTGCACCACCAGTGCCGCATTTGCCACGCTGATTTCAGAGAATCCCCAACCGGATGCCGTATTAATCTGATTAAAAAGCCAATCCAAGCAAGTTAAAACCGACCAGGCAAAAACCGTATTAAAACCACCGACCAACAAAAAGCGCAATTTTTCCGGAAACGAAAACCATAAGTTTTCCGCCCAAAGATATAATTTGATGCATTGTTTAATCATCGCTTTCCCCTTCAGTGTGAATATTTTGCAAAACTTCCTTATCTAACAACGTTTGCAACTCAACCGTGCGCCATTCGGATAAAATATTTTCGTCCCACACAATCTCCGGTGTTTGTCGGTCAATTTCCGGCTTACCCGGATGAATCATAATTTCCACCGCCTTAAATCCGTGCGGAATCGTGATATTGCGGAATTGTTCGCGCGAAATTTTGCAAGTAAATAAAATCGTATAAAAATACACATTTGATTTATATCCGTTCCACCACGTCAAAAAGCGTAGAATAAAATATTTAATCAGCCCGCCGTCAAACAACCAGCTTTTTGATTTATTCTGCAAAATCGTCCGGAGCGCATTTTCGTTCATCACCCTCACGCGCGGAACATTGTATTCCTGTTGGATTTTTCGCACGATTTTAAACACGGCCGGAATCAGATGCACATGGCGATGTCCGTCGATATGCGCCATTTTCATCCCCGTCGCCATATATTTTTGCGCTTGCGCTCTGATTTCCGTTTCAACTTGTGCCGCAAAATCTTTCGGATGCAAAAAAGAGAGCAACAGCAAATTCACAAAGCCGTTTTTCAGTTTGCCGTCCGCCCCGACCAAAAGCGGAATATCTGTCGGATTCGCTGCCGGTTTTTCGTTGGTTAAATTCAAATGCAGCCCTATTTCCAAGTCCGGCATATTTTTTGCCGCTGCCACGGCTTCTTCAGCAAATTGCTGATTGACCATCAAACTGGCACTATTCAAAATCCCTTTGGTATGCGCTTCGATAATTGCCGCGTTAACACCGTGGCTGATTCCGAAATCATCGGCATTAAATATGACTTTCAGCATTATTTTTCTTCTTTCTTCGGCTTTTTTTCAATATAATCCGCCACATAAAGCGGACGTTTTTTAACTTCCATATGGATTTTGCCGATATATTCACCGATAATCCCAAGACAAATCAACTGCACCGCACCCAAAAACACGACCGTCACCATAATCGTCGCATACCCCGGAGTAGGATTATGCAAGAAGAAATGCTCAACAAACACATACACGCCCATCAACAGCGCCATAACCGCCGCCACAACCCCCAAGCCGGTCGCGATTCTGAGCGGCATAACCGAAAATTGCACAATACTGTTGACCGCCAATCTGAGCGATTTAATAAAATTATACTTTGATTCGCCGCTGAAACGTTCCGGCGCCTTAAAGCCGATAATTTCAACATTATCTTGCGGCATAATCCAACTGAGCAACCCGCGAAACAACCGGTCTTGCTCATTAAAGCTCTTCAAAAAATCAACATATTTACGGTCAAGCAACCGAAAATCCGGAGCGCTTTCCATAATCGGCATATCCGAAAGCAAGTTCAACACCCAATAAAAAGTTTTGGCGCACCATTTATATAACTTTGAAGTATCGGCATTATCGAGTCGTTTGGTCAGCACGATTTCCTTCCCCTTTTGCCACAGTTCAATCATCTGAGGAATATATACCGGCGGATGTTGTAAATCGGCATCCATAAAAATAACCGCATCGCCTTTGGCATAATCCATACCGGCGGTCATCGCAATTTCGTGTCCGAAGTTACGTTTGAGCTGCACGATTTTAACGCGCGTATCTTTTTTTTGCAAATTCAAGCAATTTTCGTATGTCTTATCTTTGCTGCCGTCATCGACAAAAATATATTCAAAATCGACATCTTTGCATTTTTTCACGGTAGCATCAAGTTGTTTGTGCAACTCCGCCACGTTATCCTGTTCGTTATACGCGGAAATCACAATACTGATTAGCTTATTTTTCTTCGGCATTTTCAACCTCCCACGGCGTATAAAATCCGTATAAAATCTCTTTTTCTTTAGTTTTACCGAAATAGTTGGTAAATTCAAGCGTCATTTTTTGCGGTGTGGAAACTGCCGCACCATAGCGTGCGCGATAGCTTGCATACTCGCCGTTATCGGTTGCAATCAGCAACGCTCCGCTCTGTTCAAAATCCGCCTTATCGAACCACGGATTGTTTTTCGGACTCATCCAAATCATCGGCTTTATTTCGTGCGATGCATACAGCGCCATAATATCACCGAACCACACATCTGCGCCCGTGTATTTAAGCGGTTTATCGGTGCGTTCTGCCCATTTTTGCTCTAAACTTGCCGTCACCGATTGAACATCGGTCCGATAACGCTGACTGGTCGTCACAACACATTGAACGCCGTAAGCAAGCGCAAACAGCGTCACCCACACAAACATAACGTTCAAAAACCGACCGGCAACTTTTTCATCAACATTGAACGGCAAAAAATAAAACAATGCCGTTCCCCACATAAACAAACACGGAAAACCCCACATACTTTTTGCAGCGTTCCCGCTTAACAGACAAATCAATGCAAAGGTTGCCGCCGGAAGCAGTGCCGTGCAACAAATAAAACGAGATTGTGTTGACGTCCCCGTAAAGTCATCGCTCTTATGGTGTTGCCAAAAACAAGCAAATGTCAACAACGCCGGCAACGCAAACAATATTTGTGCCATCACAAACTTAAGCGGATAAACGAAATGTCCCCAAAAAGATGTGATGCTTCCGCCGTGGTTGCGTTGCGAAATATATTTAAATGCCTCAAAATCATTTTGCCACAACCACCAAACGTGCGGTGCAAGCAACAAAATCACAACCGTTGCGGCAATATAAACTTTAATGTTTTTAATCAATTTAATAATGTTTCTATCTGATATTACAAAAAATCCGAGAGCAATTAACAACATCGCGCCGACGTATTTATTAAGCAAATTAAGTCCGACCAAAATTCCGAACAACAGCCAATCACGCCATTTATTTTGTGTGTAACCGCGCCAAAAATAATAGGCGCACATCGGCCACAACCCGACCGAAATCACATTGACATTAAATTCAGGCGTTGAATAACCGTAATAGATGATACCGAATTGCAACGCCGTCGCCAAAATCGCCCGTAACTGATTCAAAAAACAACGTGCCAATTTATAGATATACACAACTCCGAGCGTCACAAAAATCTGGCTGAGCGCATACATCGCCTTATCGCCATGTCCGAACAACACATACCACGCATAAGCAATCCAGCCCGAAAACGGCGGGTGTTTGGTGGTTCCCCACTGGCAATATTTTCCCCACACAATCGCCTCCTGCGTATCCATCGAAAGCGAGAGTCGAAGCATCGGCACCAAACTCCAAACAGCAAAGCTGAAAATCAGCAAATATACAAATTTTTTCGTCAGTTTCTGCATTTAATACTCATTTTAACTACTCTTAAACTAAAATCGTTATAGCATACAAAATAGGAAAGTATAGCAAAAAAAGCGCGTTATTGACCGAAACCGTTTAAAATTGACAATATTAACAAAAATACATTGTTTTTGTCATTTTTTACTTGCGTTTCGGAAAAATATACGTTATACTGATTGTAAAGTAAGGTGTTTTTTAGGAGAAAAACAATGGCTGATATGACAAATGAAGAATTCAAAAAATTAGCGGAAGATATTAAGAATAATACGTCTAAAGTTGATATAGACACCGTTTTATATAATTTTTCTCAGACTGATAATTTAAGCGGTTATGATGCCGATTCATTGTCAAAATTGGAAGAATTACTAAATAACAACCTTGCAAGAACAACCCCGATGATGCGCGATGCCATTAACGCAAAAATAGCCGAACAACGCAAGGTGATTGCGCAACAGCAAGCAGAAAATCAGTCAACCGAAGAAAAATCCGCAACACCGGAAAAGGAAAGTCATAATCAGGAGCAACCATCGGAAAAAGCACCGCAGCAAGAAGAAACAAAACCGAATTCATATAATTTAGCCAAAGAATACAATGCCTTAAAAACAACTATTGAAGCCGATTCGGATAATCCGGAAAATGATAAGCTGAAAAAGCGTATGAAAGAAATCGAAGATTACGCAAGACAAGAGCTGACCGAAACAGCTTTGAGCACGCAAAATGCGCCGATAGTTCAAGACTATGTTCAGATTTTGAGTGCCGCCGATAAAGATTTTAAATACGAACACGCTGCCGAATTGGAACAAAAACTTGCAGAATATGACAAAGCCAGTGGTTTAGACGGTGATTTGCCGAGCGCGGAAAAAGCAAATGAAAATATGAAAAAATGGTTTGAACTGACCAAAGATGTCGAGCCGGAAAAAATTACGCAAATACCGGCTTTGGATACACTCAAAGTCATCGATAAAGACCTTGCTCAGGATTTAACGGAAATTTTGAAAACAAGCGTGATTACGCAATTGGCACTTGAAGAACCGAGTGCAGATTCCAAAACGGCAATGACCCGTTATCAGGAAGTTATGACCGCAGTCAGCGCGCAATATATGGAAAACTTGCGTCAAAATTCCAAAATGTATCCGCAAAGCGAAGAAGAAGATTATCTGCGCAAAAAATTCTTGACTGACTTTAATATTACACCGGAACAGTTTGATGAAATTCTGAAAGACGAACAAAAAAAGAAGCAGTTTAAGGAAGATTTTGATAAATATGCCGAAGCGCAAAGAAAATTATATAATCAAAATGTTGACGAATACTTAAAGCAAAACAATCTGACTCGCGCTGATTGGGATAAGGCCGATAAGGATTCTTCTATCCGCAAAGGATTTCAAAAGTATTGCGTAACAGAACCGATAAAAGCACTTAATGCCGTTTATACCAACGGTAACACGGTTTATGCTTCCCGTCTGGCTCAGAAAACCAATATGTCTCAAACACCGGAAGCCGCGACACAATTGCAACAAAAAATGGAGCAAAAACACTCCAAACTGATGGGTATAGCCGGCGCATTCCTGAAAAACGGCGCCAAAACTCTTGCTGTCGGGGCTCTGCTCGGACCAGTCGGCTTAACCGTAAAACAAGGTTGGGAATTATATGGCGATTTGAAAAAATCTTGGAAAAATTTTGAAGAACAATCCAACAGTAAAGCCAGTAAATTCAACATTAAAAATTGGAAAAACTTCAGTAATTACTTAAAAGAAAATCCGGATGAACGTAAAAATCTGCAACAAAAAACCGCAACATTTGCCGTTTCACTCGGTGCAACAGTTGCCACAGTCAGTATGGTCGGTTTAACCGGTGGCTTAGGTCTCGTCGGCGGTGCTGCTGCCGGTTTAACCGGTGCCACGGTTACCAACGCCGCTTCTGCTACATTCGGCGGTGTTGCCGTTACCAAAGTAAAAGGTGTCCTCAACGGACTCGTTGCCGCTGGATTCGGTGCCTCGCGTTATATTGACGCGCGCAAAGAAGCACGCCCGCTTGAAAATGAATTGCTGAGCATTTTACGCAAACAGGAAGGATTGTCTGATACACCGGAACAGAAAGGATTTTTTGCACGTTTCACTACCAAAGACCCGGCAAAACAAACCTTAAAGAATTTAACCGCACTGTTTAAAAACGATGATGCCAAAATGGTAGAAAAAGTTGCCGCTTTGTCATTATCAACGCAAGATAAAATGCGCGTTATGGAATTAGCAACACAACTGAAAGCCCTCAAGAGTAAATCACTTATGGCCGGCACAAGTGCCGCACTCGGCGCAGGCGGCGGCTTATTTATTGCAGAAGGCGGCGCAGAAAAAGTCAGAGAGGTTTTCGGCAGTTTTATAGACGGGCATAGTGCTTCCGGCAACGGCGGACAAAGTAATTGGGATTTAAATAAATCGTTTGCTGATAATATGAAGGCCAACCAGTGGCATCCGCAGTTTGGTGAACAAGAGCAACAACCGGAAATCAAAGTTCCGTATGCTCCGGGTATGCAACCGATAGACGGCACGGAGTTAACAGGGGATTCGACAGCTACTTTACCGGCTGACAGTTTTGAAAAAGGCGGTGATATGTGGTATGCCACCCAAATGGGACCGACTGTAATGGAAGAAAAACTCAGAGCAATGGGATTTAATGCCGAAATGGATAAATTACCACGCGCCAGTCACGGTGCTATTCCGAGCCGTGTTATGGCAGATTATCTAAAAACAGCACAAATGTCGCCGGAACAAGCCAAAGAATTGCAAGATTTTGTAAGTAACAGACAAAGCTTTAATGCAGAAGTTGCGCGTATTAATGCTCGTGACGGCTATAATCCTCATACGCATACCGGCGGTGCACATACACATAACAGCAACGGCGGTAACGGAAATGCGGCAGTTAAGCCGGTCGACCTTTCTCAAGTGCAAGGTGCACCTCTCACACAGGATCCGACACAGGCATCGATAAATCCGCAAATTCAGCAAATAGAAGCTGTTCAAGGCAAAACCGAAAGCGGCAGTTGGTTGAAACGTATATTCAGCAAAAAACATGAGAACAGTTTTGTTATGCCGGCTGGCTTAGATGCTAATGCACAAGCGGAACAATATGCCGGTATGAAAGCTATGGCTGATTACAACGCTAAGCACCCTGATGCGCCGATTACGTCGCCGGAAGAAATGAAACAACATGGCTACAACGTCAAAGGCACTGTCAACGGCCATAAAATCCACGTCAAAATATCTGATAACGGACATACTGAAACACGCACTGTTGACGGTGTTCGTACGAAAATCAGAACTTTTGAGGGCGATCAAAGTCAAACCCATGTCGTGACTTACAAAAATAATACAACAAGCGCAAACACTGTCGGAAACGCAAACGACGCAAAAGATGACAAAGTATTGGGAGTCATTCAAAACAACACCGGTCGAGTAACGTATATTCAAGATGGTGATTCTAAAAATGTTTATGAGGTAAAAAATCAAAACGGACAGACCACGACAACCGAATCAACACACTCTGCTCGTCAGGTTAAATCACTATTAAAGAACTATGGCTCCACATGGAACAATGGGCGAGACTGAGCAAATATTCCGTGAATAATGTCAAATTTCAACACCTCGCGCTTTGTGGGGTGTTTTTTTTGCTTGATTCTCACACCAAAAAGTATAACTTTATAGACAGGAATAAATTATTGAAAGGAAAAACAATGGAAGTTGCTATCGTTCTTGTTATTTTAGTTTTTGTAATTTTGCTCAAATATGTTGTTATTGTGCAGCAAGGTTATGAATACACCGTTGAAAACTTCGGTAAATACACGCGTTCACTCAAACCGGGATTTCACGTTTTAATTCCGATTTTTGAATCCATCGGCGCCAAAATCAATCGCAAAGAACAAGTGTTAGAGGTCGCCTCACAAGAAGTGATTACCAAAGATAACGCAATGGTGACGGTCAACGGCGTTCTGTTTTATCAAATTCAAGACGCGGTTAAAGCGGCTTATCAGGTCGAAAATCTTGACTATGCGATTATGAACCTTGTGATGACCAATATCCGCACTGTTATCGGCAGTATGGAAATCGACGAATTACTCTCGCAACGCAACAAAATCAACCGACTTTTACTTGATGTGGTCGATGTAGCGACAATTCCGTGGGGCGTTAAGGTCACGCGCGTCGAAATTAAGGATATTACCCCGCCGCAAAATTTGATTGATTCTATGGCACGTCAAATGAAAGCCGAACGCGACAAACGCGCCAACATTTTGGAGGCAGAAGGTCTGCGTCAGGCAGAAATTTTAAAAGCCGAAGGCGAAAAACAAGCCGTAATTTTAGAAGCCGAAGGACATAAAGAAGCCGCTTTCCGTGAAGCCGAAGCTCGCGAACGCTCGGCTCAAGCCGAAGCAACAGCAACACGCGTTGTTTCCGAGGCAATAGAAAAAGGCAATCAAAACGCCCTATCTTACTTCTTGGGGCAAAAATATATTGACGCCTTGCAAGGCATCGTTACTTCGCCAAATGAAAAACTGTTGATGCTTCCGGTTGACGCTACGCAAGTGATGGGTACTATCGCCGGCATCGCCGAAATTGCCAAAAGCAGCTTAAAGCAATCTAAAAAATAAGCGGAGGTAATTATGTTGTTTGAATCTACCGCAACCAACTGGCTGATTTTAGGCTTAGTGCTGTCAATTTTCGAATTATTTGTGCCGGGTACATATTTAATTTGGTTCGGATTTGCCGGTTTATTGATGAGTTTGTTGACATGCTTTATAGATATGGCACTCTCAACACAAATCATTTTCTTTGCTGTCTTTTCGGCTATTTTTGTGCTTATCGGTTGGTTTTCATATCGCTATATTTTCAAAAAAACACAAACCCCGCAAGAATATCGCAATCTTAATGATTCGGCACAACAATATATCGGCCACATTGTCACGCTTTCCGAAGATGTTATTGATAATCAAACAAAAGTCAAGGTAGGCGACACTTACTGGTTAGCTTATTCGGAAAAGCCGCTCAAAAAAGGAGAAAACGCCAAGGTCACAGATGTCAAAGACAGCTTGATTTTAGTCATTGAATAGTTTTTCAAAATGCACAAAGTAAAACCCGCCGGAAAATTAATTCGACGGGTTTTACTTTGCGGATTTATTCCGGCATCACTCTTTTTTGAGCTGTAATGCCGTCAAAAAATCAGTCAGAGAACGCTCTTTGCGCTCGACAACCTTGACTAAAGTCACTTTAGGTTCGTCAATCGTTCCGGTCACACGAAACTCAACTTCCGAACCGTTTTGAATTAACGCATACTTGTTATTGAGCGGAATAACCATCCGATACGGCTCAATAGAAACCGTTACCAACGGCGGCACAGGAAAGTTCCATTTAGCACCGTTTTCATTGTTCATAACACACTCGCTGACCGACATAGTTACAATCAGCTGGTCATACCGACCGTTTTTAGAGGCATGTGTCACACCTTTCAGGGTTACATCAATTTTTTTCATACGTTTGATGTTTTTGGGTAATAATATATAAGTAGTGATTCTCTATTTGTAGAATATCATATTTCGTCTACTATGCAAGAGAAAATTTTATCTCATCATTATCATAAAAACCGTTGGCGCGTCAGTTTCACTTCTGAATCACATAAAACCTATATTATCATACCTTGCGCGATGCAGTGTGTCCTAAACATTGTCATCGCACGATGTGGTGCATTCGTTCGTCAAGGTATCTCAACTTCTGGCGCGTCAGTTCCACTTCTGAGTCACATAAAACCTGTATTATCATACCTTGCGCGATGCAGTGTGTCCTAAACATTGTCATCGCACGATGTGGTGCATTCGTTCGTCAAGGTATCTCAACTTCTGGCGCGTCAGTTTCACTTCTGAATCACATAAAACCTGTATTCTCATACCTTGCGCGATGCAGTGTATATATTTGCAAAAAAAAAGGGACCCGCCGGCTTAGCCGGCGGTTCTTATTAGACGCCTATAAGGCT
>CAMAJR010000012.1 GCA_945835885.1 uncultured Alphaproteobacteria bacterium
TGTTGGCTTGTATGTAAATATACGGCTTGACTTCGCCCAAATATAAATCGCTCCATAATAACCCCAAAGCAGAACCATCTCTCATTCCCATAATTGCCAGAAACTTTACAATTTGATACATACATTTTCTTTCGGCACGCAAATCTGATTTTATAGTATTTTCATAGTTAGACTTGCTTCTTTCTAAAATCTCTTTCATTTGCTCTACGGAAAATGGTTTTCTTCTGTTTGGAATCACCTCATTGTGTTGTAATTCCAAAGTCCTTTTAGGTGTTAGATAGTGTTTTTGCGTACAGAAGTTCAGAAAATTTCTAATAGCACAATTTTCACGATTCAATGTAATGTCATTTGGTGCTTTCCCTCTAAATGTTTGGGCTTTTCTCCACTTATAATATTCATCTATCGTATGTTGTTTCAAATTGGCAATTTTGATGTTTTTTTCATCTAAATAAGGCATAAAATGCCGTTTAATGGTATCCTTATTATACAGAAACTTTTCTGTATCAAAATATTCACGGTATATTTTTGCCAATGATTTATCTTGAACCAGAATACCCCTGTCGTAATCGTCTAAAACATCTTTCCAATGTTTTTCAGCCAGCATCTCTGCTAACTTGCCATCTGTCGTTCCAAGTGATTTTCTTTCTCGCTTTCCCGTTTCAGGGTTTTGATAAATAATTTGATAATAACCGTTTTCTCTTAAATTAAAACTATAACCTTTTTTCATCTTAAAATCTTCTTTAAATAAAAATCATCCTATTAAGCAAACAAATCAGCCTGCTTATCACATCTCATTTCAAAAACTTTGAGATTAACTTTTACACAAATCAGTTGCTTGTGTCGCCTATTTTATATTTAATAATCAGTTGGTTATCCAAACCTTTCTCTTTAATTTATGTGTATCTTATAGCATTTTCATTTAATTAAGTCAAAATTATTTTATGATTTTCTTAAATTTTATATCTACTTGATTTTCCGAAAATAAATTTGACACAATTTATTAACGAATCTGAAATATCTCCAAAAATAATGACACATTTGCGATTATATATGAGAAAGTGTGTCAAAATTGTGTCATTTTTTGCTATCGCACGCTACGCTAAAAAAGGCACATTTTATAATATAACATATTGATTTTACGATATTATGATAAAAGATAGTAGCGACCACTGTATAAAACAAAAACCTCCCTGATGTGTCAGAGAGGTTTGAAAATATAACTTCATAAGTTATTGATTTTACTTAATTTTTGGTCGGAGTGACTGGATTGGCTTCGCCGCCCCTACGCTCATCGCTTAAAGGCGACCGGCATACTAAAGTCTGCCTTTCGCTTGTGGTCGCACCAGCTTCCCGCTGCTCCTCATCCGCCACTCGTCACAAAACACCAAACCCCGCCATAAAGCGGGGTTTGGTGTTTTTGGTCGGAGTGACTGGATTCGGACCAGCGACTTCTACGTCCCGAACGTAGCGCTCTACCAGGCTGAGCTACACTCCGATAACTTATTCTCTTTTAATACTTTTTTTTTATATTGCAACAAAAATTTTTTATTTTTTATGTTTTTTTTGCATATATAATTTAACATATTGTTTTTACTTCATTATTTTATACTATAATTTTCGTTACTCTCCGCAGAATCTTGCATTTTGTTGTTAATTTTTTCATTTTCGCTCCGTAATTCACGAAATGCTGCGCGCTGTACATCATCTAAAATAGCCTCAAAAGCAATCAAACTTCCCGCCTGCAAATCATATGCTTCGCGTCGCAAAGTTTCTATCCGTCGCAACAAATCTTCTTTTTTGGCTTGATCGGCATCACTGATACGCTGTGCTTCGTCGAGTTGCTTCGGCGTCAAATTCAGATTCTGCACATAGTAGCTGATTGCCGGATCATACATTTCCAAATCGACCTTTGCCATCGTTTCTGATTCGTTTTCTATCAATGTAATTGGTTTAGCGAATTCCTGTTCAACATCTTCCGACATCAAAACTTGTGCCTTCGCGCATACACCGAAAAGCATCGTTGCTACCGCACTTGCCATTAAAGTAAGTCTCATTTTTTCTTCCTTCATCAAATGTAAAACTGTTTTATACTAAAAAATTTTACCCGTTTTTTCAATTAAACACAGCGAATTTACACATTTTTTTTATTGCAACATTTGTTTGCTTTGATATACTCTCCGCAACAGGAGGAAATATGAAAATAATTTATTGCGGAGATATCGTTGCTCGTTCGGGACGCGAAGTTGTTTTGGAAAATATGCAAAAACTACGCACCGAATACCGTGCCGATGCTATTATCTTAAATGTTGAAAATGCCGCACACGGCTTTGGTGTAACCCCTGGCATTTGCCGTGACTTCTTGGCAAAAGGCGCTGATGTTTTAGTGACCGGTAATCATTTTTTAAACCAACGTGAAATTATTTCTTATTTAGACGAATGTAAAGTCATTATTCGTCCGGCAAATATTCCGAGCACAAATGTCGGACGCGGTTATACGGTTTATGAATTGACAAACGGGCAATCATTGCTCGTTATACAAGTTTTGGGGCGCTTGTTTATGGAAGCTGTTGACTGTCCGGTGCAAGCGACAGATGCTATTTTGAAAAACTATACGCTCGGCCGCAACGTCAACGCTATTTTAGTTGACATTCACGCCGAGGCAACTTCTGAAAAGCTTTCATTTGGCTATTATCTTGACGGACGAGTTTCTTGTGTTGCCGGCACGCATACCCATATTCCAACTGCCGATGCGCGTATTTTACCGAATGGCACGGCATATATTACAGATGTCGGAATGTGTGGTGATTATAACTCGGTATTAGGTTTTGAACCGACAGCCCCTATAAATCGGTTATGCCGCCACTATGTCGGTGACAGGCTAACCCCGGCAAACGGCAAAGGCACACTCTATGCTATATTTGTCGAAACCGATGATACGACCGGTTTAGCAAAGTCAATTGAGCAATTCAAACTATAAAATCAGTGCAAAAAATAAAACAGCTTGAGTTTATTCGGCACAGATAGTCCGCTGTAACCGATAAGTTTCAGATTATACAACTTTTTCAAAGCAATTTTAGCGTCAGCAATAAGTTGCGCATCATGACTGCGGCGCGTGCTGTTCATCAACATTTTAACGGTTCGGGAAATACGCGTGTCACGCACATCTTTCCAATGCTCCGGAAATTTTTCTTTATAAAATTTGCGCACGGCGTGAATCCCAATCACATAATCATCAAGTTTTTTTCGATTGAAATTGCTGCGCATAATGGAATTATCGGAAATACGATAGCCGTAAAGCTTTTCGCCGAGCCACACAAAACTTTTGGCACCGGCAAAAACGCAACTGTTATAGACCCAATCCTCAAAATAAATCCCCGGCACAAAATCAATATTTTTAATAACCGATCGCGTATATAATTTGTTCCACACATTAAAATGAATAAAATTTTTGCGATGTAAAAGCACCGGAAGTGCCGGCGAATATTCCCGCGGTTTTAAATTTTGCGTATTCGGCAAATCTTTGTCATTATAGATTTTGGCAAAATCACACCCGACGATATCTGCTTTATATTTTTGAGCCGTATCATAAAGTTTTTGCAAAAATGCCGGATGCACAAAGTCATCACTGTCAATATACGCGATATAATCCGAAGATGCGCGCAAAAGACCGTTATTACGAGCAACGGAAAGTCCCTGATTTTTTTGAGTAATAACCTTTAATCGTTTATCTTTTGCTTCATATTTTTTTAATATTTTGGCGCAACCGTCGGTCGAACCGTCATTAACACAAATAATCTCTATATCTCGAAACGATTGCTTTAGCACACTGTCTAAGCATTTTTCGAGATGTTGCTCCACGTTATAAACGGGAATAATGACAGAAATTAAAGGCATTTTTTTCCAACAGAAATTAAAACATACTTAATGATATATTGCACAAAAACGCTAATGTCAAACTAAATTAAAAAATTATGCAAAAAGCACTAAAAAAAACACCTCTTTAACGAGGTGTTTTTTTAGGGTTAGCATTATTCGTATGTTTTATCATTCAGGCGCCAATATGGCTCGGTATGATAAATATCGTAATTTTCATCAGCATAATCAAATGCCGTCTTCCCGGAACTATCTTTTACTTTAACATCAGCACCGTATTTCATCAGGATTGTGATGATTTCCGGATTTTTATTATATTTTGCCGCGGCCATCAGCGGTGTCATACCGAGCGGACCTTTTGCATTAACATTAGCACCTTGATGAAGCAAAATATTCGCAATTTCCGGATTTTCGTTGCTGGCTGCAATCATTAAGCTCATCTCTCTGACCGAATTGTTCCCCTTAATACCGCCGGTATGCTGAATGATGCTCTTGATAACTTCCGAATTTGAGTTACTTGCCGCATAAAGCAAAGGCGTCCAACCGTTTTTATCTTTGGCATTAACATTGGCACCGTTTCTGATTAACATATTGACAATCTCGGCATTTTGAGCTTTACCGGCTGCAATCATCAACGGTGTATTGCCGTTTTTATCTTTAACATTTACATCGGCATGATTTTTAATCAAAGTTTTCACAACCTCCGGATTATTGCTATTGTTTGCCGCATACATCAAAGGTGTCCAACCGTCTTTATCTTTGGCATTAACATTGGCACCGTGCTTAATCAAAACTTCCGTAACCGCCGAAT
The DNA here is from genome assembly GCA_945835885.1 of uncultured Alphaproteobacteria bacterium. Taxonomy (GTDB): domain Bacteria; phylum Pseudomonadota; class Alphaproteobacteria; order RF32; family CAG-239; genus RUG410. Next base: position 4,685 of record CAMAJR010000012.1, read on the forward strand.
TTTCATTACTTGCCGCATACATTAACGGTGTCAGACCGTCATTTGTCTTATCGTTCACATTGGCGCCGTTATTAATTAAGGTATCCAAAACTTTAGAGTTTTCTGCATAACGTGCCGCCGCCATCAACGGTGTCCCGCCTTTTTCACTTTTTGCACTGACGCGCGCGCCGTTTTTAATCAAACTGTCCGTAATTTCAGGATTATCATTACCGCCGGCCGCAATCATCAACGGCGTCCAACCAAAACTGTTCTTTTCTTCAACGATGGCACCATTTTTCATCAAAGTTCCGATAATTTGCGCATTTTTTGCGTGAGCGGCCGCATACATCAAAGCTGTCAGCCCGTTGTCATCTTTTGCCTTAACATCTGCACCTTTTTGGATTTGCTTCTCCACCATTTGCGGTGTTGCCGACTGCCACCAATCCTGAGAAAGAAGCGGATTACCGCCGCCCAATACCGTGCAAGCCGATAAAATAGAACTGATTGATAATACAGAAATAATTTTTTTCATAGTGTAACCTTTCGTTGTTTTTTGCTGATATCGGACTCGGCTTGAAACGAAGTCCCGATAATACTTCAAGCACTGCCGATAAACAGCTGTTACTTTCCGCTGACATTACGTTAACGCCGTAACTGCCGTAAGTCAAGCATTTTTACATATTTGTTGATTATACTTTACGGACACTGAGTAAGACTGCTTTAGTGTGTTTGCTTTCAGCCCTTAAACCCCTGCGCCACCACATACATTTCAACCGAATCCTGTCGGCTGGCATCCGGTTTATAGTGTGTAACTTTGGCAAAATGCTGTTTCATATCGTTCAAAAGAGTTTGTTCTGTACCGCCCTGAAAAACCTTGGCAATAAAAATCCCGCCGACAGCCAAAATTTCTTTGGCAAATTCATACGCCATTTCCACCAACCCGAGTGTGCGTAAATGGTCAATATTTTGCACACCGGTCGTATTTGCCGCCATATCGCTCATCACCACATCTGCCGGTCCGTGCAGTAATGACTTAATCATCTCCGGCGCTTCATCTGCGGTAAAATCCTGTTGCAGCAATACGGCTCCGGCAATTTTTTCCGTCGGTAACAAATCCATACCGACAATTTGCCCTTCCCCTTTGTTTTTGAGAGCAGCTACTTGTGTCCATCCGCCCGGCGCGCATCCTAAATCGACAATGGTTTTACCCTTGCCCAAAAAATGATATTTCTCATCAAGTTGAATCAGCTTAAAAGCCGCCCGTGAGCGATACCCCTGTCGTTTGGCTTCGGCCACATACGGGTCGTTTAGCTGACGTTCGAGCCAACGATTTGACGACACGCTGTTATATTTGGCGTTTTTGACCCTGACCGTCAACATTTTACGCCCGCGCACTTGTTTTGCCGATTTTGTTAACTTTGCCATTTTTTCACCAAGTCCTCAATTATTGCCTCTTGCGCCCCTTTTAACGATGCCGTCAGCACTTTAATTTGCAAATCATCGTAAATTTGCTTAAAAATCACGGTCGCCGCCACAATTATCGGTGCTCTGTTTTTACCGATATACGGACATTCTGCCAATTGTTCAAAGTTCATATTATGTATCTGAGCAATCCGTTCATCAATCAAACGTGTTTCCGCTGACGCACCGTCAACACTCTCTTTATTGTAACCGTCCGTGTTCTGCACCATACTCACAAGCCGTAACGGCGTGCTTGATGTCGCTATACAATCGCATTGTTCGCGATACATCAAAAACTCGGAATTGCGCAAAAAATCCTGAGTCCATTTTTTCACTTCCGCTCGCAATCGTGCCGCATTATCCGCGTCATATTCTATTAAGTCAAATGCCTCCGATGCGTTACGCGCTCCCCACGGAATTGAAATCGTGTATATCATTTTCGGAGCTGCTTCATTAGTGGCCAACGTAATTTCGGTCGAACCGCCGCCTAAATCATACACCAACACATACGGGGTGTTTTTATCGGCATTCAAGCGCGCCCCTTTGACATTCAACAGAGCTTCTTCTTCAGGGCTGATAATATCAAATTTAATACCGCATAATTCTTCAACCGTTTGCACAAATTTTTCGCCGTTTTCGGCCATACGGCACGAAGCGGTCGCCACGGCACGATAATGCGTAACATTATACTCTTTCATTTCTTGTGCATAGCGTGACAGGCAATTCAGTGTGCGTTCAACGGCTGTATCGGTAAAACAACCGTTCTGATAAAGTCCTTCGCCGAGTTTGACTGTTTCTGCTTCTCTACACACAAAATTACCGTTTGCTTCGGCAACATACAACCGACACGAGTTTGTTCCCAAATCAATCGCCGCTAAATTTTCGCGCATATTTTCTTCCTTTTCTGTATGGTTTTCGGTATTTTCCGTCACGATGGAAATAGTTGTGCTTTTGATGATGCATCATATCAAGCAAAATTCCCTCACGAATTCCACGGTCGGCAATCGTAATTTCGGAAATCGGCCAAAATGTGCTGAGCGCTTCGATAATGGTGCAACCGGCAATCGTCAAATCGGCCTTTTGCTTACCGATACAAGAATGTCGGCAGCGTCCTTCATACCCCATTTTTTTGATTTTACCGATAACTCTTTCAATATCGGCACCGGAGATTGCCAATCCGTCGACCGCCGCCCGATTATAGCGCGGCAAATTCAAATGCACCGCCCCCAAAACAGTTACCGTTCCCGATGTACCGATAACCTGAATTTCCTGATTGCGTATGGCTTCCGTAATTTGATATTTATCTTCAAATTCCTGTAAAATCTTTTGCGTGCGCTCAACTATCGTATCGTATGCCAAATTGGTCATATCACGCGCCGGAAATGCTTCGGAAATCGTCACAACACCATACGGCAAAGACACAAAACCTTCAATAAATGTTTTACCTGTTTCGGTAATGCGTGCCAGCGAAATCTCGGTTGAACCGCCGCCGATATCAAACACCAAAGCGCGTTTAATCATACGGTTCAACAGCGGCATACAGCCGACCACCGCCAGTCGTGCTTCTTCTTTTGATGAGATAACTTCCATCGGCAGACCGGTTTCTTTTTCCACTGCTTTTTCAAAATCGGCGCAATTCAATGCTCTGCGACAAGCTGCCGTCGCCACAAAGCGCATCCGCACAATCGGTGCATATTCTTCAATCACACCGCTGCAAATTTTGAGGGCGTTAATCGTGCGCCGGATTGCCGGTTTTGAAAGCAGATTTTCTTTAATTATACCTTCACCCAAGCGCGTTATTTTTGAAAATGTTTCCACAACATGAAACGAACTCGGGGTCGGCTCGGCAATAACCAACCGACAAGAGTTTGTCCCTAAGTCAATGGCGGCATAATACCCTTCATTCGGATTCTGACGGCTGTCAGCCGTTTTCGGAAACCGTTTATTTTGCTTTTTTTTATCCCGCCATTCGTTTTTCACTGTTACTCCGCACCATAGACTTCGGCTCTGATTTGTTGCCGCAATTCATCAATACAAACCATACCTTTTTTACCGTCTTGATAATACCAATACTCCCAGCCGTTGCACGCTGCCGCATTTTGTGCCGCTGCCCCGACCTGATGAATTGACCCTTCGGCAACATCACTCTTAATCGACCCGTCAGAACGAATAATCGCAAACTTTTTACCGCTCGCATCGCTCAATCGGTCTCCCGGTTTGAGCATACCGCGCTCGATTACTGCGCCAAAAGGAACGCGCGGCATTTTTTTCTTTACGGTATATTCCATTGCGCAATCCGGCATCGGCTCCACCTGAGCAATACGCTTTTGCGCGCCCGCAACATAGCTTGCGTCACGCTCGATACCGATAAAATGACGGCCGAGTTTTTTAGCCACCGCTCCGGTTGTTCCGGTTCCGAAAAACGGGTCCAATACCACATCATTCGGCTTAGAAGACGCGAGTAAAACACGATACAGCAACGCTTCCGGTTTTTGTGTCGGATGCAATTTTTCACCGTCGTCTTTTTTCAGACGTTCTTTACCGGTGCAAATCGGAATTTCCCAAATACTGCGCATTTGCGTTTCATCGTTGAGTGCTTTCATCGCCTCATAATTAAACGTATATTTCGCCTTCGGATTTTTAACCGCCCAAATCATCGTTTCGTGCGCATTGGTAAAGCGTGTTCCCTTAAAATTCGGCATCGGGTTGGTTTTGTTCCACACCACGTCATTTAAAATCCAAAAGCCCAAATTTTGTAAAATATAACCGACACGGAAAATATTGTGATACGAGCCGATAACCCAAATTGCGCCATCTTCTTTCAAAACACGCTTGGCCGCAGTCAGCCATTGTTTGGTATATTCATCGTATGCCGCCAAACTCTCAAAGCTGTCCCATTCTTCCGTAACACCGTTGACCACACTGTTATCCGGACGCAACAAAGTATCGCCGAGTTGCATATTATACGGCGGGTCGGCAAAAATCATATCTACCGAATTTTCCGGCAGTTTATTCATCGTTTCAATGCAATCCGCATTGACTATTTTATCTAAAACTTCTTTTATTTTCATTCTATTCTATCCGTTTATTCATTACAAAGATAAAGTTATAAAGTTATAATTTTATTAAAATAATTAAATAAAAATACGCTTTAAAAATTTATATCTGCAATATCGGTGTGCACCGAAATCACGGATATTTTACTTAAATAATTCTCTCAGTTCTTTTTCTTTGGAAGTTACCAAGAGTATTTCTGAACTTGCTATATCGGAAGAATCAAGCCGTTTTTTTTGTAATTCAATCATTTGCTCGGCTATTTCATCTTCCATATTGGTGCACAAATCTATGGTTACTTTGGCATCGCGACGCATTTGCAACACTTGCAACAAATACGTCAAACGTTGTTGAACATAAAAGAAACGATTGGCGTCCCAATAATTATAATGAAACCACAAACGCTGCTTCCAGTTGAGCGCCGAATCAGGCAAAACCGCCAAATAAGGAACATAGAGGTCTTTGTCAAAGCCGAGTTCTTTGTATTTCGGCCATATCCGCAAAAAGTCATTAACTTCGGCGGCTTTCAAATTTGTGCTGTAAGCTGCGCGTTTGCGTGTCATAATATTGTCATAGCGTTCAAACGGATTATACGACACTTGGCAGCGGCATACGGAAAAAATCAGAACCAAGCCCAAAACCAAAAACATCTTGCGATGCAATTCTTCTTTTACCATACCAATGTCTCCGTCACATAATCAACATTCAGCCCGTAATCAGCTGATAAATCATTCAGGCGTTTTTCAATATTGTCTGTAAGTTGATGCACCCCGTTACCGATAAGCAACGTTTTGGCGCCAAAGGTGTTCCCCATACGCATATCTGTTGCCATATCATCACCGACAACCAAACATCGCGGCGTCCAAAATCCCTGCATACCTTCAGCCAAATAGCCCGCAATCCGCACATCAGGCTTACCGATTGGGATAATTTTTCCGCCCATCATTGCGTATTGTTCGGCTACTGCGCCGATACTCTCCGTCACACCGTGTGCACCAACACAAGAAGTGTTGTTCCCGACACATAAAAACGGTAATTGCAAATGCAATGCCTGCTCTAACAGCGGCATCGCTTCAGCCGTGCTTATATTATGACTTGAACTTTCCGCCAACACAAAATCGGCCAACACCATACTGTCGGCAACGCTGTAATCCAATCCGGCCGCAACTTTTGATTCGCCGCCGGCCAAATTAAAATAAGAACGCCCTAAAGATTGTGTATTTTTCAAATAAAAATGTGCAATTTCACCGGCCGTAATCATGGCATAAAAAATATTCATCGGCACATCTTTTTGCTTTAAGACATAATACAAATCACGCACCCGCATTCCCGTATTGGAAGCGAGCGCCACTTTTTTGCCGCTTTGATAAAGTTTTATCAGTGTTCTGACCGCCATATCATTTATTTGATCGCCACACATAAAAACACCGTTGACACCGCATATAACCGTGTCAAATTCATCTTTTATTCGCGACAAATATTTAAGTTTTTGTGTCATATTCCTGCCGTTGCAATATTATTCGCAACAGTCAGTTTATCGTCAATTGGTAAAAATTTAGATAAAATTTTGCGGTGTTGTAAAATTATTTACCTGTTCCGTAAAAATTTGTTGCAGTTGTTGCGGATTGTCGGCATACTGATATAAATTATCAATTTTTTGATACCCCCACGCCATACCGTTATGAATTTGCACCAAAACCACCGACAACGGTTGCGTCAAATTATAAATCCCCTTAAAATTGACACCTAAATCTTGCGTATAATCTATTTCAAACACGGCATAATCCGCTTCATAATTTATGGAATAAATATTATAAAGTTCTTTGATTATCTCGGCACAATCCGTGCAATTTTCGCCGTCATAAAAAATATACATAATGCCGCGATTGAGCATTTGCGGACTGTCCGGATACATTTCACGCATTTCGCGTTCATATTCCGTAATTGCCGGATTTGAACCCGATGAATTAATATACTGCGCCGAAACCGGTCCGCTGAACAACAAAGTCGCAACCATCGTTCGCCAAAATTTAAGCATTTTCCTCTCCGTTTTATCAGAGCGGTGCGCAAGCGTCCTCCAACCATTGCAATTCATGCTCGTTCAAATACGGTTTCAAATCGGCATACACCGTTCGATGATACCAATTCAGCCACGCCAACTCATCGCCGTTTAGCATATATTTATCAATCAGCCGTTTATCAATAGGCACTTTGGTCAACGGTATAAATTTCAAAAATCCGTCTTGTTCGTCAACCGATGCCGTATATTGCAGATTTTCGATACGAATACCGTATTTTCCTTCTTTATAAATCCCCGGCTCGTTTGATGTTACCATATTCGGCTTAAAACCGTAATCGCTGCCGTTCACCGAAATGCTTATCGGTCCTTCGTGCACATTACCGAAACAAGCAACGCCGTGCCCCGTGCCGTGCTTATAATCCGCATTTATTGCCCATAATTTTGAGCGCGCCAACACATCAAGTTTTTCGCCGCTCGTTCCAACCGGAAACCGCACCGACGCCAATGCAATATGCGCTTTTAAAACTGTCGTAAAATCGGCAATCATTTCTTTGGTCGGCTCTCCGATAGCGATTGTGCGCGTAATATCGGTTGTGCCGTCAAAATATTGTCCGCCGCTGTCTAACAGCAACAATGAACCTTCTTCAATTTTGGTGTTTGATTTTTCTGTCGGCTGATAATGCACGATTGCACCGTGCGCGCCGCTGCCGGCTATTGTTTCAAAACTTTCGCTGAAAAAGTATTTTTGTTCGGCACGAAATTGATGCAATTTTTCTACCGCATCGAGCTCGGTTTTGCCCTGACGATTATCATTGAGCCATACCAAAAACTTAACCACCGCCGCCCCGTCGCGAATATGGCAATTTATCATACCTTGCAATTCCGTCAGATTTTTTTCACATTTTTGCAAAGCGCACATATCGTGCGTTTTGAACAACAGGGTATCGGCATTTGCTAACTTTTTAATTTTTTCCGGAGCCGTGTGCGCATCGAACGCAATGGCTTTACCGTCGGCATTTTTTAGAAACTCGGCAAATTCAATCCAATTTTTAACCGGCAAATCGGCTTGCAGATTATCGGCAAAAAGAGTGATTTCACCATTTTTCGCTACTGTTGCAAACGCTCGCACAATCGGCGAACACGGCAAATCACGCGCATACAAATTCAAAAGCCAAGAAACGCTGTCCGCCGAAGTCAAAAGCATATAATCCGCATTTTGATTTTGAATTTCAGCAATCACTTTTTTGCATTTTTCTTCATAACTCATACCGGAAAATTTTATTTCACGCGTCTGCGCCCGCACCGGCAAAGTATTATCAAGCCCCATAAAATCACCGACATCGGCAAACATCAAATTACGATAGCGGCGCTTCAAAAATTCCATTTCCGCAACCGAATGACACCAAGCATCATAACCGATTCGTTCAATTTTTTCTTCGGTCATCAAATCGCACACATTCTTAAAACGCGGCATCATATCAACCACCGTTATCTCATCGGCGTTTGTTTCGAGCCGTGCCTGCAATTCATAGCGACCGTCCACCAGCAAAAACGCCTTATCCGTCGTTATCACGGCAATACCGGCCGAACCGGAAAATCCGCACAACGCTTTCAGCTTATGCTCGCTTTCCAAAATATCCTGCCCGATAAAACGATTGCCGTGCGTTACCACATACGCGTCAATGTCGTTTTGTTTTAATTTTGCACGAATTTCTTGTATTTTCATTTATTTAATCCTTTGCAATAAAGCGGCACGCCACCGGTCTTTTTCGTAAATTTTTACAACTTTCAAACCGAGTGCTTCGTGTTCGCCGACCACCCACTCGACCTGCTCGTCGATAAAGCCGGAAATTACGGCATAACCGCCGATTCGCAAACTTTTAACCATATCCGGCGCCATCGCAATCAACGGACGCGCCAAAATATTGGCAAAAATCACATCGTATGGTGCATTTTTCTGCACGGTTTCGGATTGATAACCATCACTGTATTCTGCCGTAATTTTGGCTTCGACACCGTTATCAAGCGCATTTTGCCGTGTCACTCTGACCGATTCGTCATCAATATCCACCGCCACAATCTGCGCCTCACGCCACAACTTTGCCGCCGCCAACGCCAATATTCCGGAACCGGTGCCGACATCAAGCACTTTTTGCGGTGCGGTCGGCAATATACGGTTAATATCGGAAATACCGTTCAAGCAACTGACGGTCGTTTGATGTTCCGACCCGAAAGCCGTTGCCGCATAAATTTTTATGCCGATTTTACCGCGCGTATCAATATTTTTTTCAAAAATACCGTAAATCACAAAATCGTCGGTTTCAACCGGTGCAAATTTTATCACATTTTCTTTGAGCCAATTTTTTGCCTCTAAAACAGAAATTTGATATTTCGGAAGTTGAACATTCCACATTTTTGCCGCCGCAATCATCTGTGATTCATCAACATCTTGCCGCATATAGCCGACCAGTTGCTCTTTACCGTCATCGGTATAGTTTATTTCTACCACCTCAAAAAAGTCCTCGGCAAAATTTTCAAATTCCGGCGCAATTTCCGCACACGACGCAAAAGTGACTGTTTTACAATTTCCTATGTTTTGACTCATTTTTTTCTCTTTCGTTATAACTTTTTTTACCAAAACCGTTTTAATATGTCAAAAGTATATATACTTAAACCTTAAAAAAAGAGTTTACCCATGAAAAAAATATTTATTTCGACTTTAGCGCTTTTCATATTTTTCAAAGTAACACCTGCGTTCAGTGAATGTATCGGTCTTGATTGCCCGCCGGACAGAGGCGGTCCGATTACACAGCTGCAATATAAATGGGAAGAATTTAAGAGTGAAGATATTTGGAAGCCGGATAACGACAAATATTGGATGAACAAATTTCGCGGCTATAAAAAATATCCGATAAAATTTTATAACGATGCCGATTTATATGCCAACAGCGGTGTAGACAACACACGCACCGTCAATGTTCACGATTACAAAACATATACACCGGTTTCAGCCCGCAAAGGACAAGTGATGTATGACTCGACAACATATACCATCACCTACAATCGCGGCAGTGGCGAACGTTATTGCGTTGACCGCAATGCCACGTTTTTCTTGCGCGGCAACACAATACAATTAACACCGGATATGATTCTCAAACCGGTTGGTGAAGTTTATATGAACGGCGAATATTTTATGCTGTTGCGTGTACCGGGAACATCTTATGTAATTACGATTGATGACCACGGTAACATTGTGCCGGAATTCGGACAGGTTGACAGCCGCGGTTATTATTTGGTCGGACGCGATGTTGTGCAAATCAGACCGGAAGGAACCATTATTAAACCGTATTCGGACAGCAAAGAAACTTACACGCGTCCGCGTTTCAATTTTTCAGTCACTTTCGGCGGTGTTGAAAACAAAGAAATCGCATTCGTAATTAAAGACGGCAGCGGTGAAGTGCAAACCCGCTTAGTGCCGATGTATAAAAAAATGATAACGATTAACGGCGTTAAATTCCAAATTATTTACGTCAATTCAAATTACATCGAATATCAGATTGTGAATTAAATATTGATGTTTCGTGTCAAAGCATAAGGCAGGATAAACCCCTGCCTTTTTTTAATAAGCAGATGTTTGTTTTACGCCCAAGACCGCACAGCGCCGAATGAGATTCTCACGTCAGCCGTTCCGGCTTCCTCAGAATGACGTAATTTTTTCTTGCACCCCCAAAAAATTAAAAATCCGGAGAACGTGCGTAAATACGAAGGGGTTTTTCAACGACGTGTATAAAAGAAATACACGAGGAGAAAAACCCCAAGTAGTTACCCGTTATACAATTTTCTGTCGCGGATTTTAGTTTGGAGAGTGCGCCTTATACGCAGTCAGCGGGTTGACGTGGTGCACAGACTACCACAAAAAAGACCTACTAAAAATTCGGAGAACGTGCGTAAATACGAAGGTGGTTTTCAACGACGTGTATAAAAGAAATACACGAGGAGAAAACCCCAAGTAGTTACCCGTTATACGGATTTTTAAAATTTGTATTGGTAGCCGAGAGCAAACATATTACTATGATTGTGATATTTTGCTTCCATATCTCCGTTATAGGAATCGCGAACACGACCGTGCATCATCGTTAAGAAAGCATATCCCAAGTCAACCTGATGATTGCCGTTGGTGTAACTTGCACCGAGCGAAAACCAAATACGGTCGGCATCCGGAATACGATTGGTGCGGAAGTTGTTGTTGGCGGTCGGTGCTTGGTCCCAAGCCGTGCCGGCACGGAAGGTCCAATTTTCATTGGCAAAATATTCCTGACCTAAAGCAAAGGTCCAAGAATCTTTCCAACGGTAATCGGAATCATAATTGCCGTTTTTAAGCGGTGAATTTGATTTTGCCGGAAACGTATAGAAACGATGCCATTGAATATATTTAACGGTTGCAGCACTTGCCCACTTGTCATTCCATTTATGATAGCCCGAGAGAATCCAGCTTGCCGGCAATTCCGGATCAGCCATTGTGTCATAGCGGTTAAATGTATCAAAAATTTGCAACGGATGTCCCGCTTCTAATGACGCTTTTCCGTTTAATATAGCCGCACCTTTTTGATTTAAATAAAGATATTGTTTGCCGTGTGTATGTTGCGTGCTCTTAAAGCGATAAGACAAGCCGATGCGTGTATTTTCGTTAAATTCATACATAGCACCGAGTTGCCAGCTTTGTGACCAACCTTTAACCCGATAATCATTATAACCGAGATTTAATATATCACCGGTTTGCGGATTGGGAGTATTAACATTACTGGTCAGCTGCCCTTTGATGTAACGCAAAATAGCACTGGCACCGAGTGACAAGCCCATATCAAATCTGTATGCGGTTGAAAAGTTTGTATCAACCACTTCCAATTCCGATTTGCGCACGCCGCTTGCAGATTGCGCCACATGGCTGTCGTGCTTATATTTGGTCGAAAGTCCGTAAGGAACATATACCCCCAAGCCGAAGAACCATTTGTCGTTTAAGTTATATTGTCCCAAGGCACTCGGCTGCGGCACAAAATAATCCATTTTATCGGTGCCGTATTTGCTTTTGGCCTTAGCAGCAATTTCCGTCACTGCCATGCCGAGTTGCACACCCGAGCGTTTCTGCGCCGTCATACCGGCCGGATTAAAACCGAGCGCGGAAAAATCATCACCGACCACACCCATACCGGCAAAAGAACGCCCCAAACCGGCCGCAGAAAATTCATTGAGCTGATAACCTGCCGCATTAGCATTTTGTGCACTCAAAATCACAGCCAACGCAGTCATTAAATAAAGTTTTTTCATAAAGTCCTCACTTCTATTAGTTCATACTGGCCTAAAAATACCACTACCGACAAAATGCGTCCATATTTATTTTTACGGCTTGATAGTTTCTCAAAAGATACCAATGTTATTTTGGGGACTTTCACTTTGTTTTCCGTAATATTTTCTGTGGATAACTTAAAGCGGTATAGCATTATCTTGAAAAAGATATTACCTTATGACTCAGTGTTAATTTTTTTAAGGATTATAGATATGGCAACAGTGAATGAAACAGATTTTTCCGATATATACGTTATTCCGGACGGTTCTGCTTATATTTGGGGCAAAAGGACGGCTTGCGGGCTAATTCCTGTGATGCCTGATGATTATGCCGAATTTTATCAGGCATTGAAAAGCACTTATAAAGATAATCCGAGTTATTTGCTTAAATACAAAGGACGCAACTATCGTGTAGAGCGCACGGTAACATTAGACGGTCAGCAATTTTGCGCTCGTAAAATGCCGGATACTATTCCGGATATTAACAAGCTCGGTGTTGATGAAAAATTGTTGCGTTATCTGCTTTCTCTCAGCAGCGCTTCCGGTTTGCTCTTGGTTGCCGGAACGACCGGCTCCGGCAAAACAACCACATTATCTGCGTTGTTGCGCGAATGGTTGGTCAAAGAAGGCGGTTATGCCTTCACACTTGAAGACCCGATTGAAATGCCTCTTGACGGCACCTACAAAACTATCCACGGCGAACTTGGAATCTGTAAGCAAATGACTCCTCCGAACGGTTCTTGGCAAGACGGTTTGAAATCAATGTTACGTTCTAAACCGCGTTATGTATATTTGGGTGAAATTCGTGATCCGGCTGTGGCTTCAGAATCTCTGCGTGCGGCAATTTCCGGTCACTTAGTGTTATCCACCATCCACGCCGCCACGGTCAGTGACGCAATTCAATCCGTCGTCAAATACGCCGCAGCCAGCGGTATTTCGGAAGAAATGTCTTACGACTTGGTCGGTAACGGTATTTTAGGTGTTCTGCACCAAACTTTGGTCGGCGTGCCGAAACGGCCGAAAATAGAATTTGTATTTGCCAATCCGGATGCTTCCGCCGGCGACCAAGTGCGCGGTATCATCAAGAGCGGCAAAATTAACTTGGCAACAACCATTGAAAGCCAAAAAGCACGCTTGCAACGCGGTATTCCGTTGTTTGATATATAATCGCAACTTCAAACATAAGCAGTTGTCATCTATCGCAGCTGCTTATGTTTTTTATAAAAATAATGATGATAAAAATAACCGTTCTTTCCGTATTTTTGACAGCAACACTTGCCTTATCGGCGGAGGCACGCAGTGTGTTGCTTGATGCGGCTTGGTTGCAAAATGCCGATAAAAATGATATTCAAATGCAAATCAATATCGGCACAAATCTTAATGAAACCGATGACACCGGCCGCACACCGCTCATTTATGCCATTGTTTTTGAAAAAAATCCTGAAATTGTGCAAATGCTTATTAAAAACGGTGCCAAAGTCAACATCGAAACCGATGACGGTCTTTCACCGCTTATTTATGCTCTATCCGTCAATTCCGTGCCGAAAATCGTTGAAATACTGCTCGATAACAACGCGGATATCCGTCTTGAAGACAAACACGGTCGTCCACCGCTTATTTTGGCGCTTGAGCATCATTTTCCGCCGCACATTATTCAAGCACTTATTAAACACGGTGCCGATGTTAATGCCGAATACATCGACACACATAAAAATTTGCATCTGACCCCTTTGTTGGCCGGCCTACAAAATCACGCAGATATCCAAACAATCCAAGTTTTGTTGCAAAACGAAGCCGAACCGAACCAAATGTCCGCTGACGGTCTGACGCCTTTAACCGAAGCGTTGTTACAAAATGCCGATATTGCCACCGTTGAACTTTTGCTGAAATACGGTGCCGACATCAACCGCGCCGCCGGCAACGGCCTGACGCCGCTGATGAGCTCTTTTGCCTGTAACGACAAAACAATATCCGAATTTTTAATTGATAAAGGTGCCGACATTTCGCAACCAACTCCCGATAATATGCCGCTTTTGTTTTATGCACTTTTGCACAATGCTTCACCCAAAAGTGTGGAATACCTGATTGAACACGGTGCCGATGTCAAACAGCCATATAAAGAAGCTCAAACTTCTCTGATTTTTGCCGTTCGCAACAAATGCTCGACGGAATTGGTTGCCGTTCTCATAAAATTCGGCGCAGAAGTGAATGCGCGCGACCAAAACGGACAAACCGCACTTATGTATGCCGCTGATGTTTCTACCGCAGAATTGCTCGTAACACACGGTGCCGATATTAATGCCCGCAACAATGAAGGAATGACACCGTTAATGTCGGTATGCGCGTCCGGTGCAACACCTGCAACCATCAATGTTTTGGTCACAAACGGCGCTAATGTCAACGCTGTCGATAATGACGGAAACACGCCATTATTGTTTGCCGTGGCGGCAAATAACATTGATGCCGTCAAATCGCTTATCGGATTTGGCGCTGAGGTCAACGTGCAAAACAACGACGGAATTTCACCATTGATGAAAGCCGTAGAGTCTAAAGCGTCTCCGAGTATTATAAAAGCTCTGCTCAATGCCGGTGCCAATGCCAAAGCCCGGAATCGCAACAACCGGAGTATTTTGCAAATTGCCGAAAAACATTATCCGGAAATTATGGAATTATTGCTGCAAAACGGTGCCGTCTGAGCGGACATTTTTATTTTGCAATTTTAACATTTTATCAAGATATTTCCGATAAACTGAAAAAAAATTTATATGAGGATTGAAAAATGACAGAAAATACTGAAACTCAACCGACGATTTTTGAACATTTCAAGAATATTTTTACATTCTTGTTCAAAAAACAATACCAAGATTCCTTCAATGAATTTCTTGCTTTTGCGCGAGCGATTTATGAAAAATCTAAAGATATTTATGTTAAATACATAAAAGGTCAATACATTGTCATTCAAGGCAAACGTGTTCCGCGTGTGGCTATCGTCATTCTTTGCGTTTCATTGCTTTATTTGATTTCACCGATGTCCTGCCTTTTCAGCGGCGCTCCGCAACCGAAAAAATCCGTTGAAGAATTGTCAGATGTTGTTGTTTATCAGCAAAACAACTTAAAACTATCTATGAAAAAATGCGGCAAAAAAATGATATGCGGCGATTTGCAATATGACGGCGAACAAGAAATCGATGTAATTCGTGTCAATATCAGACTATTCTCTAAAAAAGGAACAGAACTCGATCCGATATCATTTGATTTGAGTGAAGAAAACCTCGGTTCGCCGATGGTTCAAAACAGCAACTTTGAAAAGATTGAATTTCCGGTAGAGCAATACTTCGGATTCTTCAAAATCGATGTTCAAATTGACCCTGAAGATGAGGAAAATGAATACGAAGAAGTGAATGAAGATTAACAGGTTATTCTCCTAAAAAAATCCCGCCGGTCAAACCGACGGGATTTTTTTTGCCTTTGCAAACGATGTCGCTAAATATCCATCGTATCCAACAAATTACGCGTATACGCCCTGAGTTCTCCGCTGTTCATCAAACTCAACTTAATATTGGCTTTTTGCAAATCAACATTTGTGCCGCAATCAAAACGCAAACCTTTTGCCAACACGCCATAAATCGGCATACCGCGACGAGCTGCCAAATTAAGCGCATCGGTCAAGTTGATTTCGCCGTTTGAACCCTTAGAAACTTCCGGCAGAATATCCATAACTTCGTTCGGAATAATATACGGCCCCATTGATGCGTAATTCGACGGCACTTCTTCCAACTTTGGCTTTTCCACCATACCGCTGGCCCACACAACATTACCGTCGCGCTTAGCACCGACCAATGCGCCGTAACGCACCATTTCTTCACGCGGAAATTCCATAATATTCTCAACAATACCGCCACGTTCTTCATACACATCACACAATTGCTTCAAAATGCCGTCTCCGTGCAAATTGATATACACATCATCAACCCACATAACCGCAAAATCGCGCTTACCGATAATATCTTTTGCCATCAAAACGGCGTGTCCGTTACCTTTCGGCTCGTTTTGGCAAGCAAACGAAAATTTCATTCCGGTCGGAATAATTTCTTTTACTAACTGCAATAAATCGTCCTTTTTCTTGGCAGCCAAGTGTGCTTCCAATTCCGACGCCGGTGAATAATATTTTTCAAACATATGTTTGCAGGCATCATCACTGTAAATAAAAACAATTTCCTTAATACCGGCTTCAGCACAACTATCCACCGCATATTGAATAACCGGCTTGTTATCCAACGTCATAAAGCCCTTATGCAAGACTTTTGTCGTCGGCAAATTACGCGTAGATAAACCGGCAACCGGCAATACGCAAACTTCAGGTTTTTTATTCATATATTTACCTCCATAGTAATTTAAATAAAGTATTTATCGAACAATAATATATCCGCCGGTTTCCGGTTTTTCATCTTCAATCGGCGTCAATAATTTTGATGGTTTTTCCGGCGCAACATAGCGTTCACGTCCGTCACCCGAACGAATTAAAATACCGCCTTGCGCCGGCAAATTTTGGTCATCTTGAAGCGGCAAAAGTGTCCGATAATCTTCCGGCGTTATAATTCTTTTTACAACACCCGATTCGACCTCAGCATCTTGTGCCGTATTTCCGCCATTATTGGCTTGGCTATCGTCGGTCGCATAATCATAAGAAGGATTTTCAATCAACAAATTACCGGCATTTTCGGCCGCTTCTTTTTGACGTTTTTTCTCTTTAGCCAACTGTTCTGCCTGATATGCTTCCTGCTGCTGATTGATAATATTAAGCAACAAAGCGGCCGTGGCTTTATGAATTTCCTGCATTTGCTTATATTTTTCTTCCAACGAAGCCGGAATGGCAGACAAAGAATGAATCGCCGCAAGTTTATCGCTGCCGGCAGGCATTTCTTGAATAGATTGATATTTTTCATAAAATTCGCGTGCCTGCTGCGTAACGGCATTTTGATAATTTTCCATACCGGCCTTATATTGCAAGAAAATAGTATCATTTGTCATATATTGCTCGGCATTTATCATCTTCAGTTGCTTTTCGTCATCTGCCGTCATCTGATTAAAATCTTCATAAACGCTGTCATATTGGCTTTGAATTTGCACCACCTTTTCGCGCACATCGGCCATTGCCTGCACTAAGTCATCCGCAAAATATTCATTAATTTTTTGGCTTATGCTTTCAACTTCTGCTCTCAATTCTGCAGTTTGCTTTTTAATATCGTCAACATCATTATCGGTGAACTTTTGCTGTTGAGCTTTGTTTTGCATATTTTGGATGATGCGTCCGATTTCATCTAAACGTCTGCTTTGTTCAAAATAAAGTTGCGTCGTTTCCGGAGCC
The DNA here is from genome assembly GCA_945835885.1 of uncultured Alphaproteobacteria bacterium. GTDB lineage: Bacteria > Pseudomonadota > Alphaproteobacteria > RF32 > CAG-239 > RUG410. The sequence goes on from CAMAJR010000012.1 coordinate 21,910, forward strand.
AAATTGTGACCGTTATATCTATCAATCAGCGCCATTGCGGCCGTATGCCTTTCAGCCAACTCCGAAACTTCAAGCTGTGCCTTTGTCATATGCTCGTTCAAAATTCGCTCGGCTTCATCTTTGCGCGCCTTTTCCGTTTCGGCGACTTGCTGCCAATGCTCATCATATTTGCGTGCAATGTTTTCAACAGAAACATCAAGCACCGGATTATTGAGTGCGCCGGTCAACGAAAATTTATACGGTTCGATTTTCGGCAAGCTTTTATATTTTACCCTCATATCAGCCGTAATTCGCCAATCGCGCAAGTTGACTTTTCCGTTTAGTGCCGCGCTGGCATCGCTGTTTTGCAAATCAATACCATTAAAAGCAATAACGCCGTTTTGAATCGGAATATTCAGTTCCATAGGCACAAATTTAGTGCTACCTCTTTGCAAATATTTTTGCACGACTTGGAACAAACCTTTAGAATATTCTCGCACTTTCAAATCATCGGCAATAGCTCCCAAATCAATACCGTAAATCAGCACTTCTTGTGTGCGCACGGTCAATTTTCCGGAAAGTGAGGCAAACAAATCTTCAAATGAAGCAAGCGAGCCGTCATAATTTCCGGTCAGGTTGACATTACCGGCCGAAATTGCATAGATACTTCCGCCGACTTTTTTAATCGGCCACTTATCGACGGATATATTGCCGCTGACGTGCGGTGTTTGGCTGTATTCAACCACCGCGTCACCGTTCACGTTTATAGTTCCGACCTTAAATTCGGCATCTTTAATGCTGAGCTGTTGCGCCGCATTCCCGACTTTCGCTTTAAAGTCAGACATTGAAAAGTTGTCATAAAAACCTTTATCCGCCGAAAGTTTTATATCAAAATCAACTTTATTATACGGCGAAAAATCAAAGGTTGCTTTACCGAAATTCGGACGTGCCAAAAAAGTATTATCTGATTTTAGCGGCACATTTCGAGCCGATACTTTTTGAGTCCCTAAAAATTGCGCAAGATTCAATTCCGAAACATTGATATCACCGATAACGGAATATTTATCTCCCGGTTTCGTCACTTTAACATTCCCCGTATAATTGGTTGCACCGATTTTAAAATTCGCATCAGTCAGTTCATAATCATTTACGCCGCCTTTAATTCGGGAAGAAGCATTGAATACGCCGCGCAACACCTTATAATCTTTGAGGTTAAGATTAACTTTAGACAGCAAATTTTCAAGTTTAGGTGTTTTCAACTCGGCAATACCGTCAAAAAGAAGACGCCCGTCAGCTTTTGTCAGCAAACCGTCATATGACAAAACATCGCCGTCCGAAACAAGTTCGGTCTTTGTTTGAACTTGATTATAATTACCGCTGAGTGTTGATGTTACGGATATATCCTTCTGTCCGAACAAAGTCCATTCCGGCAACGGAATCCCCAATTTATCGGCCAAGCCGCGTAAATTTTGTGATTGCGCACTAAACGAAAGGGTTTCAATATCCGGCATATCGGCGTCTAAATGCTTAAACACACCGGCCACCTCAATCGAAGTTCCGATAAACTCTTTCAAGCTAAGCTTTTCAACAGTCAGTTCGGCATTTTCATACGTTGCATTCAACACAACATCTTTCAGCATCACACCGCGGAAAGTAGAATTCATCGCATGCAAAACAACTTCCGTATTATAATCCCGATATTCTGCCACTTTTTGGGCATCGTGGCGTAAAATGGCAATCACATCACCGGTTTCGTCTTTATTAAGCGGAAAGATATATGTGTCAAAATTAAGATTGTTTGTATCGACATTAAGCAAATATTTCTTTTGTGCAAACACAGCATTTAACCGACCGCTGATATCGGCATTACCTAATTTTAAACGCGCATTATCAATCAGTAATTCTTTCGGATTAAGTTTAACTTCGGCCTCAAGTTTTGCTTTTTGATAGGCATTTGACACCGGTGCTTTGAGTTCAACATTCAATGTTTGAAAAAATGTTTTAATATCTTCACCCTGCAAGCCGAGCACCATCATTATTTCAGGCATATCATTTTGCGGCGCAACCGACCCGCTGAAGGTCAAATCGACATCTCCCTGTCCGTCCGCATAAAAATCATCAATCTGTAACGTGTTATGTAGCCACGAGCCCTTAGCCCCCGCATTTGCCAAATACCCCGCATCATTGTCGCTGACACGCAAACGACCGACCGTTACATCAAAATTACCGCTCCAAGTATTGTCCGGCAAATACACTTCTTGCGGATACTGCCAAAACTTGTCTTGAAGTTGTTTGATAATCGAACGCACATCCATATCCACAATTTGATACTTCACATCAAAAGTTTTCGGATTATCTCCGATAAAATGACGTGAAAATGCCAAATTTCCGGTGCCGACAAAATACGGGTCCATTTTAATCGTCAAACCGGATATATTAACTTTATCGTCTTCCAAATTCATATCTTTAGCCGAAAATTGCATCGGAATATTATATTTGTCGCCCAAAATCTCTTTTTGCGTCAATTTATTGATAATCTCCGCCGTTTGTGTAAATTCACCGGAAAAGCTTCCTTTAATCATACCCGTTTGTTTATTAAACACGCCGTCATAAACAAACTTTCCTTCAGTGGACGGATGCCGCAATCCCAAATGGAAACCGACATCATCGAGCTGTCGCATACTGTCAATGCCGAGAGCTAAACCGTAACGTTCGTTTTCATAAATAAAATTACCGGCAATCTGATAAGGTCCGCTATCTAAAAATTCTGCTTGAATTTCGGCCGCAAAATCAGTCAAATCAACAGCAAGACCGTATGTTTTGTTTTGAATATGCACAACACTGTCGCGAACATACACAATTTGCACACGCACATCATTGAGTGCCGACTGTTGCGGTGCAACCTGACGTGTCCAGTTACTTTTGCCGTTTTCATCAAATTTGAGCCACAATTCCACATTATCAACCGACAACGATTGAATGTCCGGTGTTCCGTGCAAAACGGAAGAAAGCGTTACCGCCATATTTAATTGCCCGATGGTTGCCAGCGTTTCCCCTGTTTGCGGATTAACCACCGACACCGATTTTGCCGACATTTTCGGATGCGGAAGCAGTGAAACCTTTAAATCACCGCCAAACACAATGTTTTCACCGACAACGGAAGAAAATTGCATTGCAATCCGCCCTTTATGAGCATTCCAATCTAACAATGAAATATAAATACTGAGGCCGGCGACAGCCAAAACAATCAAACCCAGCAATATCAAAATTATTTTTTTCAACGCATATCTCCCGAATTTTAAGATACTATTGACAATTACTTTATATTATTCATACAATAAATCAACATATTTTTCAAATAAAGAGGCAAAAAATGGATTCCGTAAATCAACTTTTAAATTTGGCTTTACAATGCCACAACAATGCTTACGCGCCGTATTCGCATTTTAAGGTCGGTGCGGCGATTCGTTGCGCAAACGGCAAAATTTTCGGCGGTTGTAATGTTGAGAACATTTCTTATCCGTGCGGAACTTGTGCCGAAGCCGGCGCGATTTCCGCTATGATTGCCGGCGGATGCACAAAAATTGTCGAGATTCTCGTGGTTGCCGATACCGAAAATATTTTGCCGTGCGGCAACTGTCTGCAAAAAATAGCCGAGTTCGGCAATGCGGATACCTTGGTTCACGGTGCCGACCTCAACGGCAAGATTCGCACTTATACTCTTCAACAACTTTTACCGAATATATTTAAGGCAAAGGAATTGACAAATGCTTGAAAAATCTTATGAATATTTAAAACAACGCTTGGACGGATTTGTGCCGGATACTGCAATTATTCTCGGCTCCGGCTTAGGTAATTTGGTTGATGCCATCGAAAATCCGCAAATTATCCCTTATACCGATGTGCCGTCATTTCCGACTCCGACGGTCAGCGGACACAAAGGGCAGTTTTACGCCGGAAAACTCGGCAAACATAATGTCATCTGTCTGCAAGGTCGTTTTCATGTTTATGAAGGTATTGACGTGCGTATAATTTATGAAATCGTCCGTATGCTCAAATTACTTGGCGTTCGGCAACTGATTATTACCAACGCCGCCGGTTCGCTTCGGATGCACATGCCCGCCGGCAGTATTATGCTGATTGCCGACCATATCAATATGAGCGGCACCAATCCGCTTATCGGTGTTTGCGAAGAACCGTATTTTCCGGATATGAGCAATGCCTACGACTCGGATATGCGTGACCGCTTTATGCAAATTGCCGAAGAAGAAAGAATTTCGCTGTTTCAAGGCGTTTATGTGATGTTGACCGGCCCGAATTATGAAACACCGGCAGAGGTGCGTATGCTGCAAATGTTCAATGTTGAAGCAGTCGGAATGTCCACCGTGCCGGAGGTTATTTCGGCGGCGCAATTAGGGCTGAAGGTGATGGGCATATCCGTCATATCAAACTTGGCAACCGGTATGGATTTACACAAGCCGAATCATCAGGAAGTTTTGCGTCAGGTCGGCAAGGCCACAACCAAACTCGGTCATCTTATTACAAAGTTTTTACAAAAGGAGTAGAATATGCTGCCGCAAGAAATTATTCACCTTAAACGTGACAAAGGTATTTTGTCTGCCGAACAGATTCACGAATTTATTACCGGAATCGGCGCCGGAAGCGTTGACGACGTGCAAGTTGCGGCAATGACGATGGCTATTTTTTTGAACGGCTTGAATAAGCGTGAAACCATTGATTTAACTATAGCGATGCGTAATTCGGGCGATGTTTTGCATTGGGACGGATTTGACAAGCCGATTGTTGATAAACATTCAAGCGGCGGTGTCGGCGATAAGGTCAGCTTAATGCTTGCGCCGATTTTGGCATCGTGTGACGTTTATGTTCCGATGATTGCCGGTCGCGGTTTGGGGCATACCGGCGGCACCATCGATAAACTTGAAGCAATTCCGAATTATAACACGGCGGCCGACAACTCGCTGTTTCGCAAAACGGTCAAAGAAGTCGGTTGCGCCATCATCGGTCAAACCGGCAATTTAGCGCCGGCCGATAAAAAGATTTATGCGATTCGCGATGTTTGCGGCACGGTTGAATCCGTTCCGCTGATTACCGCTTCGATTCTCTCCAAAAAATTAGCTGCCGGATTGCAATATTTGGTAATGGACTTAAAATGCGGCAACGGTGCCTTTATGAAAAATTTTGAAGATGCCAAAACATTGGCGCAATCCATTATTGATGTAGCCAACGGTGCCGGCACGCAAACACGCGCCGTCTTGACCGATATGAATCAGGTTTTGGGCGCTACCGCCGGTAATGCCGTAGAAGTCAAAGAGGCCGTTGAGTATCTGCAAGGCAAAAATATCAATCCGCGCCTTGATGAAGTTACGCGTGCGCTCTGTGTCGAAATGTTGCTTATGTGTCATCGCTGCGAAACCGTTGCCGAGGCCGATAAAATGTTCTCGGATGTTTTATCTTCCGGCCGCGCACTTGAGAAATTTGCGCAGATGGTTGCCGCTCTCGGCGGACCGACCGACTTTGTCGAAAAATATGAGCAATATTTGCCGCATGCCGCACACATTAAACCGATATACGCCGCGCAATCCGGTTATATAACCGCTATGGATGCCCGAGCTGTCGGTTTAAGCATTATCGAACTCGGCGGCGGTCGCAGCACACCGGCACAAAAGCTCGATTTGGCAACCGGTTATACCGAATTTGCGCAAGTCGGCGATTATGTTGACAACACAAAACCGCTCGCTTTCATTCACTATCAGACGGAAGAACAATTCGAGCGCGCCGCAAAATCACTTATCAATGCCGTAACCATCGGAGAAAAGCAACCGGAACAATTAAATCCTGTTTTGCTTAAAATGTAAATAAAGCACAAGCTTATGACAAAGTTTGAAAGATTCGTGTTCTAAAGAGTCCAAAACTCTCTCCCCACACCCATAAAGAACCCTTCATAGTGTTTTTTATGGGTGTTTCGGTAAAAATATCCGTTCGTAAAGATTGTTTCTTTTTTCAAGAGTTTTTTCCAAATATTCTGCAGAATACAATTCGGCAAACGTTTTTTCAGAACTGAATATCGAAGTTCCTATGCCAAGACGATGATTTTTTATTGTCCCGCCCATGGCTTCAACAACACTCGGAAACATATCAACCTGCGTAAATACCCTGTCGGTATTCTGAGGTTTTTTCGCATTGAGAAACAGGTTATAAATACTGCGCTTTGCCGGCATCGGAAAATCTCCCCCCATACGCAAATGGTCTCCGGCAATCACAACAACCGTATTTGCATAATCCGGTCTTGATTGCAACCATTTTAAGAAATCCGCCAAATGCGCCACGGTATGACGGATAATATTATAATATGTATTTTCAATATGCGGATATTTTTCTATTTCCGGCGTATACCCTACATGTGTATCGACCGTTTGCACATACAAAAAATACGGTTGACGCTCTTCCAACTCCTCGATTTTATCTTTTGCCACCTCAAACACGTTATCATCGGTATATCCCCAAGAACCTTTTTTTTCAAATTGCGGATAATAACGTCCTATTGTATCTTCATCAATAAACTCATCAAATGCGTTATCGCGCAAAAACTCGGTCATTCCGCCGAAATTTCCTTCAGACCCCTGAATTGAAAGCATATAATATCCGTTGTCTTTCAGAATTTTACCAAGCGAATAATACCCTTTAAAAAAGTGCATTTTGCGTCCGATTTTGTTAACTAAATGATGATATTTGGTCGGCATACCGGTAAATAAAGCCATAACACTGCCTTGTGTCCAATCCGTTGCATAACCGTCTTGAAAGTTACTGAATTGCACGCCATTCATTTCGATACTTTGCAAATCCGTCAACAAATTTTCACCGAAAAATGCTTTATTCTTAAATGTCGTTTCCAAACTTTCAAGATGCAGAATTATCAAATTTTTCTTCTTTTCAAAATGAATTTCTGCCTCTTTTGGCTCCGAAAAATGTTTTTCATAAAAATCTGTTTTTTCATTCAAGAAAAAATATCGAATCATATCACAATCCATTTTATAAAAACAATATCCGACGGTTAAGAGCAGTGATAACGCAGAAATAAAGGTATTCCACCCTATTTTAACAGCCGAAATCTTAAAGCGCGACAATGTAATTTCAGGCAGATAGCATATTGCCAATGCATATAAACTCGGTGTCAAAATACAATGTTCGATAAACAATTTAAACAAATGAGCATCTACTCCTTCAGTAGATGTGTTAATAAAAAACAAAATTTGTTCTAAATTAACATCGGCAAAAAACTTATTCACATATCGGAATATGGCAATCGTAAATATAAATAAAAAAACTGCGGGAAATGCATATAATCTGTGCAAATTCAGCTTTAACACTTTCATCGAATCGTCCTTAATCTGTTACTCGTTTTAGCGTAATTGTCACAATTATTTTTTGCAATGTAAAAATATAAAATGTTCCTCTTATGTGGATATTTCAAATCACTGCTTTTTGCAAACAAAAAGAGACCAACCGACTAAGCCTCCCCTGCCCTCATCGGCTCACGCCGACCGGCGCACTCCCGTTCGCCTTTCGTTTGTGGTCGAACTCTAAACTCCAAGAGTTCAAATCTCACCTCCGCCTATAATAAAAAAAGCACCCTCACGGGTGCTTCTTTTATTGGCGGAGAGAAAGAGATTGGCTTCGCCGCCCCTACACTCATCGGCTCACGCCGACCGGCGCACTCCCGTTCGCCTTTCGTTTGTGGTCGAACTCTAAACTCCAAGAGTTCAAATCTCACCTCCGCCTATAATAAAAAAAGCACCCTCACGGGTGCTTCTTTTATTGGCGGAGAGAAAGAGATTCGAACTCTTGGAGGGGTCGCCCCCTCGACGGTTTTCAAGACCGCTGCATTAAACCACTCTGCCATCTCTCCTTTGTCTTACTTTGACAACTAAGGACTTTAACAGAAAACCGTTTTGAAACTGCGTTTCAACGACGATTTAGGCCATTTCGCTCGTTCAAGGAACTTCGCTCATGCCCAATCTGCGCTTCGCTCCGATTCCAAGACCGCTGCATTAAACCACTCTGCCATCTCTCCTTTGTCTTACTTTGACAACTAAGGACTTTAACAGAAAACCGTTTTGAAACTGCGTTTCAACGACGATTTAGGCCATTTCGCTCGTTCAAGGAACTTCGCTCATGCCCAATCTGCGCTTCGCTCCGATTCCAAGACCGCTGCATTAAACCACTCTGCCATCTCTCCTTTGTCTTTTACCACAACTCAATTTTCTGAGCCGCTTTTACAACAAATCAAGACAATATGTTTCGCGTCCGTTCATATCTTCAGCCGTTGCGTGACTTAAAGCATTGGCGGACAGCAGTAGCAAATACAAATGTTTTGTGACACAATAAATATTAAATGTCAAGATTTTTTCGCATATTTACAAAATTATTTTAACAGAGGGTAAAAAAATATCTTCTCTTTGCGCAAAAAGCATAATTTTGCTGGACTTTTCGTGTTTCATTTTATAGCATTTTTTTAACAGGAGTATGTGATGACTTTACAATTAACCGCCCCCGAACCGAAATACCTGCCGAGCGTCCGTGCGGCAATCGCGGAATATGCGGCCGCCCCATCAGAGTTTGAAATTCACGCGGTGCGCAAAATGATTAACGCGGCACAAACCGATTTTATCTCATATTTTGAAACTGTCCGCAATGAATCCTTAGGCATAAATCTAAAGCCGAATCACGTTTCGCATACGACTTTTTGGTTGGTAGATAACGACAAATACATCGGCACTTTTGACTTGCGTCACACACTCACACCATCTTTAGAACAAGTCGGCGGCCATATCGCATATCAGATTCGCCCGTCGGAACAAGGTAAGGGTTATGCGTTTGCCGGACTCAAATTATGCCTCGAAAAAGCACATCAAATCGGGTTGGAAAAAGTTTTGATAACCTGCACGCAAAAGAACCTCGCCTCCTATGCCGTAATGCACAAAGCAATATTAGAAATCGGCGGTATCGAAGCCCCGCACACCGTCATCAACGGCATCACCGAGCGACGCGTTTGGGTGTGGACGCAAAAGCGCTCAGGTAAAATCAGACCGCTCGTCATCGCGGTTATCAAAAAAGAAAATAAGGTCCTCGCCATTCCGTGTTATGACAGCGTCAAAAACGAAAAGTTTTATCGTCTGCCCGGTGGCGGTATAGAGTTCGGCGAAACTTTTGAGCAAGCCCTCAAGCGCGAAATCAAAGAGGAAATCGGCGCAAACATCATCATCGGCAAGCAACTCGGTGTGTTTGAAAACATTTTTATTTTTAACGGCAAGCAGGGGCACGAAATCATTATTGCCTACGAAGCCGCATTGCCGCCGGAATATATGGCACAAGATAAAATTGCGATGATAGAAGCGGAGTTTGCCGGCTATTTTTACGAATTTACGGAAATCACGCCGGACAAAAGAATTTACCCCAAAATTTTAAGACAAGATAAAAAGAGCTCTCCTTGGCGGAGAGTTTTTGGCTTTTCGTTTATTTCAACAAAATTGCTTCAATGAACAAAAAATATTTACTTTTTTTTACCAATGGTGTATATTCCAACAAGTTTTGTTAAGGAATGATGCTATGTATTACAGTTTATCTGAAATTTTTGCAATCGGTATCGGGCCGTCAAGCTCACATACCGTCGGGCCGATGAAGGCCGCCAAGCGTTTTGTTGACGGGTTAGAGGATAAAATATCTCGCGTTCAAAATGTTAAGATTTATTTGTATGGTTCTCTCGCCTTGACCGGTGTCGGACACGGCACGCTGAATGCCATTGTCTACGG
>CAMAJR010000013.1 GCA_945835885.1 uncultured Alphaproteobacteria bacterium
CTATAAGCTTTCCGGAACCCCCAGACTATCTGGGGGTTTTCTTTTTACAAAAAAACTGCCTCCGTCAAAGGCAGTTTTTCTTTGTCGTTATCCGCTTGTATTTCTATTCAAAACGTCGGCTTTCAACTTGTGTTTTCTGTGGCTGAACCGTGCTGTAGACCGGTGCAGATACCGCGTTTTTGTCAACAATACCGGACGGTGTCTGTTGATTAGCCGCCGATGCCATCGGATTGGCAATCGGTGCCGACTGAACATTGCCGTTTTGTGCCGGAACAACATTATTTTGAGGCGTCGATGCCGCATTGACAACCGGCTGAACCGAAGCCGGACGAACATAACGTCCCGATGTTGCATTGTTATAGACATTCAGCTCATTTTTTAATTTCGGGGTCACCGCGGTTCTGTCAACATTGTTGGTTGACGGAATCGGATATACTTTTGCTCCGCCGAAGTCAATCGCTTCCGACTCGAGCTTTTTGCGCCACTCATCAAGATTTTGCTTGCGTGCCTGTTCCATTCTGTCAGCAGTTGCTTTTGCCTCTTCTTTGGCGCGCATTTCATCATACATTTGTGCCGGATGGTTATAGTGAATAATCGTATCAACATTCGGCGCCATCGGTTCTTTAACATCGACATCGCCCGACGTCGGACGTGTATCGATAACCGCCTCATCATCCCCCTCTTGCATATAATAGCCGGCCGGTAACGGATGATATTTTTTGGTTGCCGCGTCATACAAATATTGACCGGTGTTGCGTGATTGAGCCATTCCCGACAAATCCTGTGGAGCAACAGCCGCCGGCTGCGCAAAGTTTCCGGAAGATGACGGCGTATAGTCTTGCGAACCGCTGTAAATTTCGTTCGGTAAGCGCAAAATCATATAACCGTTACCGCCGCCGAAAGCCGGACCGGATAAACCGATGGAATAAAATCCGCCGATATAACCGTAATCCAAATCAATGTAATCAATCGCAAACATCGTTTTAATCGTGCTTGAACCGATGGTTGTCATACGGCAGTTATAACCGTTATCCTCAATAATCACATTATTGACATCTTTTACATAAAGCAATGTTTTACTCGGGCGGCATACCGGCACTTGTCCGTTATAACTGATACTCCAATTCAAAATTAACTCCATCGCCATCGTATTGCTTTGACTGATGGAAACATCGGTAATATGCACACCGTCAACATACAAATGTGCCGGCGTTACACCGACCGTAATCGGCACCGTTACAAATTCTTCCGTGCAAGCGTGTGTGGTGGAATGCGCCTCGCAAACCTGCGCTTTTTCACGCGCATTGCTGTCAAACATATGCAGCAACGTGTTATAAATAAACTCTTTTGATTGCGATAATTTTGCCGGTGCACACTGTTTTGAACGGCAAACAACAATCGATGTCGGCATTTTCATTTGTGCCGGATATGTTGCCTGTTCTACACCTTCACCGGCATAAGATGGCGGCAAATGCGGCGGCACTTCTTCATCACCTGAAAACCAACCGGCGTAAGAGTTATTTCCCGAAATCATCGAGAATCCTAAAATTGTGAGGAATCCAAATCTTTTTAACATCGCGATACCTTTTTCTTATAAGCTTATAGTTCTTTACGTTACAATAACAGGATTATATGAATGAAAAGTAAATAAAATAATGTTTGCACGAAAAATTTTTATGTTGTAGATTAAGTTTATGATGAAAAAAGAAATGTTTATTTTGCTCACGCTGTTTCTCGGCTGTTGTAATTTTGCGTTTGCTGTCGAATATAAAGCAGCCGACGGCGATTCACTTATACAAGGTGACCGGCGTATTCGCCTGAATGGTATTGATGCGCCGGAGTTTATCCAAGTTTGTTACGACATAAACGGCAAAGAATATCCGTGCGGCTTAAAATCGCTGCAATATCTCGAAAGCTTGATGCAAAACAGTGACATATCGTGTGATTGCCTACCCGAGCCGGATATTTACGGTCGCGAAATATGCGAATGTTTTGCCGATGGTGTTTCGCTCAATCGGGCAATGGTTTTCGCCGGCTATGCGCAAACATACCGCAGCGACAAATATGCCGACGCCGAAAAAAGCGCAAAATCCGAAAAGCGCGGCATTTGGCAAGGAAAGTTTATGCGTCCGGCGCTGTTTCGTGCGCTTGAACGTGTGCGGCAAAACGCCGAAAAATAATTTTTATTCGGGCTATTTTACCATATAAACAAACAAAGCGATGCACGCCGCAATACCGATGATTATTTGCACCACCGGCACTAAAACCGGCATAAAATCAAACGCAAATTTAATCAAATCAAATTTGAATGCGCCGACCAAACCCCAGTTAATTCCGCCAAGCAGCCCCAAAAACAAGGCAATTCTTTTCATAGCCATTTTCTTTTCTCCGTTTAAGTTAAATCTGCAATACTTATATGAGGCAATGCTTAATTTTCGGTAAAATCGGAGCATATTGACAAATTTGAAAATTTTCATAATTCGTATTTTTTTAGTATTGATAAGCTCTGAACCTGTTTCTTTGTTTATCAATAAGCGAATTTTTAAGTATTCCGCGCACAAGCAAAGAATCCCTTTTTCATTCGCTTTTTTTATTTTCGAGTGTTAGTTCAAAAAAAATAGAAACAAAAAAATACAAAAATTATGAAAAATGTTCAGTATGCTATTACTGCAATGATAATCTCTGTATGTTATGTTGCCTTCGCTAAGGAAACTACAGGAGATTTAGACCTGTTAGACTTTTTTGCAGGATTAATGACTTTTACTATGTCATTAGTTTTGCATGTTTTTAGCATTGAGGAACAAAAAGGTTTCGGAAAAATGACTTATTCCTATATCCCTCTATGAAAGAAAAATATTGCTTTTAATCCACGCGGCGACGGTTTCATCTTCGATTTTGGCGAACACTTCATTTAAATATGCCTCAATCAAAATCTTTTGTGCCTCTTCAAGCGGTATGCCGCGCGACTGCAAATAAAACAACTGCTCAACATCCAAATCGCCGCTGCTTGCCCCGTGCGAACATTTAACATCATCGGCAAAAATCTCCAACTCCGGCTTACAATCAACCTCGGCTTCATCGCTCAAAACAAGCGCGCGATGCAACTGATGTCCTGTGGTCTGCTGAGCATCGGGTGCAATATGAATCTGTCCCTGAAATACGCCTTTTGCCGCCCCGTCAAGCACACCCTTGACCAACTGATTTGAATTGGTATGCGGCGCCAAATGGCGAATATTGGTCGTGATATCGCTCACGCCGTTTTGCGCCAGCCGATACACCCCGTTGACTTCGGCAGCCGCACCTTGTTGCAACAGGCGCACCAAAGATTCGGTGCGTGCCAAAGCACATTCGCCGTGCACCACAAAGCTCGTATAATTTCCGCCGGCTTTTACCTGCACACTGTTGAGCGCAATATGATGTGCCCGTCCGGCTTCGTTCATACGTTTGTAATGTGTCAATGCGCCGTCCGTGCCGACATAAATCTCATTAACTATATTATCAAAGTATTGCGCATCCGCCTCGCCGTCAAAATGCTCTATCATCGTTGCTCTTGCCCCTTTTTCCACCACGATAATGTTGCGAATATTACACAAACGATTCATTCCGTCGTGTTGATGATAATGCAAATAAATCGGCTTTTCTGCCGCAAACTCTTTGGTAATAACAACAAACGCACCCTCGTCTAACAATGCGGTATTGAGTGCGGCAAACGGAAAATCTTCAAGCGCAAACGATTTGTTCAAATACGGCTTAATTTCGCCGTTTTCGATGGCCTCAAACAACGGTATAATCATCACCCCGCGCGGCAAATCGTGCGCAATATGCGTCAAACGGCCGTTACAATATTTTATCGGCAGCGATTCAAACGGCAGATTCTCAGACTCGTGACAATGCCCGTCACATTCGTGCGGCGTATCGTCAACAAGCGGTAACCCAAGCGCATCTTCTTTGAAAAACGAATATTTCCACGCCTCTGTTTTTTTGTTTGGCAAACCGTTTTTTTCAAAAACGGCACGCGCTTTTTCGCGCAAACCGTCAAGCCACGGAATGTTCTCACCGAACAGCGTTATGTTCTGCTTTAACAAACTCATTTTGACATTTCCACATAATTCTTGTAGCCGTTTTTTTCCAATTCTTCCGCCAAAGTCATATCACCGGTCGTGATAATGCGCCCGTCAGCGTAAATATGCACAAAATCCGGCTTTATTTGCTTGAGCAAATCGAGGTGGTGCGTAATAATCAGCAAGCCGTTATCGGCATTGTGCCATTGATTAACCCCTTGCGAAACAATTTTCAGCGCATCAATATCAAGGCCGGAATCCGCTTCGTCCAAAATCGCAAGTTTCGGTTGCAACAAGCTCAGTTGCAAAATTTCCAACCGCTTTTTCTCGCCGCCGGAAAAGCCGACATTGATTTCACGTTTAAGCATATCCGCACTGACTTCAAACTCTTTGGCCTTACCGCGCAGCAACTTCAAAAACTCGGCCGCATCAAGCTCCGGCAAATGATTATATTTACGCACGGCATTTACGGCATATTTCAAAAATGCCTGCGTGCTGACCCCCGGAATTTCTACCGGTGCCTGCATACTCAAAAACAAGCCGAGTGCGGCGCGTTCCTCCGGCTTAAGAGCGTTCAAATCCTGTCCGCAAAACTGCATTTCGCCACTTGTTACCGCGTAATCAGATTTACCGGTCAAAACATAAGACAAAGTCGATTTTCCGGCACCGTTCGGTCCCATAATTGCGTGAATCTCGCCGGCATTGATTGTCAGATTCAAGCCCTTGACAATCTCTTTACCGCCATCAGCCACGCCAGCATATAACTCTTTGATTTCAAGCAGTTTTTGCGTCATTTTCTTTTTCCTTTTGTTCCCAGTCATCCAGCCGTTTATCAATCATTTTGAGCTTATCGGCTTTATAAGCGCGGACTTTGTCGGCAATATTATAGCAAAACTTAAGCTGTCCGAGCATAATTTCAACATCGGCGGTTTCTTCAATAATCGCATCGGTATTGTCTTTTTTTCGGTTCACGTTTTTGAGAATTTCCTTAATCAGTTCGCTCATTTCTTCGATTACTTGCAACATTTGCGGTTCTTTACCCCAAACTCGCAATGCGCGCTGATATAATTCTTCTTCATTTATCATTACCCGTTCTCCTTAAATAAAAACTTCGTAGTCATAAGTTTGCAGACTTTTTTTATAAAACAAAATGTCATCTTCGCTCATCGGCAAAAAATGATTTCCGTCAACTCCGACATTAACCCCTAAATAATTGACTTTCTTCAACCCGTGAATATGCCCAAACGCGTTAAACATATCGCGGCGGCATTCGCTCGGCTTATGTGTTATAAACATATTTGAACCGTCTTTCAGCATAACAATACCGTTTAACAAAACTTCGGCAAAAGTCTGCTCTAACATTTTTTTATAATTACCGTCAGTCGCCAATAATGCCTGTTCATAGTTACCCAAAATCAGATGAATTTTCCCATTCAAGCGAGGTGCTATTTCCAAATCTCCGAAATCACCGAGATGATAAACTTCATCTTGCGGTGCCACAACTTTATTCCAATTAGCAATCAATATTTCGTTCATTTGCTCTATATCGGAAAACGGACGGCGCGAAAGCAGTAAGGTTCGTTTTGAGCCAAAATGCGTATCAGATGTAAAAAAGAGTTTTGCTCCGGTAGTCAACTGCTGCTTCACTTGCGCCAACGTATCGGCATAATTGTTATAAACCGCAATATTTTTTTCGCTGAGGCGAATCGCGATATAACTTCTGCCATAGAACGCCTCATCAATCCCGACCACAATTTTTTTGCGACCGGAATTATAATTGGTTTTAACAGCCCATTCTGACAACTCAAAGCGTGTAGTTTGCGCATAATCTCTACCGGCAATATCTGTTTCTTTTGGCGGAATCCAAAACATAATAACATCTGCAGCCGCCAAAAATCGGCTTTCCCACTCAATTTGCAAATCCATATTGAAACCGTCGGAATTTTCACGGCGCGGATTTGCAATACAAACATCTAAATCACTTAGGTCGGCAATGGCTTGCTTTTGCCAATTCGGTGCTCCTTTAATCGGACCGGCCAAAAACACAATTTTTTTATTGCCATAATCTTTTTCAGGCGTTGTTGGGGTAATCACTTCGGCCATTATCCGACACTCCCTTCCAAGCTGATATTGATGAGTTTTCCGGCCTCAATGGCAAATTCCATCGGTAGTTTTTGCATCACTTCTTTGCAGAATCCATTGACGATAAGCCCGACCGCATCTTCTTCTTTAATACCGCGTTGCTGACAATAAAACAGCTGTTCTTCGCTGATTTTTGAAGTTGTTGCCTCGTGTTCCAAAACCGCGGATTTATTGCGATTGCGAATATACGGCACGGTGTGTGAGCCGCAGGTTGAGCCAATCAGCAAACTGTCGCATTGTGAATAGTTGCGCGCCCCTGTGGCGCCGGCGGATATATCGACCAAACCGCGATATGTCTGATTGGAAAATCCGGCGGATATACCTTTGGATATGATTTTTGAGCGCGTGTTTTTACCTAAGTGTATCATTTTTGTGCCGGTATCCGCTTGTTGACGGTTGTTGGTTATCGCCACCGAATAAAACTCACCGACAGAGTTATCGCCTTGCAGCACGCACGACGGATATTTCCAAGTCACGGCCGAACCGGTTTCAACCTGCGTCCACGAAATTTTAGAATTAACACCGCGGCACGCCGCCCGTTTGGTCACAAAATTATAAACCCCGCCCTTGCCTTCTTTGTCGCCCGGATACCAATTTTGAACGGTTGAATACTTAACTTCGGCATTGTTCATCACCACAATCTCGACAATTGCCGCGTGCAACTGATTTTCATCACGTTGCGGTGCGGTGCAGCCCTCCAAATACGACACATAGCTGTCATCTTCCGCCACAATCAGCGTGCGCTCGAATTGCCCTGTGTTCTGCGCATTGATACGGAAATAAGTCGAAAGTTCCATCGGCGCTTTCACACCTTTTGGAATGAACACAAACGAACCGTCGGTAAACACGGCGGAATTAAGACAAGCGTAAAAATTATCGGTATACGGCACGACCGAGCCCAAATATTTTTGCACCAAATCCGGATGATTTTGCACGGCTTCCGAAATCGAACAGAAAATAATGCCCTGTTGAGCCAATTTGGCGCGATAGGTTGTTGCCACAGAAACACTGTCAAACACCGCGTCCACCGCTACCACACCGGCAAGCGCTTCTTGTTCTTTGAGCGGAATCCCGAGTTTGTCGTAGGTTTCAAGCAAGGTCTTATCAACCTCATCTAAGCTTTTCGGTTGCACTTTCTGCTTTGGTGCGGCATAATAACTGAGCGCCTGAAAATCAACCGTGTCGTATTTTAATTTTGCCCAATGCGGCTCGGTCATCGTCAACCAATGGCGATATGCCTTGAGGCGTCGTTCCAACAGCCACTCCGGCTCATTTTTTTTGGCGGAAATCAAGCGGATAATATCTTCATTTAAGCCGCACGGAACGGTATCGGCTTCAATTTGTGTGGTAAAACCATATTTATATTTATCGCCGCTTAAATCTTCAATTTCTGTTTTTTGTGCCATTATTTTTCCTTTTAAATCTGCCGCATCATAGCAAGCCACACCGAAAAATCAAGCATTTTTCACATGTTCTTTCAAGCGGGCGACAATGCCGTCAAACATTTGTTCGGTCAGCACGCCGGTATTGATATTATAGCGTGATGTATGATACGAATCGAATAAAATCAAGCCGTGCTGTTCCAACAAATGCTCAGCGCCGTGCGCAAACTTATAAGCCGATTTTTTGCAACCTAATGCTTGCAATACCGCCCCGTGAGACACCGCACCGAGTGAAAGGATGATTTTCAAATTCGGCATTGCGGCAATTTCTGCTTGCAAATACGGGCGACAAGCTTTCACTTCATCGGCCGTTACTTTATTTTGCGGCGGCACACAGCGCACGGCATTTGAAACCCGCACATTTACCAACTCAAAACCGTCATTTTTCACTTTGCCGTAATTACCGCGCGCCAAGCCGTATTTTTTAAGCGTCGGATATAAAATATCACCGGCATAATCGTTGGTGAACGGGCGATTGGTCTGATTTGCACCATTCAGCCCCGGCGCCAAACCGACCACCAAAATCTCAGCATCAAGCGGACCGAACGATTCAACCGGCGCATTGTGATAAGTCGGAAACTTCTGCTTATTTTGCGTTCTAAATTCGCATAAACGCGGACATCTTGCGCAATCAAATAATGGACCTTCAAACATATTTTTCTCCTTTGCCGTCATCATAAAAGCGAAAAATCGCCCTGTCTACTTTAAATTTGTTTTTTCACGGTTATATACACTTTGCTTATCACAAAATTTTTGAACATTTATAAATGGAGAAAAAACAATGAAAAAATTTTTATTACTTTCCGGCGTAGCTTTATTGTTTGCTTCTAATGCACAAGCAATGAGCCATAACAGTTGGGCACAAATCAAACCTTATATCGGCGCGGAATATGTTTATTCAAAAGCTAAACTCGGCGGCACAGCCGGCGGAATGAAAGACAATTTCAACTCAATAAAAGGTGACTTGGGTATGGAATTGTATCACAATATTTACACGGAATTTTCATATCAACAATCGTGGCAAGTCAAAAATAAAAATGGCTTTGACGGCAATTCGGTTAAACAGCGTTTTGCGGCTTATGCCTTGGATTTATACGGTAAATACCCGATAATGTGCGGGCCGCTCGGTTTAGTGGCAACCGGTGGTTTGGCTCTTTATGACGTAACGCAGAAGGGGTTGCCGGACAAATCATTCCAACGTGTCGGCTATCGTATCGGCGGCGGTATGCAATACGATATGAACGAACATTGGTCAGCGCGCGTCATCGGTCGTTATTCTTATGTCGGCGCCAATCGTTTGGACAACTACAAAGAAGTTGCGGCCGGTCTGCTGTATCGATTTTAATAAATCGGAAAGTCTGAAAGTTAAGAGCGCTTTTTTAAGGCGCTCTTTTAATGTTTTAAGTAAAAAAAGTCATAAATCTTGGCAAACACGAGGTTGGTATAAATAAAAATGATTGTGCTGACCGTATAATCAAGCCAATTCTGCAAATTAAAATAAATATCAAGCTGTGAAGCGATTGCCTCCGGCACCAATAATACGGCTGAAATAATCACAAACTGCCAATAATTACCTTTTGTTTTGTCGCCGACTTTGCGAAACGACGCATTTTGTTGCCGCAAAGACGAAATCCACGCCAAATACGGTTTGCAAATCAGCGGCGGTGCCAACAGAGTCAACACACCATACACAATAACCAATGTAATCCCCGACAGTTGTCCGATATCTTTTTGACTTGCCGGTTGCAGATAGTTTTCATAAATATCCATATACACATCATCAAAGCCCAAAAACAGCGGAACCATCGGCAACAACGCCACCCCAAAACCGCACAGCGCCAATAAAAAAAGTGCTTTTGTTGACGGCGTTAAACTGCCGAATATTGCTTTACTCAAAAAATATGGCTCTAAGCGATAATAATAGCGATAGAAAAAGCACCAAAATACATAATAAGTCAGAATCCATACGATAAACAGCGGATTTTGCACACCCTCCGGAATCACTTTTAATAACAGCATATACACCATATTAACGACGCAAACGCACAAAACAAACATTGGATTTGCCGCAATATAATGATTGACTTCACGAAAAATCTGTCGGAAGTTTATTTTAATTAAGGGCTTTTTTTTCATTGTCATTTGCGGCATTTTTATTCCATATTCAATTTGTATTTTCCGTTATCGGTAATAATTAAGTGCCGACCGTTTTCTTGTTCCACTTTTTGACGCAAGCGATAAATATGCGTTTCTATCGTGTGCGTCGTCACTTCTTCGTTATATTGCCACACATTGACCTGCAAATCGGTTTTGCCGACAAAGTGACTCGCATTTTTATAAAGATATTTCAAAATATTGACTTCTTTTTCCGTCAGTTTAATTTCAATGCCGGTTATCAAATCCGTAATTGTGCGAAGATTCGGCTGTAATTTATATTGATTAAACACCAGCATTCCTTCTTCCGAGTTATCCAACATATTGTTGGCGGCACGCATCATATCAGTCAGTTTCCACAAAGAAAACGGTTTATGCAACACCAAATTCAGCTTATCGCTGTCCGGCAGACTTTCCGAAGTCAACAAAATTGTCGGCACACTCGGGAACATTTCGCGCTTTTGCCGCAAAATCCGTAAGTCTTCATCAACCACGATAATATCCGGCATCTCTACTTCAACCGCCGAAAAATTATCGAGATATTTACTCATTTGCAATAACAAATCGTTGCGAAAATCCTCATTTTGCGAAATCAGAAGCACCTTCATCGCACGCGCCCTCTTAATAGTTCAGTTCCAAACCGATGATTGTCGCATAGCCGCGATTATTATCCTTCAGCTTGCCGTTGCCTTTATATTCCGCATACGCGCCGGCTAAATAAATTGCCGCATATTTATTGACGGCAAAGCGGTTTGCCCACGTTACGATTTTGTCTTTGTTATCGGTTTTATCAGCGTATGCCGCAAAATACGACAAGCCGGTTTTAAACGGTCCGATTTCATAACTTAAACCGATATTAAAAGCGTGGCCTTCACGATAACCGTCAAAATCTTCCGGCATATAAGACACATCGGTGCGCTCGTTTAGGGCGTAATCGTGCGATGTGCGCCAACTTTGGCGATATGAACCGCCTAAAGTCCACCCTTTGCGATAAATACTCAAACCGGCCGAGGCCTCTTGATTGTTTTTATGATTGAAAGCATAGCCGAGCGAACTTTCGACTTCAACATAATCCAAATCCATATCGTTATACAAACCGACGGCATAAGACGCGCGATTGTCATAACGACTGCGTTTGTTGATTAAGCCGGCTCGCGAATAGCTGTCCGGTGTGTAAGAAAATGCGGCTTTTGTGCCATAGAACTCCGGTGTCGTATAGCTGATTTTCGGCGCGTCGGCGTCGGTATTCAAAAAAGTCGAATTGAGCGTGCGATACGCCGCCGCACGACTGTGCCGCGTCCAATTCGGATTGGCAATAAAGTCGGTTATCGGTGAATTATTGACTCGAAAAACACCGATTGACGGCGCCCCGACAGCCATTTGATACGCCGCATTATAAACCTGACCGACCGTCAGTTCACCGTATTTATCCGAAACATACGAGGCATACAGATTTTCACCCCATTCGCCGTGATTATAGTCCTCTACTTCTTTTCCGTCGGCGATTTGCGCTTCGACACCAAACGTCAATTCATCATCATTATCAAAACGGTAACCGGCAGATGTCCGCACTTCTAACGAAACCGGCGTATGATTATGTTTATACAATGGGCGATATTTGTCTGCGTAATTTGTATAGCCGTAAAAGGCGGTCGCGGTTGCACCGTAATCATACACAAAATCGCCGGCAACAGCCACATTTGCGCAACAATACAAAACAGCAGTAAGCAATATTTTTTTCATTTTTCGCTTTTCCTTTTCTTTTGTATTTAATTTATGAACAGACGCAGAATATGTCAACATAATTTCTTGATTTTCCCTCTTGTTTGCAATACTTGTTTATAAAATGTAAAATAGTGCTTTTAAAATTTGATTTATTATATATAATACGCAACATATTGTATTAAATGTTTATTGTTAAGAAAGGAAATATAATGCAAAAACCGGTTATGTTACTTATTTTGGACGGTTGGGGATACAGAGAAAAAACAACACCGGATAATGCCATCGAAAACGGCGAAACACCGAATTGGCACTATCTTCTAAAAACTTGTCCGCACGCCTTTATTGAAACATCCGGACTCGATGTCGGCCTACCGAAAGGTCAAATGGGCAACTCGGAAGTCGGACACACAAACTTAGGTGCCGGACGTGTTGTTATGCAAGATTTACCAAAAATCGACCAAGCCATTGAAAATCACACATTGGAACAAAATCCGGTGATTGTTGAATTGGTCAACACCTTAAAGAAAAACGGCAAAACCTGTCATTTAATGGGGTTAATGTCGCCGGGCGGCGTTCACTCTCATCAAGCGCATATTGTCGCTTTGTGCGAAATTTTGAACAAAAACGGCATCAATGTTGCCGTTCACGCCTTTTTGGACGGACGTGACACGCCGCCTACTTCGGCTCAGGGCTTTTTAGCAGAATTTACCGAATCGATTAAGAATATGCCACACGTCAAAATTGCAACTCTTTCCGGTCGTTTTTATGCCATGGACCGTGACAAACGCTGGGACAGAGTAGAACTTGCATACAACAACATCGTTTCTGCCAACGGCAAACATTATGCAACCGCAGACGAAGCCATTTCCGCTTCTTATGCCGCCAATGTTACCGATGAGTTTGTTGTGCCGTGCGTTATCGGCGATTATGCCGGCGCAAATGACGACGATGCCGTTTTGATGGCAAACTTCCGCGCCGACCGCGCTCGTGAAATTTTATATGCCTTATCCGATGCAACATTTGAGGGCTTTGTTCGCTCTAAAATTGTTAAGTTTGCCATAAGCGTCGGTATGACAGAATATTCGGTTGACCATAACCGCTTTATGAAAACAATTTTCGCTCCGGAAGCGCTCAAAAATATTTACGGCGAAATCATTGCCAATCACGGTATGAAGCAACTGCGTATCGCTGAAACCGAGAAATATGCTCACGTCACGTTTTTCTTTAATGGCGGCGAGGAGCGTATGTTTGAAGGCGAAGACCGTATTTTGATTAACAGTCCGAAAGTCGCGACCTACGACTTAAAGCCGGAAATGAGCTTGTATGAAGTGACCGATAAGTTGGTGGAGGCAATCGAAAGCAAAAAATACGATACGATTATTTGCAATTTTGCCAACGGCGATATGGTCGGGCATACCGGCGTGATGAGCGCGGCACTGAAAGCCGTTGCGGCAGTTGATGAATCTCTTGAACGCGTGATGCGCGCCATTAAAGATGTGAACGGTGTTTTATTGGTCACGGCAGACCACGGCAACGTTGAAAAGATGATTGATGAAACAACCGGTCAGCCATATACGGCGCATACCGTCGGCAAAGTGCAGGCCGTGTTGTATAACGCGCCGACAAACATAACCGGCTTAAAAGACGGTCGTTTAGCAGATATAGCCCCGACGCTTTTGGATTTGCTCGGCATAGAAAAAGCACCGGAAATGACTGGTAATTCGCTCTTAATAAAATAAGGAACTTTGATGACTAAAGGGCTCTTTTTTGCAATTTTGCTTTTGCCGCTGACTATCGGGCAACCGCTTTTTGCCGCGCCGATGGGTAAAACAGCCGCGTCGGTGTCGGCAGCAGAGGTTGCCAAAGCGGAAGCAGAAGCAAAAAAGGCCTCGCAGGAACGCCAAAAATTAGAAGCAGCCGCAAAAAAAATCAAAAAAGAATTGGGTAATGTTAACCAAAAAATGATTGCAACCGCCAAAAAAATTCAAAACGGCGAAGACGAAGTCGAACGTCAACAGGCCGAATTAGAAAAGTTGCAAGAACACCTCAGCGTTTCCGAAGCAACCTTTGACGTTGACCACAGTATGCTGGTTGAAACGCTGGCGGCACTTCAAAATTTAGCACAACGTCCGTCAGAAGCAATTTTGGCGCAATCGCTGTCACCGGTCGAAGTGATGCGCAGCACAATCTTGATGCGCAACAGTATTCACGCCCTTAAAGAGCGCGCCGAACATATTCGTCAGAGCATTGAGGATATTAACGCGCAAAAAACTGAAATTGCCCGACGTCTCAATGATTTGGAAAAAGAAAATAAAGAACTCGCCGCACAGCATAACGAGATGAAAAAACTCTCTCAGCAAAAGAAACAAATCTATAATCAAGTAGAGTCACAATCCAAAGAAGCAAAGCAAAAAGCCGAACTTTTGGCCACTCAAGCCGGCAGTTTGCGCGATTTGCTTGAAAAACTCGAAAAACACAAAGAATTGCAACGCAAACAATTGGCTGAAAAAGAACGTTTAGCCAAACAACGCGCGGCTGATGAATTGCGCGCCGAACGCGGTCAGACACAAACGCCGTTCCCACACGCTGCCGGAACTGACTTTGCCAAAGCAAAAGGAAATATTTCACGACCGGCACGCGGTGCAATCATCACACAATTCAAGCAAGAGATGTCGAAAGGTGTCGAATCCAACGGCATAGACATCAAAACAGCGTCTAATGCCCAAGTTATCGCACCATACGCCGGAACGGTTATCTTTTCCGGCCCGTTTAAGAATTTCGGCAACTTGATTATCATCGACCACGGTCAGGGTTATACCTCGCTTTTGAGCGGATTAGGCGAAAACAACACCGAGGTCGGACAAACACTCTTAGCCGGAGAACCGGTCGGCACTATGCCAAACGGCGCATCCGGTAAATTACACATGGAAATCAGAAAGAACAATCAACCGCTTAACCCGACTGATTGGATGACATCAAAATAAAGGAAAAAGAAAATGTTCAAAAAATCATTACTCATATACGCATTAACCGGTTGTCTGCTTTCATCGACCGTTTTGGCAAAAGATGAAAAGAAAGACGACCAAATCAACACTTACGAACTCTTAAATATTTTCGGTGAAGTTATGGAACGCACTAAAGTTTCTTACGTTGAAGACGTTACGGATAAAGACCTCATCGAATCGGCTCTCAACGGTATGTTGACGGCGCTTGACCCACATTCAAGCTATTTAAACGAGCAGGACTATAAATATATGAATGAGCAAACAAGCGGCAAATTCGGCGGTTTGGGTATTGAAATCACTATGGAAAACGGTATTGTTAAAATTATTTCCCCGATTGATGATACACCGGCCGCCAAAGCAGGACTCAAGGCCGGCGATTATATTACGGACATTGAGGACGAAACCGTGGTCGGTCAAACCTTAAATGAAGTTGTGAGCAAATTACGCGGTAAAGTCGGCACCAAAGTTAAAATTACGGTGCGTCGTGTCAATGAAAAGCCGTTTTCGGTTACGTTAACGCGTGACGAAATCAAAATCCAATCGGTGAAGCACGAAATTAAAAACAACGATATTTTGTATGTTCGTATTTCTTCCTTCAGCGATGATGTTGATGTTGATGTTAAAAAAGCGTTTGAAGACGCCCAGAAAGAACTTAAAGGTAAATTGGCCGGACTTGTCATTGATGTCAGGAATAATCCGGGCGGATTACTCGACCAAGCCGTCAAAGTTTCCGATTTGTTTTTGGAACAGGGCGAAATCGTTTCTACCCGCTCGCGTAACGAAGAGGATACCGTCAAATATTCGGCAACAGCCGGCGATATTGCCGCCAATTTACCGATTGTCGTAATGATTAACGAGGGTTCGGCATCGGCATCGGAGATTGTATCCGGCGCGTTGCAAGACCATCATCGTGCCGTTATTTTAGGTGAAAAGTCTTTCGGCAAGGGCTCGGTGCAAACGGTTATTCCGCTCCGAAACAATGCGGCGATGCGGATTACAACCGCACGTTATTACACACCGTCCGGACGCTCAATTCAAGCGCAAGGCATCGAACCGGATGTTGTGGTTAAACAGGCAAAATTAGAAGAAATCGATAAAAGCAGTTGGCGTGTCAGCGAAGCCGATTTGAAAGGCGCGCTGAAAAACGAACAAATTAAAGACAGCGATAAAAATAAAAAGAAAGATGCCAAAGAAGCAGACGCTAAAAATAAAGACAAAAATGATTATCAGTTAGTGCGCGCACTTGATTTGGTAAAAGCACTTTATATATATGGTCAAAACGATAATCTTGCGGCAAAACCGGCAGCTGAAAATGCTGAAAAAAACGATAAAGAAGAAAAGAAATAATGTCTGAAATTTATCGTCGTAACGCAGGTATTGTGGTTTTTAATCGGCGACGTCGCGTGCTGTTGTGTAAGCGTAACGACGTTGCCGATTCATGGCAATTTCCGCAAGGCGGCATAGAAGAAGGCGAAACGGTGGCTCAAGCGGCACTGCGCGAGCTCAAAGAAGAAACATCGCTGACTGACGTTACGTTGGTTCAATCACTCGAAACTCCGGCACGCTATACTTTTCCGCCGCATATCATCGAGTCAATGCGCCGCCGCGGTTATAATAATGTCGGACAGGATATTTATTGGTCTTTGGTGTTTTTTGACGGAGCAGATACAGAAATCAATTTACAAACCGCCGAACCGGAATTTTCGGAATACCGTTGGGGCTCTTTAGATGAGGCCTGCCGGCTGATTATCCCTTTCAAAAAAGCTGCTTATGAAACGGCGCGGGAAGCGTTTGAAGATTTGATTCAAAATTACGCTTTTCCGCCAAAATCGGTATAAAAACATTGCTCATTTGCTTAACTTTTATAGATTGATTTTCCAAAACAAACATGTTACTTTGAAAAAAGATAATTTTTATCGGAGAAAATTATGAAACGTTTGATTTTGCTTGTCTTATGTCTTTTTTTGTGGCTTTCGACTTATGGTGCACTCGCTCAAGAGCAAACCTTATCCGAGGCAAATCCACCGCAAAACAATCCGCAACAGGCAAACGTCCCCCCTGCCGCAAATCCTGCGGCAACAACTCCGCAACCCGAAGGAAATACCGTAGCGTCAGAACCAAAATCAAGCGTTCCGACCGTCGAGCAGCCACAGTTTGACACAACAGTCCAGTCGCCTCGTCAAAACACGGAAAATTCGGAAAATGTTATTGTCGAAAATGCCGAAAATTTACTTTTCAGAACAGAGAACGGCGAAGAAATTGTATATAACAAAAAACACAAACTGTTTTCCGGAGCCATTATGCTGCCGGACAAAGATAATTTTTTAACGACCTATTACTATAAAAACGGCAAAAAAAACGATGTTGCCACTTCTTATTATGATAATCAGCAAATCCGTAAAGAAACAATGTATGAAAACGGCCACAAAAACGGCACCGAAATAATGTTTGCCAAAGACGGAAACACATTATATCAACGTAACTATAAAGATGATGTTTTTGACGGTGAAGAATTTTTATTTCATACCGGCGGAAAATTGCGGCAACGCAGTTTTTACATTAACGGCGAACTCGACGGAAAAGTCCATTATTTTGATGCAAACGGCAATCTTACAAAAATAGAAACTTATCAAAACGGTGTCAAAAACGGTAAAGAAGAAATTATTGAAAACGGGCGTCTGCGTGAAGAATATATCTATATTAACGGCAAAATATCCGGCATCGTCAAAAAATACAATGATAAATATTTGACAGAAGAAATTGAATATAAAGACGGAATACCCGAAGGTATCGGTAAAATTTATGCCGAAGACGGCAGTGTTACGGAAGTTCCGTATCTTAAAGGTCAACGTCAGGGAATGTCAACCGCTTATTATCCCGACAAAAAGCCAAAGGAAAAAACTCAGTATATCAACGATTTAAAAAACGGTATCCGTGAAACGTTTTATCAAAACGGCATAACTTCCGCTCTTGAATACTATAAAAATGACAAGCTTGAAGGCACGGCACGATATTTTGATGATAAAGGTAATTTAACCGCCGTTAAATATTATGTGGACGGCAATGAAATGTCAGCTATTGATTTGCAAGCCGATGAATATCTCAAAAATATTTATGCGGCGTATAATGCAGGTAAACTCTCACATTACAGCACAAAACGGCCGTATTGGTTCACGGTTTTATGGCTGGCACTCAATACCGAAAAAACGGACATTTGGGAAACCCTTGAAAAAGAAATGAAAATGTATGTTCTGACAATAGATGATATGTCCGTTTATCGTCAAGACGAAAATTATGAAAATATTTCCAGTCAGTTATATTTTGGCTTAACACCGCTCGGATATGCTATTAACTTGTCGGCTCCGACTGAAGTTTTACAACGTTTTATGAGTCAGTTAAAAGAACAAAATCCGCGCGGAACCACTGCTTTACAAGAGGCAATTCGTTTGAATAATGCCGATACGGTCAATTATTTGCTGGCCAATAACGCTGATATTGAGTTGCGTGACAAAGACGGTAATACGGCCTTGCTGTATGCCGTAAAAAGTAATGCGCAACCGGCTATCATTTCAGCATTATTGCAAAAGGGCGCTGTCATCAATGTTAAGGATAAATCAGGAAATATGCCGATTACATACGCGCTTGAGCAAAATCATTCTTCCGATACTATTTTAGCTTTACTTAACTCCGGCGCGTTGCTCTCCGAAATTACACTCAGAAACGGTGAATCCCCATTATTCCACGCACTTAAGCACAAGCAATCCGTCAAAATTATAGAACAGATTTTATCCGTGTGGCCATTTAAGAAAGGCGAAACGGATGCCGATGGTCACAGCGCGCTGTTTTATGCACTGCACCATGATTATCCGCAGAACGTGGTCGATAAGATTATTGCGTTGAGCGGAGAAGAATTCTATTTTGAGCCGGCTGATTTGCTTCCGGAATTGGTTAGAAAACAAGATACGAATCTCCTGAAAAGACTGCATTTTCCAATACGTTTAACCACCGATTTTACCGACGGAACACGAAGCGATTTGTGGTATGCTTATGAACATGGTGCCCCCCAAGATATGACCGATTACTTATGGGAACGCGGCGTTGAAAAATTCGGAACGGATTATTTGACAACAACAATTAATCACAACTCTTTGCTTTTAACGGTCTTGCATAAAAATGATAAATTCACGGCCATACATTTAATTAATGACGGGTGCTTGAAAAAATCTCCTCAGAAACACGATTTAATTATCTATGCTCTGACACATCGCATTGATGAAACCGTAACAGACGCCATTATCTCCGAAATGGAAGAAACAGACTTAATGCTCACAGTTGCGGAAACAAAGCTTCCGCTGTGGAAACATTTGCTGACTAAGCACAGATTTAAGTTGTTACGCAAATTAGTTACCAAGTTTCCGAATCTGCCGAATTTGAAAGATGAAAACGGCAAAACAATGGTTGAACTTGCCGCCGATAATCCGCAAGATTCCGGACTGGCAGAATTTATTGCCATCAATGCACCGGCAGAAATTCTTTTGACGCAAATATTGCACAGCGATAATAAGGAACATTTTCAATTTATGTTGCAAAAAGTCGGTGATGTCAATCAAGCCGATGATGAAGGTAAAACTCTGCTTTTAAAAGCTATCGAGTCACATGCCAGACCCGATAAAATCGAAACTTTGCTGAAAGCAGGGGCCAATGTAAACCATAAAACAAAAAAAGGAAACACGGCCTTTTTGAGCGCTTGTCAAACAAGACAGGTTGAAACCGCGCGAATTTTAATCAAACACGGCGCAGACATTAACGCCGGTATCGACGGCAAAAATTGCCTGATGTCTCTCAGCAGCAGTGATTCGGAATTTTTGGAATTATTGTTGCAAAACAATGCGGATATCACTTTTAAGACACCGGAAGGCGTTACTGTTTTAATGGATGCCGTTGAAGATTTGAATCTGCATTTGATTACTTATGTGTTGGAGCATCAAATAGATATCAATGCCCGTGATAATGACGGTAACAATGCACTTGCCTATTTGGCAATGGCTGAGCAAAAACGCGCAGAAGATATTATGGCAGTTTTGGAGCAACTTTTAACGGCAAAAATTGATGTTGACAATCAAAACAGCAGCGGAGAAACCGCTTTGATACTGTTTGCAAAAAATAATCCGAATCTTTATCTGCAAGTGCGTGAAAAACTGGCTGAAAACAATGCCGATACAAAAACAAAAGATCAATACGGCAAAACCGCCGATGATTATTTTACAACGCATCGAAAGGAATAAATATGAACCGTGACAAAGTAATTATAAAAACCAGTAGTATCGGTATTGCCACCAACTTGCTTTTGGCAACATTTAAGGCCGCTGTCGGTCTTATTTCCAATTCTATTGCCGTTACATTAGATGCAGTAAATAATTTATCAGATGCTCTTTCTTCAATTATTACTATTGCGGGAACAAAATTAGCAGGAAAATTACCGGATAAGGAACACCCGCTCGGACATGGCCGAATTGAATATTTAAGTGCCATGATTGTATCGGGCATTGTGCTTTATGCCGGCATTACTTCGCTCGTGGAATCAATCAAAAAAATCATAAATCCGGAAACACCGGATTACGGCACCGTTTCACTTATGATTATCGCGGTTGCTGTTGTGGTAAAAATAGTCCTCGGAAAATATGTTAAAGCACAAGGGAAAAAAGTCAATTCCGGCTCGCTCATTGCCTCCGGCTCTGATGCTTTATCCGATGCCATATTGTCTGCATCCGTTTTGGTGTCGGCCATTATTTTTATTGTAAGCGGATTATCGTTAGAGGCCTATGTCGGTGCAGTTATTTCCGGCTTTATCATTAAAGCCGGCATCGAGATGATGAGGGAGGCGCTTGATGAAATTCTCGGCACAAGAGCAAATACGGAAATTACGAGTAAAATTAAACACATTTTGGCGCAAAAACCGAAAGTGCGCGGTGCGTATGATTTAATGATGTATAATTACGGACCGGATAAATATTATGCGTCTGTTCACTTAGAAGTGCCGGATACAATGACGGCAAAAGAAATAGACGGCTTAACCCGTCAGGCAGAAACGGAAATATATGATAAAACCGGCGTTATTTTAGCAGCTGTCGGGATTTATGCCTACAATACCCGAAATGATGAAGCAATGGAAATTGAAAAGGAAATCAAAAAAATCGTCTTGCATCATAAATGGGCCATTCAGGTTCACGGGTTTTATTTAGATATTGAGCAACATAAAATGTGCTTTGATGTGGTTATGAGTTTTGATATAAAACCGGAAGACGGCCTTAAAACGCTTTATGCAGAAATACACAAGGCCTATCCGCATTATGAGCTAAATATTGCACCGGACATTGATGTTTCCACCACTGATTAAAAACAAAAGCCGGAAACTTAACTCGGCTTTTATGTTTATGGCTTTTAGGGACTCAAATTTAAGATTACCTGTTATTCAACATCAAAGTTGAAATATGTATCCGAATACGGCTCGTCTTTCAAAGTAAAATGCTACCATTCCGAATCTATCGGCATAAATCCGGCTTGAGTAAAAGCGGTGCAATGACTTAATTTTTCCGTATAACGGCAAAAAATATCATTTTTTAGAAAATAATGCTTGCATTTAAAAATAATTTGATATATTAACGTATTTGTTAAGGCGCCCGTAGCTTAATTGGATAGAGCATCTGACTACGGATCAGAAGGTTGTGAGTTCGAGTCCCGCCGGGCGCGCCAATAAACAGACCTCCCACACGGGAGGTTTTTTTTGTGCGCATTTAAGGGGCCGAACGAACGCAGTAAGCCGGAGGATAAAAAACAACCTAAAAAATGTTGTTTTTTGACGACGGGCGAAGTTTGCTTATGAGTTAGCAAGAATCTTGCGCTGCGCAACGAACAACCGCAAACGAGTGACCGAAGCAAACCAAACGCCGGTACGCAAACAATTTGTAAAAATTGTAGCCAATCCATGATGTTCTCCATAAAAAAAGCCGAGCGGTTAAACTCGGCTTGTATGCTACCTAAATTATAAATTAAAACTGATAAATTTCGCCGTCGGAAGGTATTAAAATTTTATCGGCAATATTGCACTGATGTAACTTTTCGCTTAAGGTTTGGCGATTTAATGTTGCATGCGCCACATTATCCATATGGCTGGCGATAATTTTTGCATTTGGGCACACTTTATGAACGTTTGCCACATCACCGTCGTCCATAATCAAACGTCCGAAAGTATTAAAAGTCGCCGCACAAGCATTCAAAATGATAACTTCAGGCTGATATTGTTGCAAAGTCTTTTGAACTTCATCATAAAAAATCGTATCTCCAGCCACATAAACCGACTTTTCGTTTTTATGTTGCAAAATAAATCCGCTGGCCTTTCCGCAAGGAACTTTTGTGCCATGTAATGCCGGTGTTTTAATAAGCGTAATTTCACCGATTTGCGTATTTTCCGTCATAACTTGAACATCTGTAAATCCGGACTTTTTCAGTATTTCGGCATCTACCATATTTTGCACAAAAACCGGTGTATTGTGATTTAAATCTTTACCGACTGTTCCATCAGGATACATATCAATATGGTCCGGATGAATATGGGTGATGATATAGTAATCAACCCCGTTTGATATCTCCGCAACCGATTTCGGCAACGCACATATCGGCATAGCAAGTTCATTGTGTTCAGGGCAAATTACCTCTTTTTCCATACCAAGTTCTTTGAATGTACCGTTACTACCTTGTGGCGCAAGCCATGGGTCAACCAAAAACTTTTTATCGGCATATTCCAAAACAATTGTCGCATTGCGTATTTGTTCAAATTTCATTTTGCTATCCATTCTTTAAAAATTTTTATAAATCGCAACATTCACCGCATGATTTATTTTCTACCTGAAAATTGCAGTGAGTAATTCCGAATTTATCTTTTAAAAGCTGTGTTGCTTCCACAATAATATCATTGTTATCACTTTCAATATGGCATTCAATCGCCACATTATGTTCACTGATACACCATAAATGCAAATGGTGCACATCTTTGATATTTTTTATGGCAAGCAAAGAATTTTTGACTTGTTCTATATCAATGTTGTCGGGAGCGGCATTCATCAAGATATTTACAATCTGCGGAAAAGACACAACCGATTGAAAAATCATATAAAAAGCAATAAGCAAGGCCACAATCCCATCAACCCGATATAAATCAAACCACATAATACAAAGGCCGGAAATAATAACGCCGATTGAACCGAATGCATCTGCCAAGTTATGAATAAACACCATTTTCATATTGCTGTTGTGATGGGCGTCATGATGCGAAATTTTTGCCGTTAAGGCATCAATAATAAGCGCCAAAACCGAAATCCAAACAATCAGCAGTCCATCAATTTGTTGCGGATTTATCAGCCGTTCAATTCCTTCTGCCAACAGATAGCAACCGGATATAAAAAGCAATATCAGATTAACAAATCCACCTATAATTTCAGCTCTTTTGAAACCGTATGTGTATTTTGCCGAAGCTTTCTTGTTTCCTATCTTAAACGCAATGACGGCAATCAAAATTGAAAAAGCATCAGAAGTGTTATGCAGTGCATCTCCTATCAAAGAAACACTGCCGGAAATTATACCTCCTATTATTTCAGCAACAGACAAAAGCATATTGATTGCAAACGATAAAATCAGCAATTTAACGGACTTTTGTGTTACCTCATTATGATGATGGTGATGATGAATATGCTCAGACATTATTTATTCCTTTCATTTAAACATCTGATTTATCTAAAAGCCCGATAAGCTCATCAATTTTTTTCTGTTGCTCGGCTTTTGAGGTAGAAAAAGAAGCGGCAACGCAATGTTGAATGTGTTTTTGCAAAATGTTTTTTTCAACACTTTTCAATGCAGAACGCACCGCTTTAATTTGATTGACAATATCCAAACAATAACGTTCTTCTTCTATCATCTTTTTTATTCCATCTATCTGACCGGAAATGCGGTTCAGGCGAGGCAAGTTTTCCGAATGATTCGGTTGTGATTGTGTAGTCATTGGCTTCACCTATTTATTATCGCCGCAGTGGCAAGAATCGCAGCATTTATTTTCTTTGGTGCATTGACAGTTATCACCGCAGGTGCAATTTTCACCGCAATGGCATTCTTTACCATTTTTTCCGCACTGACAATTTTCACCGCATTGACAGTTTTCGCATTTACAATTCGGATTATTACATTTTCCCATTTTTATTCTCCTGTTAAAAAAATTACGTTCAAATATACATATACCCCCTATATGTATAAATGTCAAGATATATTTAAAAGCCGAGCGGTTAAACTCGGCTTGAGGTTGTTATATTTGCTTTTACTTATGCCGTTTTATTAAAGTAATTTTACAATTTTTTCTTCCATATCTTTCATATCGGCGGTTGGCTCAAAGCGTTCCACAACTTCGCCGTTTTTATCCACCAAAAACTTTTTGTTTGCCACATTTTCATTATATACCGAACCGAGTTTATTAACCATTTCATCGCGCACACCGATTTTAAGCGCGTCTTTTTCGCTTGCGCTTAACTTTTTTAAGTTTTGCTTAAACTCCGCCACGCTCTGCCGATTGTTAAAAACATCGCGCCCCATATCTGCGGCATCACGAAATTTATAAGAATCTTCGTATATTTTACGCGCCTCTTTATAAGTCGGGGCAATATCATCCATCCGTTCCAGCAAATCGTTTTTCATAGTTGTTAATCTTCCGGCAAGTTCCGTTTCGCCGGTTCGTTTTGCAACATTGATTTTATCGTCAATATTCTTTTTAACTGCGTTCAAAATATCAAAACTGGTGTCGGATGCTTCGCGCACATTTTTCGGCAATGTCAAATCCTTGCGCACATTAGCTATTTCGGCTTGAATAAACGGATTATCATTGACGAACTCGCCAAGTGATGATATATTATAATTAGGTTGTGATGACGTAGCGATGTATCCGCTGCCCGTAGGCATCATAACGCGCCCGTTGATAGATACATTATCGGCGGCATTTATTTAGTTCATCAACCAAATAATCAAGTTTAGCGTTGCTTTCCGCCGGGTATGTTGCCAACTGTTCCTTTGTTGGTCTTGCTACCGCATCATATTCAGCGAAATCGCCTATATTCTCAAGCTCATTATAAATCGGAGCCGCTTTTTGCTTTGCCGCTTCCATTACATCCGCAAGGGTTGCAACAGCTTTTTGACTTCCTTATCAAAATCAGATTCTAAAATCTTCTAAAAAACATCAACCGCTGATGCAGTCGTAAAATAAAGGAGTTCAGAGAGGTTCAAAACCTTTTTCCCGTGTTGTGTTTTGGTATTTACTTTTTATTTGCAGATAAATCTCATCGGCGGATAATGTGCGCAAACTCTCCGGCGTCAGAGCGAGTTTTTGCCATATCTCCGCGCTGATTTCCGGCTTTTTAATCACCTGCACCTTATAATTTTCCGCCAGCATTTCGTCTTTATTTTCCGCCGTCAGCAAGCATACTTCCCCCGCACCCAAAAACGGCAGCCCGAGTTTTTCAACTATCGGCAAATGCGTCACAAAATGGTAATATTGCACCGTTTCATCCGTATAATTAAGCAATTCGTTGATGAACCTTTGCACAACAAATTTCGGCGCACTTTCTTCCAACGCCTCCACGCAAAGCAGATGCTCTATTTCCATTCCGAGCGCCTCAAAGCGCGCCGTTTCAACGGCACGCGCCAACGGCGAATGATACACGGTCGCGCACTCGGGTAACCACGCTTTAAGTTGCCGACCGGTCAAAAACGCGGCAATCATATCCTCACGTTCTATCGGTGTATCACTACCGTAACGCTCGTGACGACCAAAGCTGAGATAAAACTTAGTTTGCGGTGTCATTCAGCTTTGCTTCTTTGAAAATCGACAGCAAAATACCGCCGGCCAGCAAACCGAGCGTAACCGCCAAAGATTGCCACTCGTGCACTTCTATTCCGAAGTGTTTCAAGAAAATCTTGGCACCGATAAAAATAAGAATAATCGAAATCGCCGGTTTCAGATACGCAAATTTACTAATAATCGCCGCTAACAGAAAGTAAAGCGCACGCAAGCCCAAAATGGCGAAAATATTACTGGTATAAACCACATAAATATCGGTCGTTATCAAAAAAATCGCCGGAATGGAATCGAGCGCAAACACAACATCCATCAATTCAATCGTCACTAAAGCAAAAAACAGCGGTGTAATATAGTGTTTGCCGTTTTCTTTCACAAAAAAATGCTCCCCGCGCAACTCGTGTGTTACATGAAACATTTTTGACACGAGTTTATACACTTTCGTATCACGAATATCCCCCTTTTCGTTATGCTTCATCAACAGCATTTTTATACCGGTATAAATCAAGAACGCCGAGAAAATGTAGAGAATCCAATTAAACCGCACGACTAAAGCATCGCCGACGCCGATAAGAATACCGCGCATTACGAGAGCACCCAAAATGCCCCAAAACAGCACACGATGCTGATATTTGCTCGGCACACCGAGCGCGGCAAACACCATTGACATAACAAATATATTATCCATCGACAAACTCTTTTCCAAGAGATAGCCGGTAAAATAATCCATACCTTTTTCTGTGCCGTCTTCTATCCAAACAAACGCGCCAAATAGCACGGCAACGGCAACATACGCCACACAAATCCACAGTGTGTGCCAAAAGTGCGGCTCTTCGTTTTTGCGATTAAACCAAAACAAGTCGGCAGCAAGAAGCAACACGACCGTTATGCCGAAACACGTCCACAACCAAAACTGAGACATCGCCTGATGCGGTGACGAAAAAAAGTTCATTAAAGAATCTAACATTTCCATTATTTTTCTTCCAAATTCCAAGTTGTTTTTACAATTTCATCAATATCGATATATTGAGGCATCCAACCAAGCACTTCGCGTGCCAAAGCATTGTTTGCCACCACTGTTGCCGGATCTCCGTCCCGACGCGGTGCAAATTCATAATTAACCTTTTTGCCGCTCACACGTTCTGCCGCACCGATTATTTCCAACACAGATGTTCCTTTACCCGTGCTTAAATTGATAATGTGCGATTTCGGTTCGTTCAACAGTTTTTCGATTGCCGCAACGTGCGCCTGCGCCAAATCCTCAACGTGAACATAATCACGCAAACAGGTTCCGTCCGGCGTATCGTAATCGTGACCGAACACCTGCATTTTTTCTCGTCTGCCGGACAATACATCCATCACTATCGGCAACAGGTTCTGCGGATTTTTCTCTTTGCCGCGAATACTGCCGTCGGCGGCATATCCCACCGCATTAAAATAACGCAGCGCAATATAATTAAAATCTTTAAGCCGCGCAAACCAATCCATCACTCTTTCGATTTCTGCCTTTGTGTATCCGTAAAAACTCATCGGATTCAGCGGATGAGATTCATCAAGCGGCAAATATTGCGGCATACCATAGACGGCGGCTGATGATGAGAACACAACATTTTTGACACCATTGTTGACCATTGCGTTAAAAATATTGATTGAACCGTTAATATTGTTTTCGGCATAAAGTTGCGGATTAACCATCGACTCGCCGACAGCTTTTTTTGCCGCTAAATGCACCACGGCGTCAAATCCTCGCGCCATAACCGCATTTAAATCAGAAACATTAAGAATATCGCCTTCAGCAAATTCTGCCATTGCAAACAAATTACAACGTTGCCCCGTTGAAAGATTATCATAAACCGTGACCGCACACTTTTTATCCAAAAGCGCCTTTACCACATGGCTGCCGATATAACCGGCGCCACCGATAACCAATACTCTTGTTGCGTTCATATTATTCTCCTTTCGCATTTTATACCTAAAGCACATTTTTTTTGTAAATTCAAGTATAGAATGCGTTTTTTCAGCCGAAACAAATTGTTATAAAAATTATACCCGTTATCCACAATGTAAAAAATATTTCACTACCAAAACAGCATAAATATTTTATAACTTTTTTTCACGATATAAATTTCTCAAAAGATAAGGACTGAAATGGAAAAACCCGATATTGAAAAACTGCCGAAAAATATTGAAGCCGAACAAGCGCTTATCGGCGCGTTGCTCGTCAACAACAAATTTTATGAAAAAATAGGTGATTTGCTTAAACCTGAGCATTTCGCTGACGCAACACACCGCAAAATTTTTGCGGCAATGGCAAAATTGTTAATGAATCAACGAACTGCCGATATTATCACGCTCAGAAGTTATTTTGAGCAAGAAGGCACTCTTGAGCAGGTCGGCGGTTTTCCGTATTTGGTTAAGTTGGCGGAAAGTGCCTCACCGCTGACAAATATAGAGCACTATGCACAATTTATTTATGACCGCTACCTGCGACGCGAACTGATTAACACCGGCTACGAAATCATTACCGATGCTATGGAAGAAAATCTTGAAATTTCGGCCACCGACCAAATCAGCAATGCCGAAAAATCGCTCTATAATCTTTCCGAACAAGGTGATGCAAAAGGCGGATTTATCAATTTTGAAGAGGCATTACAGTCATCGGTCGAAGTTATCCAAAAAGCATATCAAAAAGGCGGACGAATCTCCGGTTTGCCGACCGGACTCAGCAAGCTCGATTATAAAATCGGCGGTTTAAATGATTCGGAACTTTTGATTTTAGCAGCGCGTCCGGCTATGGGCAAAACCGCTTTAGCCGTCAACATCGCTTACAATGTCGCTTCTTATTTTGCCGAACACTCCGATATTCCGGCCGATAAGCGCGGTGTTGCGTTTTTTTCGCTTGAGATGTCATCCGACGAATTAGCCGCGCGTATTTTATCGACCACAACCCATACACAAGGGCAAAAACTGCGCAACGGCGCGTTAGACGAATCGGAATTTGCAAGAATAGCCGCCGCCGTGCGCGAACTCGGCGCTATTCCGCTTTATATTGATGACACGCCGGGGGTAAGCATCAACGCCATACGCTCACGCGCCCGTCGTCTGAAACGAACCAAAGGGTTGGGACTGATTGTGATTGACTATATTCAACTTATCGGCGGCACCGGTGATAAAAAAAGCGAAGGCAACCGTGTGCAAGAAGTTTCGGAAATTTCACGCGGTTTAAAAATTTTGGCCAAAGAACTGAAAATTCCGGTTATTGCTCTATCACAACTTAACCGAGGTGTTGAAGCGCGTGATGACAAACGCCCGCAAATGTCCGATTTGCGTGAATCCGGTTCCATCGAGCAAGATGCCGATATTGTGATGTTCATCTATCGCGAAAACTACTATATGCAAAATGCCGAACCGAAAATTAAAGACGGAGACGACCCGATAAAATTTCAGAAAAAGCACGACGAGTGGATGTTAAACTGCCGACAAACTCTCAATGAAGCCGATGTGATTGTCGGCAAAAACCGTCACGGTCCGATTGGCACGGTAAAACTCTACTATAACGGCGAATACACACAATTCGATAATTTGGCAGAAGTTGATAAACTGCCGGAACAACATTGATAAACCGACGGTGCAGTATGAATAAGAAGGATTGGCAAAAAATATGTGATGCGGATTGGGAAGCAATTTGCGATAATTGTGGCAAATGCTGTCTGATGACACTTGAAGACGAAGATACCGGAGATATTTATCATACAAATATTTTATGTCGCTATTATGACACGGAAAAACAAATCTGCACGGTGTATGACAAGCGGTGTGAATTGGTGCCGAATTGTCTTAAACTGACTCCGGATAATGTTGATAAACTGCCGTTTATGCCAAAAACCTGTGCCTATCGCAAACTGTTTGACGCAAACTATAAAGAACAACCGCTTAAACCGATTAAGGGCCGTGTGGTGCGCGAAACCGAAGTTACGTTTGCCGAATTGGAAGACCATATCGTCGATTGGGAGGATTTATGAGCGATAAGGAATATATCATAACCGAATCCTATAATCCGCAAGAACGTGTCGATGCGTTTCAAAAGTTGGAACCGGAGTTTTGGAAGCATAAAAAACTCGAAGAAATGAGCAAAGACGAATGGGAGGCATTGTGCGACGGTTGCGGCAAATGTTGCCTCAACAAACTTGAAATCAAAGGAAAAATCAAATTTACGAACGCATATTGCCGCTTTCTCGATTGTCAAAGTTGTTTGTGCAAAATTTACGACCATCGCTTTGAAGTGGTGCCGGATTGCCGCGACATAAATCTTGAGGCCGTGCGTGAAAAACCGCGTTGGCTGCCGAAAACTTGCGCTTATTGGCTCTTAGATAACGGTTACGACCTCCCCGACTGGCATCCGTTGATAACGGGCAAAGCATCAAGCGTGACCGAATCGGGTAATTCGCTCAGCGGTCGGGAACTTGTCAACGAAACAAAGGTTCAGGATTATGAAGATTACATTGTTGACTGGCAAGACCTTTGATATTTCCGAAGCGGTCGGTATGGGCATTAAGGTGGTGCAATCACGCTCATCACGCAAGCTCACGCTTAAAATTGATGAAAAAGAGCGTGTGCCGGTTTTGGCCGTTCCACGCTATTGCTCGCGCAAACAGGCCATAGAGTTTGTAACCGAACACACCGATTGGATTATCAAAGCCCTCAATAAATTGCCTGAAATCAAATATTTTGCCGCCGGCGAATCGTTTTTGCTGTTTGGGCAAAACGTTACAATTGAGCATCATCCGGAGGCACGACGCGGCGTATGGCTTGACGGCAATAAACTCTGCGTTTCAGGCAATACCGAATTTATCCATCGCCGTGTTAAAGACTATATTAAAGAACAAGCGCAAGAAAATTTTTATGCCCGCTCAAAAGCATTGGCGGACAAACTCGGTTGCAAATTGACCGGTGTCAGCATAAAAGATACAACCTCACGTTGGGGCAGCTGTTCAACCCTCAATCACATCAATTACAGCTGGCGCGCGGCACTTGCCCCTGATTATGTAGCAGATTATTTGATTGCACACGAGGTTTCACACCTTAAGCACCCGGACCATTCCGATGCTTTTTGGGCTTGCGTTGCCACGCTTTGTCCCGAATGGAGCAGCGGAAGAATTTGGCTGAAACGTTACGGCAAAACACTTTATGCCTATAAATAAGCACAATATTACAGCTTTGTAACGTTTTGTGACTTTTGTTTGTAAATGGGCTATCCGCTTGGATTTTCCTAAAAAGCGCAAGTTTATACACGACAGAATCTTAACGAATCGTGAGCAGAACAGGAAATTGTTTAAGAAAAATATCTTGACTTATGATTTTTATCGTCCTAAAGTATGGCTGTTACAATACGAAAGTATATTGTTGTTCAACAAGTAATAAAGGAATTTAATATGAAAAAAATTTTGTTATTAGCTGGTGTTGCATGCCTGTTAAGCGCTAACGCGGATGCAAAAATCAACCAGTATGTTTCCGGCAAAGTATCTTATGATTTTAACAAAGTAAAAGTTAAAAATCATGACTACGAAGATGCTGAAATCTATCGTGAAAAACTGAACAAAGAATTGTTCGGCACACACGTTGCTTACGGTATTCGTGCCGGCTATGTTCGTGCAGAAATTGAAGCAAACAATTCTCGCGACATTAAACGTAACTGGACTGATATGTTTGAGCATTTCAGACTCTATAAGCAATCCTATATGGCTAACGCTTATTTTGATT
Source organism: uncultured Alphaproteobacteria bacterium (assembly GCA_945835885.1). Classification (GTDB taxonomy): domain Bacteria; phylum Pseudomonadota; class Alphaproteobacteria; order RF32; family CAG-239; genus RUG410. The sequence goes on from CAMAJR010000013.1 coordinate 31,181, forward strand.
ATTTGACTTGCACACCGTGGACACCGTATGTCGGTGCTGGTATCGGTATTTCTCACTTGAAAGCTGATTTTGGGGAAGAAGGAAAATCTACTAATAATTTAGCTTGGCAAGTTATGGCCGGTATCGCTTACGACGTAACTGCTAACTGGACTGTTGATGCCGGTTATCGTTATGCTGACTTAGGTCGCGTTCGTTACAACTATGGCAACGGCGTAGCAAAAGTTACGGCTCGTGACCACGAAATTATGTTGGGTGCAAGATACAACTTCTAATTCTCAACTAAGACGAATCGAAAGAACGGCGCTTAATTTGAGCGTCGTTTTTTTTGTTTTTCGCTCTATTAAACAAATTTGTTGAAATATGCGAAAAGAACTTGAGCGTCATCCTAAGGAGCGTTTTCTTTTTTGTCATCCTGAGGAGG
>CAMAJR010000014.1 GCA_945835885.1 uncultured Alphaproteobacteria bacterium
CCAACGACACGCGGATTATGATTCCGCTGCTCTAACCAACTGAGCTACCCCGCCAAAATCAAAAAGATTATTACAGTTTCTTTATTTAAATGTCAACCCTCTTTTTCATTTTTTTATAAAATTTTCGTTCGCGCCATTCAAATTCATAGCAAAAAAGCGCAATTCCCGACAAAACAAGCGGTAACAAATAATATATAATCCGGTATAAAATCAAGATGGCAAACAACATCGCTTGATTTTCGTCATCAGGCAATAAATTGGTGAAAACAACCTCAAAAACACCCAATCCGCCCGGAACTTGACTGTATACGCCCAAAAGCTGCGCAATTATGAATACGCCGATAAAGGTAAAAAACGGCACGTCAATATAGCCTTGCATCAAAAAATACAACACTAAGGAGGCCATTAAAATATCCGCACCGCCGATGAATATTTGCGCTAATGCCAATTTTACTGACGGAGTCTCAAACTCAATTTCTTTAATAACAATCGGCTTTTTGTAAAAAGCGCATCCCCACAAATATATCAGCAAGCCCGCAACAGATACAATCATAACCGTCCAATTCAAATAGCGTGACGACAAATTCGAAAGAACGTGCTGCGGTGAGCATAAAAGTCCGATAATAACCAAAAAGAAACAGGCAATTAAATATGTAAATCCGGAAAATGTTACCATTTTCAAAATATCGGTCGCAACAATACGCCAACGCGTGTAAAGACGATACCGCACAGCCCCGCCCGAAACAAGCGCGTGTCCGGCATTATTACTGACGGCAAATCCCAAAAATCCGGCAAAAACCCATTTCCATACGGCTAATTTGCGCTTAATATATTTGAGCGCCAAAAAATCATAAGAAGAAAGTGCAATATAGCCGCACAACGAAGCAATGCAGGCATAAAAGATGTTTTTGTTCGGCATTTCGATAATGGCATTTTCGATTTCTTCCAATGTATATTTGGAAAGTTGATGATAAATCATAAATGCGGCAATACCAAAGAAAAGCAGACCGGACCAAGAAAGAATCTTTTTAAAAAGTTTCTTTTTACTGCGAGCATTCATTATTTTTTACCCCCTTTAGGCAAAGGTATAGGCATATTGCTGTCGATATAGCTACGAATATTTGTGCCGTATGTTTGGCGAATATAATTTGTTAATTCCGATGCTGATGCTTTATATTCCTGAGCAATATTTTGTGCTTGCGTCAAGATTTCCAAATTCATATTTGCTTCTTCAACCAACTTATCACGCATTTGCGCAGCTTCCGGCACACTACGCGCCGCCGCGATATTAAACAACGCATGAGCCATAGCTAAATTCTGCGGAAAAATCTGACCTTTTGCATAAACTTTTGCCAACGTAATAATCGCTTCCATATTTCCTTGCATAGCGGCAGAGCGATAGGCTTCAACCGCCTTTTGGTAGTTTTGCACCGTGCCTAAACCGTCACGATACAACTGAGCCAAAACCAATTGCGCCTCATCAATACGAGAATCACCGGTTGCCGCGTCATGAATCAGCTTGAATGATTTTTCTAAATCTTTTTGAACAACAAACCCGCGATAATAGGCATAACCGAGCATAAATTTGGCAATATTGCTTTTTTCTTGCGCTTTTTTCAGAAAATCTATGGCATGCTTATTACGCGCCGCATCTTTTTTGCCGCCGGTTAAATATATAAATGCCAAGTTAACAGCGGCATTTTCATTTCCTAATTCAGCCGCTTTTCCGAACAATGCGAGGGCTTGCGGAATATTCTTTTCGACCCCGATACCGTTAAAATACAAGCTGCCTAAATTGTTGAGAGCAATCGGATTATCTTGGTTTGCAGCCATTTCATAATAACGTGCCGACTTTGCATAGTCGATTTCAATACCGTCAGCGCCGTATAAATACATATATGCTAAATTCATTTGCGATTCTACATCGCCTTCTTCTGCCAAGCGTGTGCTTTTTTCTAAAAATGTTTCTTTCGGACTGTCGCTGTGTTCTTCGTCCGTATCTTTGTTAAAAAATTGTTTGATAAAGCCGAATATCCCTGTTTTTTCACCATTTTCATCTTCAACGACAGCTTCATTTTCTCCTTCCGTAAAGAGCATTTCATCAGAAAGCAACTCTAAATCATCACCGGCGCGGGCTGAACCGGAAAACAACACCAACGCTATTGCGGCAAAAAGAATTTTTTTCATAAACATTATCCTTACAATAAAATATAATTTTGCATACAATAATACTAAAAAATCTCGGTTTCAAGGTAAAAAAATAAATCTCTTGTATTATTTTTTATTTTGTTTTAGAAATACGCAGAAAGGTTTATAAAATGGTTGTCGAAGCGCCGATTTACACAATTCGCGGGGCCAAGCTCAGTTTTGGCTTAAACCCGCTGTTCACGGGGGTAGATTTATACATCAACCGAGGAGATAAAATATGTCTTGTCGGGCGTAACGGGTGTGGAAAATCAACACTCTTAAAGGTAATTGCACATGAAATTGAGCCGGACGAAGGCGAATTTTTTATTCAGCCGGGAATGCGTATCGGTTATATGCCGCAAGAGCCGAATTTGAGCGCCTACAAAACATTGCGTGAAGTCGTGGAAAGCGGTCTGCCGAAATCAGACAAGAATCAAACCTATATGGCCGACCAATTGATTGAATATTTTGATATTCGTGCCGAGCAAAATCCGGCAGAATCTTCCGGCGGCGAATGCCGTAAAGCGGCATTGGCGCGCGCTCTGATTAACGAACCGGATATTCTGCTTTTAGATGAGCCGACCAACCATTTGGATATTGAAGCCATCGAAAAACTTGAAGATATTATTCAAAAATTTGCCGGTGCGGTTATTGTTATCAGCCACGACCGCTCGTTTTTAAGCCATATTTCACAAACAACATTTTGGCTTGACCGCGGTATCTTGCGTCGCAACAATAAGAGTTTTGCCTTTTTTGAAGAATGGGAAAATCAAGTCATCGACCAAGAAATTATTGAACAAAAAGCACTTAATAAAAAAATCGCTGAAGAAACCGAATGGTTGCATAAAGGTGTTACGGCACGGCGAAAACGTAATATGGGACGTCTGCGCCGACTTCAACAATTACGACAAGAACGCCGAGAGCAAATCAAAATGATGGGCTCGGTCAATATGGAAGTTGAAACCGCAGAACAACGCTCAAAGTTAGTAATTGAAGCCAAACACGTCTATAAAGCGTTCGGCGAACGGCAGCTTATCAAAGATTTTTCGATTCGCATTATCAAAGGCCATAAACTCGGTGTGGTCGGACCAAACGGCTCAGGCAAATCAACTCTGATTAAGTTGTTGACAAAGCGCTTAGAGCCGGACTCCGGTTTTATTCGCATCGGTAAGAATTTAGAAGAAGCGTATTTTGACCAAAATCGCATTACTCTTGACCCTAAAAAAACACTTTGGAAAACACTGTGTAACGAAGGTGACCATATTTGGGTGCGCGGTCATTTCAGGCACGTTGTGGCGTATTTGAAAGACTTTTTGTTTAAGCCGGATCAGGCACAATGTCCGGTATCTGCGTTGTCGGGCGGTGAAAAAAATCGCCTGATGTTAGCCGTTGCACTTGCGCGTCCGTCCAACCTTTTGGTTTTGGATGAACCGACCAACGATTTGGATATGGATACGCTCGATTTGTTGCAGGAAGTGCTTGATGAATATGAGGGAACAGTGCTGATTGTCAGCCACGACCGCGATTTTATGGATAAGGTTGCGACCTCGTTGCTATATATGAAAGGTGACGGAACCATTTATGAACACGTCGGCTCATATACCGAACTGTTGGAAAAACTCAAAAACAAACCGACCGCCAAAAAGGGGACAAAAACGCCGGTCAAAGAAGAGCCGAAACCGCGTGAGCGCGCAAAAACCGTCAAGCTGAGCTATAAAGAGCAATATCTTTTAGATAATCTTCCGGCGGAAATCACCAAACTTGAAGAAGCAAACAAGGCGATTGAAGTGGCGCTCGGTAATCCGAACCTTTATACCGATGACCCGCAAAAATTTGATGAACTGACCTCGACATTTGCCGCCAACAAAGAAAAAATCAGTGAATTAGAAAATCAATGGCTCGAAATTCAGCTCAAAGCCGAAGAAATCGCCGCCAATAGTTAGTTGCTGAATAAAAACTTGAAAAAGCCGAATGACGCACTATTTATACCTTATGTTATGGGTAGTGAACGGGTTAATTTACGGCTTTTTCACAGCGGTTTATATGTTGTTTAATCAGCATTACAAAATCAACGGCTATATTCTCGGAATATGGCGCGGTTTCGGAATTTGCGCATTATTTTTACCGCTGTTGGTGTTTTATCCGATTCCGCACGATTGGCATTATTGGTTATTGCTGACAGTGCAAGGCATTTGTATCGGAATTTATGATTCGCACGTTTTTTTCGCTTCTGCCAAATTCGGCGCCGGTCCGACCTCGCGTTTTATGGCAGTAACCGTCTTGCTGACAACCTTTGCTTGGTGGTTTTTAACACCGCAAAAATTTTTGCATCTGCTGTCAGAAGGCGATTTGGCGGTAACGCTCGTTTTGATTTTATGCGGTTTCAGTTTTTGCTATTGGCAAATGTTTGAAAGCACCGTATCTTATCAAGTTGCGCTATATACGTTGCCGGCGGTGCTGGCGTTGGCGATGATGAGTATTATCACGAAATACATCGCAACCGAGGCGCATTCTCTCGGGCAGGGTTTAGCATATTATCTGACGGTTTCAACTTTTGTCAGCGGTGTTTATAACACACTATTGTATGCAAGGCAAAAAGTTGAACAAAAATGGCGCGCCGTTATTGCTGAACAAACACGAAAAGCCGGTGCGTTTCTGATTATGTTCAGCTCAATGCTGATTGTTGCCAAAACAATGGCCCTTCGAATCGCGCCTAATCCCGGCTATGTTACGGCATTGTTATTGATTTCACCGTTATTTATTTATGTTTTGAATCGCCAAAACAACATTACGGATACACTGTCGGTAAAGGCCGGATTTGCTATGATTTTCTTTTTAATCCTGCTGGTTTTGGTGGTCAACGGCGATTATAGCGTTGCAGAATAAAGCAAGCGCTATTACATAATTTTATTCGCAAGTTCAATAAGTAAGCAGCTCGCGTCAGGGCGTTCATTTAAAAATCGTTAAATTCTGAAAAAAAATTAGATTTTTTTGCAAAAATGTATTGACTCTGAGAAATATCGTGCCTATAATCCGCTTAATTTTGAAAAGTGGTGATCAACTTTTTGAATGTTTAAATTTTTGAATAATGGAGATTAAATTTGGCTCGTATAGCTGGTGTAAATATTCCAAGCGCGAAGAGAATTGAAGTTGCTTTGACTTATATCTTCGGCATTGGACGCAAGTCTGCTCAAGACATTTGTGCAAAATCTGGTATCGATCTTAGCCGTCGTGTTAACGATTTGACCGATGATGAAGTTATGAAAATTCGTGAAGTAATCGACAGTGATTACTTGGTAGAAGGTGAATTGCGCCGTGAAGTCGGCACCAACATCAAACGTTTGATGGATTTGGGTTGCTATCGCGGTTTAAGACACCGTAAGGGTTTACCGGTTCGCGGTCAGAGCACAAAACAAAATGCTCGCACGCGTAAAGGTAAACGTAAAACTATTGCGAATAAGAAGAAATAGTGGAGTGAGTGCAAATGGCTAAAGCAATAATTAAAAAGAAAAAAGAAAAAAAGAATATTACTTCGGGTGTGGCACACATCGATTCTTCTTTCAATAATACAAGAGTAACAATTACGGATGCTCAAGGTAATACCGTTTCTTGGTCAACCGCCGGTGCTCAAGGTTTCAAGGGCTCAAGAAAGTCCACCCCGTATGCTGCGCAAGTTGCTGCAGAAGAAGCCGGTAAAAAGGCACAGGAAAACGGTATGAAAACATTGGAAGTAGAAGTTAAAGGTCCGGGTTCAGGCAGAGAATCCGCAATCAGAGCTTTGCAAGTTGTCGGCTTTACGATTACTTCGATTCGCGATGTTACGCCGATTCCGCACAACGGTTGTCGTTTAAGAAAAAGACGCCGCGTCTAATTTTTTATTGTTTCACGGGGCAGGTATTTTATGCCTGCCGCCGTGCTAAAAATATATGCATATATAACTTCTAAAGAAAAGGAAAAACCCGTGATTGAAAAAAATTGGAGAGATCTTCGTAGCCCGAATAAACCTGTTGTAACAGCATTGGACGACGCAAATAAGGCAAAAATTGTGGTTGAACCTTTGGAAAGAGGATTCGGTCTTACTTTGGGTAATGCCTTGAGAAGAGTTTTGTTGTCTTCTTTGCAAGGCGGCGCTGTTTCAGCGATTAAAATTGACGGTGTGTTGCATGAATTTACGGTTATTCCGGGGGTTCGTGAAGATGTAACCGATATTGTGCTGAATATTAAGGAATTAGCTGTTGCCGTTCACAGCGAATCGGCTAAAGTTTTGACATTGGCGGCAGAAGGTCCTTGCACTGTTACCGCTGCAATGATTGAAACCGGACATGATGTTGAAATTATGAATCCGGAACATATCATTTGCACTTTGGATAAAGGCGCAAAAATCAGAATGGAGTTGACGGTGACAACCGGTAAAGGTTATGTTCCTGCATCCAATAATCTGAACTCGGATTCGACAATCGGCTTAATTAATGTTGATGCAATTTATTCGCCGGTAAAAAAAGTTTCTTACAAAGTTGAAAACACGCGTGTCGGACAAATGACCGATTATGACAAACTGACTATGATTGTTGAAACAAACGGCGTGGTTTCACCGGAAGATGCCGTTGCTCGCGCAGCGCGCATTTTGCAAGAACAATTTAAGCCGTTTATCAACTTTGATGAACCGGAAAGCAAAGAAGAAGACATCAGAGAAGAATTACCGTTTAACAAAAACTTGTTGCGCAAGGTTGACGAACTTGAACTTTCTGTTCGTTCGGCAAATTGCTTAAAGAACGATAACATTGTCTACATCGGTGATTTGGTTCAAAAAACAGAAGCAGAAATGCTTCGCACGCCGAACTTTGGTCGTAAGTCTTTGAACGAAATTAAAGAAGTATTGAGCAAAATGGGTATCCATCTCGGCATGGAAACACCGGGTTGGCCGCCTGAAAATATTGAAGAATTAATCAAGCATACTTCTGATCAATTTTAAAAACAGTGCTTAACTGATAACTACTTGCAAACCTTTTCTCTTATGTACCTTTGTTGTACACCGTGAGAAAAGGTTTGTGGCGTATTTACGCACGTTAATCATTGTTTTTTTGAGAGCGTTGTTGTTAGCGCGCGAAAAGAGGAGCTTTGTATAAAGTGCATTCTCCGACTTTTTGCGTGCGAATCTCTGTCAGAACTTATTTTAGCGAGTGCAGACCTTTGGCTTCTAAATATCGAACCATTTTTTCAGCTAAAATATATTGCGATGAATCTTTGCCGTAGCGTGAGCCGATGTCATCAAGCCGACTGACATACGAAATCTGTTCGCCGTAAGCATTTATTTGCATATCTGCCGAATTAAGCAAATCCAGCGCCTCTGAAGTGTATTCGCATTCGGAACACCGTGCCAATAAACTTCTTGCCAATATTTATATCCTTGCTCTTTAAGCAGTTCTCCACCTTTAAAATTATGTTTTTTTTTCAGCTGTTCTAAATAGCCGATATCGTGTTACAACCCCAGTAAAAACATTTCTTTTTCTTTGCCTTGAGGAGCAATTTTTGCCATCAACTCGGCACCCCCGCGAATGTGTTTATATCGTTATCATCAATCATCTGATTTTACTTTCAAAAAAAAGGGAGAATTATGCCAATTCCCCCCTTAAAATTTATGTGCCGAAAAAATTATTCAGCAGCCATATGGCAACAACCGCACGGTTCGTCCAAACTCAAGTGCATAACCGCTTTTTCTTCTTCAAAACACTTACGAGAATAATATTCGGATTTTTTACCTTTGTTAAATTCCGAAACCGGACGATGGTATCCCATCACGCGAGTCCAAACCTCACACGGTTGACGCTCTGCATCGGTTAAAGCGATATCTTCAAAATTGATTGTATTTGTCATTTATATTCTCCTAAGTGTTTGTTAAAGTGTTTATGTTTTGATGGCTTTTAAGCAACGTTACTTGCTTTATAGGCCTTTAATTTTGCTGCCTTTTTCTCTTCGTCACATTTCGGGCAGAATTTGTGCTCGCCGGCTAAATAGCCGTGTTTCGGACAAATCGAGAAGGTCGGCGTTATGGTAATATACGGCAGGCGGTAATTGGTCAGAACTTTCTTAATCAGTTCGCCGCAAACTTTTGCCGAAGATATTCTTTGGCTCATATAGAGGTGCAACACGGTGCCGCCTGTATATTTTGATTGCAAAGCTGCTTGCAAATCGAGCGCTTCAAACGGGTCGTCCGTATAGCCCACCGGCAGTTGTGAAGAATTGGTATAATACGGATTTTCTTCCGTGCCGGCTTGAATAATACCAGGGAAACGTTTTTTATCTTCACGCGCAAAACGATAGGTTGCGCTCTCGGCCGGTGTGGCCTCAAGGTTATACATATGACCGGTTTCTTCTTGAATTTTTATCAATTTGGCACGGATATAATCCAAGAATTTTTCGGCAAAGGCCTTGCCCCACTCGTCAGCAATATGATGTTCACCGTTGGTATAGTTGCAAATCATTTCGTTGATGCCGTTGACACCGATGGTCGAGAAGTGATTGCGCAATGTTCCCAAATAACGTTTTGTATAAGGATATAAGCCGTTATCAATCAAACGCTGAATGGTCTTGCGTTTAATTTCAAGCGAAGTACGCGCAATATTCAACAATTCATCAACACGAGCGAATAATCCGGTTTCGTTGCCTTTATAAACATAGCCCAAGCGTGCGCAGTTAAAGGTTACAACCCCGACAGAGCCGGTTTGCTCGGCCGAACCGAATAAGCCGTTACCGCGCGCCAAAAGTTCACGCAAATCAAGCTGCAGACGACAGCACATTGAACGAATTTGTCCCGGTTTCAAAACAGAGTTAATAAAGTTTTGGAAGTAAGGCATACCGTATTTTGCCGTCATTTCAAACAACAACTGTGATTTTTCATCATCCCACGGAAAGTCCGGTGTCATATTGTATGTCGGAATCGGGAATGTGAACGGACGATCCATCACGTCACCTTCCATCATAACTTCGATATAAGCGCGGTTAATCATATCCATTTCTTTTTGCAAATCACCGTAAGTGAACGGCATTTCTTCTTGTCCTTCGATAATCGGCATAAAGTTTTCGTCGTGACCGGCAATATGCCCGCCGATATACGGATGTTGATCGCGCAAATCTGCAGGGCAGACCCAGTCAAACGTAAAGTTGGTGAACGGTGTTTGTGAACCCCAGCGGGACGGCACATTCAGGTTATAAACAAGCTCTTGCATACACTGTTTAACTTCCTGATACGATAAATTGTCTTTACGAACATACGGCGCTAAATAAGTATCAACCGAAGAAAATGCTTGCGCACCGGCCCATTCGTTTTGCAACGTTCCCATAAAGTTGACCATCTGACCGGTTGCGGCAGAAAGGTGCTTCGGAGGATTCGCTTCAGCTTTACCGCGCACGCCGTTGAACCCCTCCTTAAGCAAGTTCTTTAAGGACCAACCGGCGCAATACGCGGCAAGCATATCCAAATCGTGAATATGAATATCGCCGTTGCGGTGCGCTTCGCCGACTTCTGCCGGATAAACGTGACTCAGCCAATAGTTAGCCGTCACTTTTCCGGAAACATTCAGAATCAACCCGCCGTTGGAATACCCTTGATTCGCATTGGCATTGACGCGCCAATCCAAGCGCTCCAAATATTCGTTGATTGAGCTTTCAACATCAACCATAACTTTGTGGTCGGAACGGGCACGCGTGCGTTGATCACGATACAAAATATACGCTTTTGCCGTCGCCATGTAGTTTGATGAAATCAGCGCTTGTTCGACAATATCTTGAATTTGTTCAATGCTCGGTACAGATTCGGCAAATTTGTAATTGGCAACTTTCATAACTTGCGCCGTTAACAGCCAAGCATCTGCCTCGCCAAATTCACCGGTTGTGGTGCCGGCTTTCAAGATAGCATTATAAATTTTGCTGCCGTCAAAATCAGCAAGCGTTCCGTCACGTTTGGTAACATGTTTTATGTTTGTGTGTATATTGTTCGTGTTCATTTGGTGCACTTCGGCCATTTTTTCTTTCTCCCGTATTGCGTTTTTTAACTTCCGCAGTAATACTATATATAGTTTAATTAAAAGTTAAATAACAACATATTGTATGTGATTGGATTTTTTTTCGTGCAATATTGCACCGCAAATTTCTTGAATGTGATTTTGCAAAAAATAATTTTTTCGCTCAAGAATTTTTTTTATACAAAATACGCGTCAACCGAGAAAATTATATGTAAGCGACTAAAAAATCGTTATAATTTTTTTTTATAAAACTTTTACACAAGTGGATAAAGTTATTAATAATTGTCTGTATGTGTCAGCGATATTTCTTACAATCAATAACAGACACTTATTCATAACATACTGAATCGTTTATTTTTAAATGTTATTTTTGGCATATAAAAAGATTATTTTATTCTTATATTTTACCGAGAGAATGTTTTTTTTCTTAAATTTATACTTTAGAATCGGATTCCGAATAAAAAAAAGAATCCGCTCATCAAAAACGGATTCTTTCAACCTCAATAATTCTGACAAAATACTAATAATTCGGTGCCGGCGGCATCAAAACCTGAACATCGTCCAGCACTTGGTCAGTGCATTGATTGCCGTGACATTTTTTCATAACGGTCGCGCTGCGTCTTCTATCCAAACCGCGAACATTCATTGACGGAACATACGATTCGGTTACGGTCAGCGTAAAGGTTATAAAGGCAATATTGTTTTCCGCATCCATCGCATAAACTTTAATCGGATATACACCGCCGTTCCCCGGCATAGCCAAGCCGTTAAAGGTCAGAGCCGAATTGTTGTATTTCAGCCATTGCGGCAGCGGCATATTGTCTTGCAATGTTGCTTTGGTCTGAACTCTTGTTCCTTTTTCCCATCCCATTTGCATAAAAACATCTTCCGGAATTTTAATTTCGATTCGTTCACCGACGCTGTATTTAGCATTTGGCAACATAGCATTATCCAAAGTCACTTCAACCGGCGGACGATGTTGCGGAATATCCATTTCCGAACCGGCAGAATTGACAGTCCAATCACCTTCGCGCCATTGTTCCATAATATTACGCAAAGCCAAAGCAATTTGTGACGGTTCGGCAGCCAATAGTTCTTGAGAAACAGCGTCCATACCGATGGTAGCATATAGCGCACCGAGCGAATCCTGTAAATCGACATAAGCCATCGAGGCCTTGGTTTCATCAGACAAAGCGCGTGCCGCCTCCAGCAAACTTCTTTCGGCGTGACTGCCGTTGGCCGAGGTAATATCTTCGGCAATATTTTCGGACGTGCCGGCAATTTCCATTGCAATTTGAAAGTCTTCCATTGATGACATATAACGCGCCCAACCGATATATACCTGATTTAAAATAAGCGATGTCATACGCTGACGGCGCAATTCTTCTAAGGTTAAATTATTGTTCGGATTACTTTCATAAACCGACATTGTGACTTCTTTGGCCTGATTGCACCACTCTTTATTATAGGCATTCGGGTCGCTGGCATAATTGATGCCTTGATTATCGCGGAAGTTGGCAATAATAAAGTGCAAGTTATCCGGCGTTGCCATCAAATCGTGAACACGCATTTCCGGACGGTTGGTCAAAGCCAACCATTCAAGCTTTGCCAAATCTGATTTGATTTCCGGCAATGCAAAATTGCCGTATTCTTTGCCGGCAAGAGAAAATTGCGTTTGCGGATGCAAACCCATCAATGACGCCAAACGCTCGTGCGCTGTTTCTAAATCACGCTTAAGGGCAGAAAGTTTTTTAACCGCTTCCATATATTTACGTTTTCTGACCAATTCGTCAGTCGGCGGATTTTGTCCTTCAACCGCCAACTCTTTGGCGCGTGCGTTCATCTCATCAACATCTAAAGTAATGTGTTCAATGGTGTCATCCAAAACCGGCAAAAGACGTTGTGCCGTCAAGGCCTTCCAATACAAGACGCGGGCTTCTTGCAAAATATTTTGCGCAACCTTTCGGCTTTCTTCCGCCGCAATACCTGCCTGTAATGCCGGATCGGTGTTCATAACATAAGTCGTAGAGAGGTCCAAAAGGTTCCATGCCACTTTCAAATCCGGACTGGTATCGGAATAATTGGTGTTGATATAGCCGGCGTTCGAAACGATTTCCGGCAGAGCCGAGAACCCGCCTTGTCCGGCTTTAACCAAGTTTTCCTGATAACGTGTCAAACGCGCTGTATAATTGTATTTGAGAGCCAATGCCATAACCATATACATATCGAGCGGTTTATCAAATTTTGTCGGCGATTTGGCATACATATTTTGCATATCCGTATCATAACGGATTGTGCTGTTCCAATCATCAGCATAGGCCGGATTAGGACCGGAAGCGATATCCGCCTGAACTTCAACCGCTTGCACTTCTGCCGGTTGAACATATTGCTGAATATATTGTGCCTGCTGTTCCTGATAGTATTTCTGCTGATTTCGGGCGCAGGAAATTACGCATAATGCGCAACTTATCAAACATAGCAACTTTTTCATTTTCTGTCCTTTACTTAAAAAATGTCTGACGCTATAATAATCGTTAAAAATTAACATTTTGTTACACTTTTTTTATTAATATACATTATAAACGTAAAACAGAGGTTAAAATTTGTTATGGTTTCGATATTAGGCACATTATTCAAATACAAAGAAAAAGAATCGCCGGATAACTTGGGCTATTTTCCGGAGCGCATTCACGTTGAGGCGTTTCCGGAGCGCCGCTATTTGTGGACAGCGCGTTTTTTGGTTATTGTCACATGCTTGAGTATTTGCTTTAATATGATGCTGTCGAGTATTATTTATCTTATTTTACCGAGTTATCACGTTCAGCCGGAACTGTATGTTATAAACCACGACCTCAACAAAATGGAGCTTTTTGAACGCGATGAAGTCCCGTATTATGCCAGCGAACTGATTGCCGAGCAATATTTACGCGACTATATTATGCTGCGCTATACCATAACCGAAGATTATGCCGAACTAAAGGAACGATGGAGCAAAAACTCGATTTTGTATTGGTATTCGACAGATACGGTATTCAGAGAATTTCAAGAAAAAGATGTTAAAACGGCGGACGAGCAATTCAAGCGACTCGGTCTGCAACGCTATGTTGAAATTATGTGGACCAAACACCTTTCACTCTCTATGTGGATGATTGAGTTCAAAACCTACGATATCACACGCGACGAACCGCGTCCGAAAGTCGATGTGTGGCGTGCAACGGTGCGTATCGGTTATGATGCGCACATGAATTTCAAAAGACCGGAAGACAGAATTTTGAACCCGTTCGGCTTTTTGGTCTACAGCTACACTTTATCGTATGTGGGTGATGCACACGGCGGCGAAACGGAAGTCAAAAGCAAATTAAAATATAATATGATGATGTATTAGCACAGAATTTTCGCACTATCTATGCAGATACCTTAAAAAAAACGTTAATAACTCTAAATTTTAGTTTTTTCTCTTGCAAAACAGGTATAAAAATACCTACATAACTATATGTTTAAAAAATAAGGGGGAAAATATGTTTATAAACAATGCTTTTGCGGCGACAGAAAATGCCGTTGCAGAAACGGGAACTTTGGGCGGAACATTGATTCAACTTGCGCTGATTCTGCTGATTTTCTACTTTTTTCTGATTCGTCCGCAACAAAAGAAAATGCGTGAACACGCGGCGATGGTAGATGCTCTGAAAGTAGGGAACAAAGTTATGCTCGGAAGCGGTATTTACGGCAAAATATCCGCAATCAAAGATGATAAATTGATTTTGGAAATTGCCGACGGTGTTGAAATAACGGTTGACCGGATGACAGTCGGGGCACTCGTTACCGATGAACCGGAAACCACAAAATCAACAACTAAAAAAGCTACAAAACATACTGAAAATAAAAAAGGAAAATAAAATGTATAAATTATCACTTAATCGAATTTTGATAATTATCGCAATTTGTTTGGTCGGTATTTTCTTTGCCGTGCCGAACTTTGTGCCGGATAAAACAAAGTTACCGAAGTGGTGGCAGCCGGTAAACCTCGGTTTGGATTTGCAAGGCGGGTCAAGCTTGCTGTTGCAAGTAAAAATGGACGATGTTTTACGAGACAGAATGTCGACGTTGGAAGATTCCGTCCGTCAAACTTTGCGTGAACGCAGAGTGCGCTACCAAGATTTGAAGTCAAACAAAGACGGCGTGTCCGTCAAAATTGCCGACTTTAACGCGCGCGACAAGGTAAAAGAACCGTTCCGCAAACTTGAAGACGGGTTGGTTGTTACCGAAGACGAAAACGGTGAAGGTATTTTGACCTTGACATACAACGAGCAGGCAATGGCACAACTGAAAAATCGCGTTATTGACCAATCAATCAGCATAGTGCGCCGCCGTATTGATGAACTCGGCACCAAAGAACCGATTATTCAAGGACAGGGTTCGGACAGAATTTTGGTGCAATTACCGGGCGTTCAAAATCCGGAAAGCGTTAAAATTTTGCTCGGAAAAACCGCAAAAATGGACTTTCATATGGTTGATGAAACAACAAACGTTATGCAGGCAAAACGCGGAAAATTGGCAAAAACATCACGCGTTATCAGCGGTTCGGAAGGTGAACAATACGTTATTATCCGCAAGCCGGTTGTCGGTGGTGAAAACTTGATTGATGCGCGTGTGGCTTTTGAAAACGGTCAACCGGTCGTAAGTTTCCGCTTTAATACTCTCGGCGGTCGTAAGTTTGCCGAAGTAACAAGCAACCACGTTGGAGAAAGATTGGCGATTGTTTTGGATAACGAAGTAATTTCCGCGCCGAATATCAATTCACCGATTACGGGCGGTAGCGGTATTATTACCGGCAACTTTACCACCAAGAGCGCTAACGATTTGGCTTTGTTACTGCGTTCCGGTGCTTTACCGGCACCACTCGAAGTGTTGGAAGAAAGAACCGTCGGCGCCGGATTGGGTGCAGATTCGATTAAGGCCGGCGTAACCGCCTCTATTGTTGGCTTTGCCTTAGTCATTATCTTTATGATTTTGGCATACAGCTTGTTCGGATTGATGGTTGATATCACGCTGTTTTTGAATGTGGCGATTATGCTCGGAATTATGAGCTTTATCGGCACAACATTGACCTTGCCGGGTATTGCCGGTATCATTCTGACAATCGGTATGGCGGTTGATGCGAACATTTTGATTTTTGAACGCATCAGAGAAGAAGTCAATCACGGTCGTTCGATTCGCGATGCCATTACCGTCGGCTTTACCGAGGCCTATCGCACCATTGTTGACTCGAACCTGACAACATTAGCTGCAGCCGCTGTTTTGTTCTATTTTGGCAGCGGGCCGGTGCGCGGATTTGCCGTAACACTGACCATCGGTATTATTACCTCAATGTTCACGTCGGTAACAGTCAGCCGTCTGATGGTGGAAGCATGGCTCGCCAAATACAAACCGACAAAGTTACCATTATAAGATAAAGGAATAAAAAGATGAAAATATTCAGTTGGATTATAAAAGACACAACCATTGATTTTTTGAAGTGGCGCAAACTCGGTTATGTTATTTCGTTATTGCTTATTGCCGCGTCAATTGCAAGCATTACGCTTAGAGGTTTTAACTACGGTATTGACTTTTCCGGCGGTGTGGCAATGGATGTGCGTGCCAAAAGCGGTATGGCTGATGTGGAAAAAGTTCGCGCTCAACTTGCCGAATTAAAACTTGATGAGTTGAACATTCAATCAGTAGGCAAAGAAGGAAATCAGCTTCTTATCAGAGCGCAAGCCAACAACGCTGACGAAGAAAGTCAACGTATTGCGGTTAATCAAATTCAAGAGATTTTGGGTTCGGATTATACTTTTGAAAGTATCGAATCGGTCGGACCTCAAGTCGGTGATGAATTGAAACGTTCCGGCATATTGGCATCAATTTTTGCTTGCATTGCCATCAGTATGTATGTTTGGTTCCGCTTTGAATGGCGTTTTGCTCTCGGGGCATTGCTCGGCTTGTTCCACGACATTTTTATCACAGTAGGCTTACTTTCCATCTTCCACTTGGATTTCAGTTTAACGACGATTGCCGCCATTTTGACACTTGCCGGTTATTCGGTAAATGATACGGTGGTAACGTTTGACCGTATTCGCGAAAACTTGCAAAAGTTTAAGAAAATGCCGCAATACGACTTGCTTAACAAGAGTATAAACGATATTTTCTCTCGCACAATATTGACGAGTTTGACCACATTGTTGGCCTCTTTAGCGTTGCTCATCTTTGGCGGTGCGGCACTTTACAGTTTTGCATTTGTGATTACGGCCGGTGTTGTCATCGGCACATACTCCTCTATTTTTGTATCGGTGCCGATTTTGGACTGGTTTGATTTGCGTAAAGCCGCGCAAGAAGAAGAAAACGTTAATCCATTCGGAAACGTTCAATAATTTTGTCTTTCAGCACAAAAAACAATGCCGTAAGTTTCAGCTTACGGCATTATTTTTTTACCCAATTAAACAATTATGCAAAAAAAACTTGATTTATAAAACAAAATGATTTATAAGCATTTTTGTTTGATAGGGGTATAGCTCAGTTGGTAGAGCATCGGTCTCCAAAACCGAGTGTCGAGAGTTCGAATCTTTCTGCCCCTGCCACTCAAGATGAAGGCGCTGAAAAGCGTCTTTTTTCTTTATATATCAATTACTTAGCTGAGTCCGTGTAAGGTGTGCTAAATGAGGCTGTTTCCCGCTGGTTACACGGACTATCCCAGACGAAATTCCTTATTTTACAAGTAGTTAATGCGGTTTGAATCCTATTGCTTTTCGGGATATATTGAAGTATAATGTACAATATTTTGTAATATAGAAGTGAGTATTCAAATGTCTTGTATTGAGATTGGTTTAAGAACGCAAAAAACGGATGAGAATCCTTATGGATATGCAAAAGTTAATAATATACCCGCAGATGAAGTATGTGTACTTTATTTTGGGGGAGACGGAGCAACAACTGATAAGGCTGCTAACGGATATGCTAAAATTATCAAAGATGAAATATTGGCGGATGTAGATCCTTCTATTCCTGTTTATAGTGTTACATATAATTTTGAGGGGCATAAACAAGCAATCGCCAGAAAAGTTTCCCAAATTAAGCATCGCACTGAGCTTTTAAGTAGTAATGAGGATATTGATAAAATCCTATCAAAAGCAACAGAGGAAGAATATAATCCTACATATGTGGATGATTTATTTAAAAAGGTTATTTTGCCGAGAATAACTTTGCATAACGGAAAAGGTAAGCTATCTACCGAAGAGGCTTGTCAAAGAATAAGAAAATTGAATATTGTAGCTCATTGTCATGGCGGCTATACGGCTTTAAAGCTGGAAGAAAAAATGCAAGAAGCTATGACATTAATTGGTTATAATAATGATGAGCGGAAGAAAATACAATCACAGTTGTTGGTTGTTGCTCATGCTCCGGCATGCGCTTTAGGAGTTTCAAAATCTCAGTTTGTTAGTTTTAAATCAGTATATGATAGTAATACACCTCTAAAAAATAATTTTTTTGACAGATATATAGAAAGTAGAAAAGCTGAAGAACGTCGTCGTTTTGCTGCAGAGGAAGATCAAAATATAGATAAAATAGAGCAAAATAGGTGGTTTGATTTAAAGCCGTGTTTTTTTGCCGGAAAACAAGGTAACTTATTTTTGATTAAGCAAAAGTATGAATGGATTGAGGGAGAAGGTCCTTTTATGATTAATTCAGATGAGCATAACAATGTTCAGTATAAAGATAAAAGCCAAACAAAAGAAGGAAGAATGATGGCCTATTTTGCTAAAACAATTTTGGAAAATGGAATAAAAAATTCGTTGCAACAAGATGGGGCTTTTGTTCCTCTACCATCAATTGAAAGTTTAGTATTAGATGGTGATGAAGTTATGGCTTCTAAAGCTGCTAAGGCATTTGAAACTATGAGAGAAAACGGAAAAGCATTTAGAGAAAAACTCTTTCAGGTCGCAATGAATACTCGTACAAAAATAGCGTCTAAAGATTAAAAATTAGTTCGTGGATTGCACTATGTGCCCTGCCAAAAGCAAAAGCCGCCCATTGGGCGGATTTTTTTTACAAAAACGCCTCATTTATTTTGATTATGCAATATTGTTGAATAGAACGTTTGTTTTTAACCGCCATCAACCTTAAAAAATCCCTCTTGATATTTTAAAAAGAATCTTTATATTATACGTTGTCAGGCAACTGACTGTGACACCAGAGGCCGTATGGAATAGATGCGTCGGACCCGAGGGCAGTGCTCGGCACCTCCACCATTTACGGGGGTGAAACAGGATTGACGGTGTATGGTAAAGATATGTGTTGTGTCCGGTGAGATACCACCGTTATCGGTTCAAATTAAATAAACGCAAATGATAATTTTGCACCGGTTGCTGTTGCTGCGTAATGCGGTAAATGCAACAAACTCAATTCTTTAAGCATTGGTTTGCCTAAAGTGGGGTTTGAGCCACCTATCAACAGAACGGCTCTTTTATTTTAAGGGATTTGAAAATGGTAAAGTTTATTACGGAATTTAATTATGACGAACTGATTGAAAAATCTTTGCGCAATGTCGTGTATTATGCCCTCAAAATTGTAGAAGAACAGGGATTACCGGGCGAAAACCATTTTTACATCACTTTTCGCACCGATTTTCCGGGTGTGATTATATCTAAAAATCTTAAAATTCAATATCCGGAAACAATGACGATTGTCTTGCAAAATCAATTTGATAATTTGACCGTGCGTCACAACAGTTTTTCGGTTGATTTAAGTTTTGGCGGTATTCCGCAAACCATTACCATTCCTTATGACGCAATTACCTATTTTGCCGACCCTTATGCCAAATTCGGCTTGAGTTTTGAACACCTTGAAGATGAAGAAGACGAACCGATGGAAGCAATAACCGAGCCAAAACGCAAAGCCGGTAATGCCGAAGTCATTTCAATTGATAACTGGCGTAAAAAGTCATGATTAAAGTTTCTGCCTTAGTCGCCAATCGCCACGCTACAAGCATTACCATTGAAGAAGAATTTTTTGAAGCATTTTTGGCTATTGCCGATGAGCTGAAATTGAGTCGAAACCAGCTGATTACGCAAATCGACCGCACGCGCACCACCGCAAACTTATCAAGCGCCGTGCGTATTTATATTTTGCAATATTATCAAAAAAAGCTAACTGCGCCAAAATGATTTTGAAAATACCACTAAAATCGTAATAATTTCCAAACGCCCGAGCAACATCGCAAAGCATAGCAGCGATTTAACCGTATTTGAAAAAAACGCGAAATTTCCGCTTGGCCCGATTATATCTATGGCCCCGACACCAACGTTGGTAATACATGCCGTGACTGCCGCTAACGATGTGCGCAAATCAAGCCCGCAAGCACTGACCGCAACCGTCATCATCACCAACGAAATCAAAAACGAAAACACATACACAAACACCGACATCGTAGCTTTTTCCGGCATATTGACATTACCGATTTTAAGCGGAATAACACGATTCGGCTCTATTGCCGACAGCAAATATTTGCGCAAAAACGCATAAATAACCTGCCAGCGGAAAATCTTAATCGAGCCGGTTGTTGAGCCGGTGCAACCGCCTGTCAGCGACAAAAACAAAATTACTGCCGTAACCCATACCCCCCATGTTGTATAATCGCACGAAGCAAAACCGGTAGTCGTTACAATCGTCGTTACCGTAAAAAAGCTGTATCTGAGCGCCGTCCACAACGAAAAATCAGAAGTCAAATACAAATAAATACCGAGTAACAGGGTATATGTCATAACCAATTTCAAAAACACCCTCACCTGCTTGTTTTTATCAGGATTGGCACGCCGATAAAGCAAAATGTAAAAGGTCATCGGCAATGCCCCGACCAACATAAAAATCGTGGTGGCAAATTCTATCGGAAAGCTGTTAAAGGCCGCAATGGAAGCATTTTTTGTTGAAAATCCGCCGGTCCCGATGGCTGACATAGCGTGATTCACAGCATCAAACCACCCCATACCGCACACAAACAACGTTCCGGTTGCCAATAAGCTTAAAAACACATACACAAATACAATTCTCTTGGCAATATAGCTGAACTTCGGCATAAATTTATCGTTTGAATCCGAATTTTCGTGCTGAAATATCTGCATACCGCCGATGCCCAAAAACGGCAACA
The DNA here is from genome assembly GCA_945835885.1 of uncultured Alphaproteobacteria bacterium. GTDB lineage: Bacteria > Pseudomonadota > Alphaproteobacteria > RF32 > CAG-239 > RUG410. The sequence continues at coordinate 20,386 of CAMAJR010000014.1, forward strand.
ACGCCACCGCAAAAATAACAATACCCAAACCGCCGATATAATTCAAAAGCGAGCGCCACAAAAGCACGGAATGCGGCAAACTCTCAACATCGCTCATAATGGTCGCTCCGGTGCCGGTAATCCCTGAAGTTGCTTCAAAAATCGCATCAAAAACACTGTTCACACTGCCATGAAACCAAAAAGGAACAGCAGAAAACAAACAAACCGAAACCCAACAAACCGCCGTTATCAAGTAACCCTGTTTCAATGTAATTCGCTCAATTTTCGTATAATTTGATAAAAACAACGAAAATCCGAAAAAAATCGAAATCATTGCTGCGCTGAAAAACGGCGACCATTCAATTCCGGACATCAGCACATCGTCAAAGGCCGGCACCAGCATAATCAGCCCCAAAATGCCTAAAACATATCCGCTAATCATAAAAACCGGTTGCCACATTTACCTCTCCGCCTACTTAATGCCGACATTATCCGCAAGATTATGATTGACCATTGAGCGATTGATAAAAATGCCGTTCACAAAACAAAGGGCTGTCGGAGCTTGCGTATTGGCCGCATACGCCACAATCGCGCAATAGACGGGTGCCTCTGCGGTTATATCTCGCAAATAGCGTTCGGCAGTTTGCTCATTATAGCGCTTGCTATCCGTATAAATACCGTATAAAAAGAAAAAAGTGCCGTCAACAGACATACTGTTTGCCCCGCTGACTTCGGCCTTTCCGTATAGAATATCCGGATTTTGCACATAAATCAATCCGCGATGTTCCAAGCGTTCGTAATAATCGGTCAGTTCGCCGTCGTAAAAACGCGTATACGGCGGTAAAAACGTTTGTTTGCGTGCTCTTTGAGCTTGGCGTCGTTTATCTTCAACTTTTTGTGCCTGACCGGAAAGCACGGTGTGCATTGCCGGCGGTTTTATATTTTCAAAACTTTCCGGCGGCATATTTTTCAATGTTCTTTTATCGGTTGTTTTTATCACTTGAGCTTTCGGGTGATATTGTGCTCGTTTAAATTCAGCAACCGGCCATGCGATTAATTTCACTTTTTCGTTGTCTGCCGTTTGTGCATAACCGACACTTTTGCCTTTTATCTTATCAGACATTTCGGCAACAGTATTTTCCACCGCCTCAAATTTAACACTTGCTTCGGCGAGCGCTTTATTTTTCACTTCGGACCATTTTTGCATCGGCAGTCCCGCCCGATACCAAGCCCCGATTTCTTTAAACGGCACCCCGTGATACATCGGAATAATAAGCAACGCGGCAAACAACGCCAAGCATATCATCAAAAACAACCAAAATCGACGCAAAGGAAAAGTTATCAGCATAACCAAACGATGAACCCACACCAAAATGCCGTCCGTCTTCAGCTCTTCCCAACCGCCTATTCTGTGTTTCATTTATTTTCCTCCGTATTTTTCCTGCAATTCCGCCATTTTTTCAGGTGTAATGCGTTCAAACAGCGCTTCTCCTGCCTCAAACGGTGTTCCTGCCTTCAGCACGTTAATTTGCTCAGACACATTAAATCCTTTCAGTGTCGGCATATCTTCTGGCTTTAAGTTAAACTTTGCCAATATTTTTTCAGCCGTCTGCGGCATCAGCGGTGCGCTCAAAATCGCGTAAATTCGCACCAAATTCAGACATAAACGCAAAATTGTCGCCGCCCGCGTTTCATCTTCTTTAATTACCTGCCACGGCTCGGTTTTGGTAATGTAATTGTTACCCTCAACCCAAATTGCGCGTAATTCCGCAACCGCTTTTCTAAACTCCAGCGCATCCATATATTTGAAATAATCATGGACACGCGCTTGAATTGCCGTAATCATCTCTTGGTCAACATCTTGCAACGCCCCGCCTTCCGGCACAAAACTGCCGAGTTTAGAAGCGGTCATTTTCATCACGCGCTGCGCAAAATTACCTAAAACACCATTCAAATCTTTGTTGATTGTGCCGACAAAGCTGTCGAAAGTGAACGATGCATCAGATGCTTCCGGAGCATTTGCCATCAGCCAATAGCGCCAATAATCAACCGGAAATTCCGCCACCGCGTCTTCGGCGAAAACGCCTCGATGCTCTGATTTTGAGAATTTACCGCCTTCAAAAGTTAAATAGCTGAAGCCCTTTAGATAATCAACCTTTGTCCAATTTTCACCGGTTCCGAGCAATGTTGCCGGAAACGTAATTGAGTGATACGGCACATTATCTTTGCCCATAAACTCGACATAGCGCACATCTTTGGCATCAAGCCACCAATCTTTCCAGTTGCGCTCGGTCGGTTTTTCATCCGACCATTGTTTTGTAATACCGATATAACCGATAGGCGCATCAAACCACACATAAAACACCTTGTTTTCAAAACCGGCTTTATTTACAGGAAAGCCCCATTTTAAGTCACGCGTAATACAACGCGGTTGCAAGCCCTCTTTGACCCATTTTTTGGCGATGGAATAAGCCACATCCGGCCAAAACGCTTCTTTTGTTTTGAGCCACTCAACTAATTTTTCTTCAATTTTCGGTAAATTCAAAAACAGATGCTTTGTTTCACGCACTTCCAAATTTGTGCTGCCCGAAACCGTGCTGCGCGGATTGATTAAATCGGTCGGTTCCAAAACTTTAGTGCAATTTTCGCATTGGTCACCGCGCGCCTTTTCATAGCCGCAATGCGGGCAAGTGCCGGTGATATAGCGGTCAGCCAAAAACATATTGTCATCAACAGAAAACACCTGTTTCATTGTTTTTTCGGCAATAAAACCGTTTTTATCGAGTTGCTCGAAAATATGATATGTCATTTCTTTGTTTTGTTCGCTTGAAGAGCGCCCAAAATAATCAAACGAAAGGTTAAAATCGGCATACGTTTTGGCGTGGCGCGCGTGATATTTATCGCAATATTCCTGCACCGGCATATTTTCTTTAAGTGCCCCCACTTCGGACGCCGTGCCGTGTTCATCGTTGCCGCAAATGTATAAAACCTCGTTTCCCATCATTCGCATATACCGAGCATAAATATCAGACGGCAACAAACAACCGACCATATGCCCTAAATGCGGCACGCCGTTAATATATGGTAATGCAGATGTAATCAAGACTTTAGACATTTGTTTATAAACTCCTTTATTAAAAATTTTACACATACGGAGTTTACCGACATTTTACAAAAATCGCAAGCAAAAAGAGAATATCAGATACTATTTTGCACAAAATAAATTACCGTGCCAAACTTTGTGCCAAATTGATGACCGCTTCGCTCACATCATCGGCCACAACGGCAAAATTTTCGCTTGGCAACAATTTGTCTTCATCAGCATAGAGCGCACGGTTAATTTCAAGTTGCAACGTATGAATCTTATTCTTCGGTTGGCAATAATTAAATGTAATAAACGCGCCGGAATACGGACAATTAAACTCCACATTGTAATTTTTGTTCCAAAATTGTCCGGCCAAAAAATCGCTCATTTCCTGCGGACAGCTTTGGCTGAACAAATTGCCGAGGCAAATATCAATGCCCGAACGGTCATCAATAATCGAGCAAATTTTCGACGGCATTGAATGACAATCCAACACCAAACAAAAACCGAACTTTTTCACACATTTTTCGATAATTTTTCGCAACTGCGCGTGATAAACATCATACACGTTTTTCAAACGTTTTTCCACTTCACGATAGTCGAGTAAATCCTTATATAACGGCTGTCGCAAGTAATTGATGCGGTGCACCACGCCAATCCCGACGCGGCAATGCTTGTCAAACATAATATCCTTTTCTTTCGGATAGTTATAAAACATTGTCGGGTCAAGCTCCAAACGGTCGCGATTAAGGTCGATAAATACACGGCTGACCAGCATTTTTATGGCCGGAACCCCAAAATCAATCGCTTTTTGCAACAGTTCATCAACCAACAAATCTTCGTTATGACGCATAACCTCAACACTGCACGTTGTCGCTTTTACAAACTCCGGCGGCATATAAGTTCCGCTGTGAGGTATTGACAACACAAGCGGAAATGTCGGTTTTTCGGTATTAAAATCCTCAAAAACCTTGATTTTAGAATAATCGATTTTGATATCCGCGTGTTTTTCCATAATCTTACTCACTTTTTTTGTTGTTTAGCCAAACGTTTGTGCTTGGTTGATTTTTTTTCGACCGACCAACCGAATTTGCCGATTTTGCGCCCCAATCCGTAGTAAAATCCGTGTGCATACGCCAATAAACCGGCTTTTTGCAAATCAAGCGCCTGTTTGTCGTTAATATATGCTTCGTCAACATCAACGGCAACAACTTCGGCCAAAAACATATCATGTGTGCCGTAAGACGTAATTTCTTTAACTTTACATTCAAGAGAAATCGGCGCTTCTGCCACTTGCGGCGCGCTGACTTTTTCACATTTGACCGGCGTCATACCCGTCAATTTGAACTTATTAACATCGCGACCGCTTTTAACACCGCATAAATCCACTGCTTTAGCCAATTTTTCCGTCGGCACGTTAATCACAAATTCACCGGTTTGCCGTATCAATTCGTTACTGTAACGTGACGGCCGGATAGAAACATACACGAGTGTCGGCTCGGTGCAAATAATCCCTGTCCACGCTGCCGTCATAACATTGGGATTATCTGTCGTGCCGCAAGAAATCAGCGCCGGAGGCACCGGTGCCAACATCGTTCCTGCTTTCCAGCAAACTTTTGTCATACTTATCCCCCAATTCATCACAATGCGTTAATGGGGTGTAGCATACTATAAAAAATTTAATTCGTCAAGTTTTGTCGCAAAACCGTTATTTTTCCGCAGATACAACGTTTTTTTATACTCTGCCGAAATTTATCTTTTTATTAACAATCTTATGCTACACCTGAACAAAAGTGTTGTCTTATGCAAACGACACATCGTGCAATAATGCTAAAGGAACTGCTATGGTAGCTTTCAAACAACTGCTTAAATTAAAAAAAGCTTTTTATCTTTTTGTAATGCCCGTCTTGTTGGCGCTTGGCTCTCAGGCATCTGCTTCAGTGCCGGCGCAACAAATTTATCAATATGCAAAGAATTTAGATTACACAGCTTTGCGTTACCTCGGCTCATCTATCAACAACGAAGACAGTTCGGGTGACACGGCATTATGTATTGCCTTATCCAAAGGAGATCGCCGTGCTTACCAAACATTATTGCAATACGGCGCCAACCGAAATGCCCGATGTGTTACGCGGCGCGCATTAGCACAAAAAAGAATGGCCATGACCGGCGGTTCATCAACGTTTTTAGGTATGGGAACAACCGGCTGGATTGTTACCGGCGCTGTCCTTGCCGGTGGTATCGCAATTGCGGCAGCTTCGGGCGGCGGCGGAAAAGGCAGCGGTGACGGAAAACCGCAATGTGTCGGTTATCAACAAGTTTGCCCTGCCGGTTATCACACAACAGAAGACACTTGCCAAATCGGCGACCAAACTCTTTATAAATGTGAACCGGACAGCTGCGAAGGTTATGTTCTTTCTTGTCCGACCGGTTATCACCCGAGCGGTGAAATGTGCCGCGCCGGCGACGTTGTTATGCATAAATGTGCCGTCAATACCTGTTCAAACTATGTTGATGCTTGTCCGGTCGGATATGAAGAAACCGGCGACACTTGTGTTTCCGGTGACAAATTACTGAAAAAATGTCGCGCCGTAAAATGTCTTGGCTATGACATAAACACCAATCCGGCAGACAGTCCGAATATGCACTGTTCCGATATATCTTCTTGTCAGAGCGGTCAGGAATACAGATATAAATGCAACTCCTGTGAAAAGGGCTGGGTATCCGAAGATTGCTCTAAACCGTTTCAATGCGGCGATAACTTTAAATCAGAGTGTATCGAATATGACGGCTGGATTCCGACAGGTCAAATTTGCCTATCGGGCGATACCGAATATTTGGAATGCGAACCGAAAAAATGTATCGGCTACAATATACCGGAAGGAACTGTTGCCGAGCATTGCGCAAATTTAGAAAGATGCAAAAGCGGCGATAACGAACCGACTTATAAATGCGCCCAATGCGAAGACGGATATGCGTTTGACAGTGACGGAAATTGCGAACAAGTTGCAACTCTGTGCCAAAATCTCGGCTACACGCTTACCGAATGTCACCAAGCAACACAATATATTTCTTCAAAGTGCGTTTTAAATAACGGCGGCGAAATAACCGTTGAAGCATATCACAAATGTTCAAATCGCCGAAATACAAACCATTGCACCAAGTTTGAAGAAAATGCCGATGTCTGCACCGAATGCGAAGAAGGTTGGTTCGGTGATGATTGTCAGCGCCCGGCTGAGTGCGCCGCCGAATATGGCGAAGACAAATGTTTTGAGCAAACCGGCTGGGTTTTGGACGACACATGCAAAAACGGAGATACGCTTAAATACAAATGCATTCCGGCAGAATGTTCTGAAGAATACAAGCCAGAATGTGCCGAAGATGAATATCCGACCGGTAAAACTTGTCCGACCGGTAATGATAAATGGTTAGAATGCAAAATTCGGCAACATACCGAAAATTGCGCCGAAGTTGACCCGTTACATGACAAATGCTTAAAATGTATCAGTGATGAATATGTCTTAAATGAAAGCGGTTATTGCATTACATTGGACAATGAATGTGAAGCGCAGGGCTTTACGAGTGAAGCTTGTTCAACAATGCAATACATATCTTCCAAATGCTCGTCCAATGAAGAATATCATAAATGTTCTCGCCGAAAAAACACAAAAAAATGCACGGATTTTGAAGATGAAGCAGATGTTTGCACGGCCTGTGAAAGCGGATTCGGGATTTTAAACGGCATATGTGTTTCCAACGAAACTTTGTGCGGTTCGGAATATAGCGCCGCATCTTGCGGAACATTAGAGTATATTTCTGAAAAATGCAGTATTGATGAAACGTTTCATAAGTGTAAAAGACGTTCAAACACAACCGCTTGTATGACTTTTGAATTAGATGCCGACAGATGCACAACTTGTATAAGTAACTATGTTTTAGATGCTTCTTCCGGAAAATGTGTGCAAGAAACATCGGCTTGCGAAGAAGAATATAGTCCGAGTAATGTTTGTAACCCTGCTACACAATATACCGAAACCTGTGATGCCAATTCATCATATCGTAAATGTCTCAATCGAACGCATATTGTCGATAATTGCGCCTCTTATGAAGATGATAGCGCTGATGATGGCGTATGCCAAACTTGTGTTAGCGGATATACATTGACCGACGGCGTATGTATTGAAGAAGAAAAATGCGACGGTTACGCGCCGAGTGACGTTATCGGCTGTGCTAATTATGACACTTGTCCGTCCGATGCGCGTATGAAAAAATGCACGACCTGCAGTTCGGCCGACGGATTTAATCCGACACCGAACGCGGACGGCTCTTGCGCTTGCAGTTCCGCTACCGCGCAAATTGTCGACGGAAAATGTGTTGAACCGGCAAGTTGCGACGGTTACGCACCGAGTGACGTTATCGGCTGTGCTAATTATGACACTTGTCCGTCCGATGCGCGTATGAAAAAATGCACGACCTGCAGTTCGGCCGACGGATTTAATCCGACACCGAACGCGGACGGCTCTTGCGCTTGCAGTTCCGCTACCGCGCAAATTGTCGACGGAAAGTGTGTTGAACCGGAATGCTCGGATATATCAAACTTATATCCTGAAAACAGCGGTAATTACTGTGTCACACCGGACGAAACAACTTATGTCTGCGTCAAAAACAACATAAAATACTATCGTTCTTGCGCACAATGTGCCACAAATGTCGGATATTACCTCGATGTCAGCAACGGTAGCTGCCGTTCAGACCAGTGCTATTTCAATATGCTTAAAAACAACGATAAATACCACCCTTGCGAAGCAGGTGACACCGACGCATGCAATTCTTGGTATGCCGGCGGTTACATCTGCCCAGGAGCAACACCGACCTGTGACGGATATAACGCGGAAGTATCCTGCACTTTCGAACAATACAAATCAGCGTGTGAAGAAAACGCAAGTTTGTTTAAATGTTTAGCGCGCACAAAATTGGTTAATAATTGCGTTGAATACGAACATTCTGAACTCGATGACGGCATATGCAGTGCTTGCGAAGATAACTTTACATTACAAAACAACGCATGCGTTGCAGATGCAACCGACTATGTCATAAATCCGCAAGGCACAACCATCACCAACGGCGAAACGCATAGCAATCACACTGACGGTATGTTAGCTTTGGATTCAAGCACAACTGCATTAAATAGCGGCACAATTAATCTTTCTAATATCAACACAACCGTATATGGTATGCACGCTGCAAACGGCGGACAGGCCACCAATGAAGGGACAATCAACATACAATATAACGAGCAAACCGCTGTCGGAATGTATAATGACAAGGATTCTTTGACAAGTAACAGCAGTATCATAACAATGAGCCAAAACGCTTCTTATACTTACGGCATATCCGGTCTCGGAACGGCCGTAAATCAAGAAAGCGGAACCATCACTTTGAGCCAGAACAGTGGCGCTTACATTTTAGGTATGGACAGTGATTATCAAGCCACCAACTACGGCACAATCGAGCTGACACAAAACAGAGGAAACAATATAATCAGCGGAATGAGTTGTCTGACCAAAGATTGCGCCGCTACGCTTCAAAACAGCGGTTCCATTATTTTGTCAGACAATACCGGACAGACGAATTACGGTATGTATGGTAATTCAGTGTTTTCTTCATTAACCAACGGAACCAAGACCGGAAATAATACAAATACCAAGATTGAAATCAAAAATAACAATTACAACACGTCGGATTCTTACAACTACTATGGTATGATTGGCTATAACATAATCAACTATGCTAACATTAATCTTGAAAACAATAACGGAAAAACTTTCGGAATATCAGCATCGACCGGTGCGGATGTTAAAAATATGGGAACGATTACGCTTCGAGATAATACCGGTTTGTTCTCTTACGGCATATCTTCATACCCAGACGGCGATATTGTCAATTCAGGAACCATAAGATTATCCCAAAATACAGGAGCGGCTTACGGTATGAGCGGTTATAACCTCACAAATGAACAAGGCGCGACCATAGAATTGACAGGTAACAGTGACGGCGACTACACTGATAACAGTATTGTATCGGTCGGTATGTTTGCCGAAGCGGGAACAACAAACGACACAAACTTTGCTGAAAACAAAGGAACTATAACACTGAGCCAAAACTATCACGGCAGTAGCGGTATGAGTGCCGAAAATGAATACACACAACTGATAAACAGCGGTTTGATTGATGTATCTGAAAACGGCGGTTCCGCCTTTGGTATGCTCGGCTACGATTTAACAAACAGTAAGGGAAGTACCATAACCTTACATAACAATATTGCTCCTTCCGCAACTCTCGGCGGTCTGGTTGCTCACAACGGCGGTGACAGTAATAACAATATCGAAAATCTCGGAACAGTTACATTAACACAAAATACTGCTCATACAATTTACGGTATTTCTACAGAAACCAACAACAGCGTATCAAATTCAGGCACCATAACTTTAACTCAGAACACGGGCACATCTTACGGTATTATCGGTTATGGCATAACAAACCAAAGCAATGCGACTGTTTCACTGGAAAACAACAGCGGTATGGCCTACGGTATTTTTGCACAATCGGGTTCGACGGCTAAAACCGCAACAAATTTAGGAACAATTAAAGTCAATCAAAACACCGATGCCGCCTACGGAATGGTAAGTCAATCGCTATATTCTTCATTACAAAACGGAACTGGCACTGCTTCCGCCAAAATCAGTCTGACCGGCAACAAAAAACAAGCCTATGGTATGGCCGGTTATAATATGACCAACCACAAAGGCGCGACGATTGAAATGATGAACAACAATGAGCTCATCGACATAAATGACGGTGAGATTAGCACATTTGGTATGTTTAGTGATACAAACTTGACTATTCCGGCACGCGCATATAACATTATAAACGACGGCACAATCAATATTAGCCAAGAAACAGGTTATGCCGTCGGTATGTTTGTTGCCGGTAGCGGTAATGTCATGGTAGAGAACACCGGAAACATTACAGTCAATTCTTTAGGTGGCGGTATGTATATTTCCAACCAATCAAATGACTCTTCAATCGGCGTTCTCAACAGCGGTTCGATTGTTGCGAATGGTCAGGAAAATATTGTCATCAACGGCTACAATGTCAAGGGCGCTTTCGGTATTTTTGCCAACGGCAAAGTCACTGTATCCATCACAAGCAGTGCCACAATCACCATAAACGGCAAAACTTGCACCGGCGACCAATGTTTTCTCGATAAGCAGCAATTCCCGAATGCTATTATTTTAGCTGACAACAGCGGCGCACAATATATGGCGCAAAGTTTGACGCGCGCGGCAAAATTAGACACGGCATCGGTTGGCGGCAATTTATTAGCGTCAAAAACCGCCCGCTTTGAAATTGAGAATGAACTTTCGGGTGATTTGACGATAAGCACAGAT
>CAMAJR010000015.1 GCA_945835885.1 uncultured Alphaproteobacteria bacterium
CAATAAAAATTTATGAGAAATACCAAAAAAATCACAAATCTTTTAACCGATTGGTAATACATCACGGGTATACTTGTGGAAAATAGTTTATTTTCTGAACGTAAAAGAAAGATTGAAAATGAAATTTTTGATCCGATGGTCTGTCGGCCTGTTGTCTTTGTTCTGTCTGATGTTTTTGTTTTCGTTTCAGGCAGCGGCGGCGGTTAAAGTTAAAAATATGCGACTCGGTAATCAGCCCGACGGCGCGCGCGTTGTTTTTGATTTGAGCGGAAAACCGGAATATCATGTGTTTTTGCTTGATTCGCCAAAGCGTGTGGTGGTTGATTTAAATGATGCGGATATCGAACAGCTTAAAACACGGGTAAGCAATCAGATTATTTCGGGAGCAAGAGTCGGAATACTGGGCGGTAACGATAAGCGCGTGGTTATTGATTTGTCACGAGCAGCGGTGGTAAAAAAGACCTTTGTGATGGCTCCGCAAGAAGGTGCCGGATGGCGTTTGGTTATTGACTTGAAACAGACTTCGGAAGGTAACTTCAAAACACAATTAGGGGATAAATATACTCAATCAAACACGACCAATAAGCCGGACAGCGAGATTAAACCGATTCCGAGATTGTCGGCGGCTTATATTTCGGAACCGGAGCCGGTGCCTGTCAGCAGCAAGGTCAGACGCAAGCGGATTATTGTTTTAGACCCCGGGCACGGCGGTAAAGATCCGGGGGCAATCGGGTCATATAGCAGAACTTATGAAAAAAATATTACCTTAGAAGTGGGAAAAGAATTAAAGAAAATCTTGCAAAACAGAGGATATATTGTTTATTTAACAAGAGAAAACGATATTTTTATTCCGCTCAGACAGCGTATTAAAATTGCACAGAAGCATAAGGCAGATTTGTTTATGTCAATTCATGCCGATAGCGCACGCAATCACAGAGCAACCGGTTTGTCGGTTTATACGCTTTCCGATACGGCATCAGACCAAGAGGCGGCAGCGCTGGCCGAACGTGAAAACAAAGCGGATATTATCGGCGGTATCGATTTAGGCGGTAACACTAAAGAAGTCAATGATATTCTGATTTCGCTTTCACAAACCGACACACGCAACCGGTCTTCAAAATACGCAACATATTTGGTGCAGGAAATGTCTAAAAGCGTAAAACTCGTGCGCAACACGCATCGATTTGCCGGCTTTGCCGTTCTTAAAGCGCCGGATGTGCCGGCTGCTTTGCTTGAAATGGGCTATTTATCGAATCGCACCGAGGAAGCAAATTTAAGAACACCGGCATATCGTAAAAAATTAGGTGAGGCAGCGGCACGCGCCATCGACCGCTATTTTACAGACCCGGAAATCGCGTCGATTTATTAAACAGTTCACATCTTGGCAAATATTTATTGCAATTTTGAGAAATTGTAATACATTCGTATAAAGTTCGAACTTTTATCAATAGTGAGTTTATATGCTGAGGTTTTTATCGTATCTCGTCAGTTTAGGGTTGTTTTGCCTGATTATCCTGATTGTTGCGGCGACTTATGCCGTAACTAAAATCAATATTACCATTCCGGATTACCATCAACTGGAAAATTATGAGCCGCCGGTGACAACGCGTTTGTTTGCCGGTGACGGTCAGGTGATGATGGAATATGCGGCCGAAAAACGTCTGTTTGTGCCGAACGAAATGATTCCGGATTTGGTGAAAAATGCTTTTATTGCCGCAGAAGATAAACATTTTTACAAACACTCCGGTATTGATTATTTGGGCATTATTCGTGCGGTGTTGGGGAATATGCGCAAAATGGGAACGGGGAAGCGTCCGGCCGGCGCGTCAACCATTACGCAACAGGTCGCCAAAAACTTTTTGCTCAGTTCGGAATTGTCTTATACCCGCAAACTTAAAGAGGCAATTTTGGCACGGCGTATTGATAAAGCGTTTTCCAAAGACCATATTTTGGAACTGTATCTGAATGAAATTTATTTAGGTAATCGGGCTTATGGTGTGGCAGCAGCTGCCATCAATTATTTCGGTAAAGCGCTTGATGAATTGGAATTGCACGAAATCGCTTATTTGGCGGCGTTGCCAAAAGGTCCGAACAATTATAATCCGAAAACAAAGCACGAGGCAGCGGTGGCTCGGCGCAACTGGGTTATCGACCGTATGCGCGAAGACGGTTATGTTACGGCAGAAGAAGCCGCAGCGGCAAAAGAAAAGCCGTTAGAAGTAACGGAACGTAAAAGCGGATTTTTAAAAGGAACGGAATATTACAGTGAAGAAGTGCGACGCAGTATCAGCCGCAATTTTGGTGATGAGGCATTGTATCAGGGCGGTTTGATTGTGCGCACGACGATTGACCCGAAATTACAGGATATTGCGAATCGCGCGTTTCGCAAAGGGTTGATTGATTATGATTTGCGGCACGGTTGGCGCGGTGCAACAACCCGCATCATAATTGATGAAAACTATAAACAGAGTTTGCAAAATGCGGTGTTACCGGCCGGCGCAGAGCCAACGTGGGAAAAGTCGGCGGTTATTAAAGTGACGGCCGATAAGGCCGAAATTGAAACGGTTTCCGGCGAGAGAGGCAATATTTTGTTATCCGATTCCAAATGGGCACGCTTTAAAGAAAAAGGGAAAGATATGGGACCGGTGCCAACCAAAATGGAACAGGTGCTTAAAAAAGGCGACGTGATTTATGCCGAAAAAGTTGTTACCAAAGAAAAACAAAAAGGCGCCTTGACTTTCAAGTTACGGCAAGTGCCGATTGTCGAAGGCGGTATGGCGGTTATGGAACCGCATACGGGTAAAGTGTTGGCGCTTGTCGGCGGATTTTCGTTTGAAAAATCGCAATTTAATCGTGCGACTCAGGCATATCGCCAAACCGGTTCAAGTTTTAAGCCATTTGTGTATTTGACGGCGCTTGAACTCGGATATTCGCCGACCGATTTGATTTTGGATGCGCCGTTTGTGTTTGACCAAGGCGAAGGAATGCCAAAATGGAAACCGGTCAATTTTTCCAAAAAGTTTTACGGATTGATGACGTTGCGGCGCGGTGTTGAACTTTCTAAGAACCTGATGACCGTGCGTTTGGCGCAGGACATCGGTATGGATAAAATCGTTGATATGGCACGACGTGTCGGCGTGAATGATAATTTGCCGCCGTATTTGTCGGCATCTCTCGGGGCGGCGGATACGCGTGTTATCAATATGGTCAGTGCTTACTGCGTTATTGTCAACGGCGGTAAAAAAGTTCCGCCGTATATGATTGAACGTATTCAAGACCGCAAAGGACGCACGATTTATCGGCACGAACAAACGCCTTGTCCGAGTTGTGCGGCAGATAAATGGGAAAATCAATCGGAGCCGGATTTTGAAGTGTTGCGCGAACAAGTGGTTGACCCGCTTTCGGCGTATCAAATGACTTCGATTTTGGAAGGTGTTGCTATTCGCGGCACGGGTGCACGTTTGAACGGATTGCACCGCCATGTTGCCGGCAAAACAGGAACGACCAACGAAACGAAAGATGCGTGGTTTATCGGATTTTCACCGGATTTGGTGGCCGGCGTTTATGTGGGTTTTGATGAACCGGAAAGTTTGGGCTCGGCCGAAACGGGGGCGCATGCGGCGTTGCCGATTTTCTACGACTTTATGGCAGAAGCGTTGAAAGAAACACCGGATACGAATTTCCGTATTCCGGAAGGTATTAAATTAGTTCGTGTCAACCCTTACAACGGTCATCCGTCAGCGCCGGGCGATACGGTGGCTATTATGGAGGCCTTAAAACCGGACTTTGAATTTTACAGCCGGAGACGGGTTATCGGCAACGGGGATTCTTCTGTGGCCGGTCCGGAAACCGATAGCGGCAGTTTGCAGATGGGGGGAGAATATTAATGCGCGCGGAATTTTATAATATCGTGACTGAAATTGAGCAGTCTTTAGGGTTGCTCAGGAGGTATCTTTGACTACGATAATGCCGTATTGCGGCGTGAGGAACTGAACATACTGACGGCTGAAGCGGATTTGTGGAACAATCCCGAAAAAGCGCAAGTTTTAATGAGTGAAAAAAATACTCTCGAAAGCAAACTCGATTCCTATGAAAATTTTGAACAAACCCTGAAAGACTATCGGGAAATGATTGAATTTGCCGAAGAAGAAAATGATGAAGCTATGCTTTCCGAGTTGTTGCAGAATTTGACTAAGCTACAACAACAAACAAAGCGTGCCGAGTTGGAATCGCTGCTCTCCGGTGAGGCAGACGGTAATGATGCTTATTTGGAAGTTCACGCCGGCAGCGGCGGAACCGAAGCGATGGACTGGGCGCAAATGTTGCTCAGAATGTATATGCGGTGGGCTGAAATGCACAATTATAAAACCGAATACATTGAAGAAACGGAAGGTGATGTTGCCGGATTAAAATCTGCTACAATCAAGATTTGCGGTAAAAATGCTTATGGTTGGCTCAAATCAGAAACAGGTGTGCATCGGTTGGTGCGCATCTCGCCGTTTGACAGCGCGGCTCGGCGGCATACGAGTTTTGCCTCAATCGGTGTTTATCCGGTTATTGATGATACGGTGCAAATTGATATTAATCCGGCGGATTGTCGCATAGATACATATCGAGCGTCCGGTGCGGGCGGACAGCATATTAACAAAACCGACTCGGCAGTCAGAATTACGCATATTCCGACCGGTATTGTCGTATCAAGCCAAACGCAGCGTTCACAATTTCAAAACCGAGACAATTGTTGGAAGATGCTGCGTGCACGGTTGTATGAAATAGAAATGCAAAAAAAGACCGATGCGGCACAAGCGGCGCGCGATAATCAGGGCGATAACGGATGGGGATATCAAATTCGCTCGTATGTTTTGCAGCCGTATCGTTTGATTAAGGATTTGCGCACGGAAGCGGAAACGGCGGATTGTAAGGCCGTTTTGGACGGTGATATCGATTTGTTTTTGTCAGCGGCGTTAGCGCAAAAAATTACCGGTCAGGATGCAGTATAACGAGGCGGATAAATGAAGAAAATTTCGGCACGCCAATACTTCTTCAAAAAAATGTTCGACTGCTTTATGGTCGGATTGTTCGTTATTTTTTTGTTGTTGCTGTGGATGCTTTATAAAGGGCCGATTTCGGTGCCTTATTTAAAACCGTATATTGTGCAGGCACTGAATTATGACGAAAATGATTATACAGTGGATATCGGCAATGTGAATATTGAATTGGTGCGCTCGATTCAACCGCTTAGAGTAACTGCCGATAATATTCATTTGAACAAAAAAGATGATATGCTTAAAATTGAAGCGCCGAAGCTGTATCTTTCATTCAGTTTGCGCGCATTGCTTAACGGTATTATTGCACCGAGTGATGTGAGTTTGATTAATCCGTCCGTGCATATTTATACACGTTACGGAACAGAAGGCGAAGAAATTCCTGATGATGAAGTCAGTAAGAAAAAAATACAATTTTATGTTGAACAGATAAAGGAATATTTGGACCACTATAATTCCGAAGATAAAATTTATCCGGAAAGTTATGTGAATAACATTACGATTAAAGACGGTGAGGTTGAACTCTATGAGGTTGATTTTGACAGGCGTTGGATTTTGTCAGACGTGAATTTTGAATTTAATCGCGACCATATAAATATGGAGATTAACGCTAATGCGTTGGTTAATATCAATGATAAAATCGCATCAGTCGGTTTTGAAAGTGTGTATCGTGCCGCAGAAGACGAGCTTAATCTCGAGGTCTATTTTTCTGATTTGATTTTATCTGATGTGATGGCGACTTTGAACAGCACGACGGAAGAGAATATGTTTTCGAGTATGGCGATAGAAGTTCCCGTGAACGGCAAGATTAACACCACGGTCAAACTGACGGATATTTTGGCGCATTCGGCAGAAGCGGTTGATTATATGGAAGGGGCTATTCAAAAATTGGCTTTTGAAATTGACGGCGGACACGGTTATGTTTCGTTTGAAGGGGAAGAAAAATATAACTACGATATTGATGAAATGCAACTTTCCGGTAAAATCGAAGGCGGTCTTGACGAAATTCATATTACCGATGCTACATTGAAAATGGGCGGGCAAAATGCGTTTATGGATTTGGAAATAAGCGGATTGACCGTATTTTATTTGGAAAATTCGTTGCAAGATATGGCCGTGCGTCTTAAAATTAAGGTCGGGCAATTTGCTTTTAAGGATTTGCCGCGTTTTTGGCCGCGTTATTTGGCTGAGCCGGCGTGGAAATGGTGCAAAGACGGGCTTATCGGCGGGTATGCCGAAAACGGCATTTTTGTTTTTGATTTCGGGTATCGACGCAAAACAAACGATTGGGGATTGCTTGCTTTAGACGGTAAAGCCGTGCTGAAAGATGTGGACTTGTTTTATTTGGAGGGTATGCCGATTGTGCGTGATTTATACGGCACAGCGCACTTTACCGACCACAATATTTTAATCAATCTCGACAAAGGAGTGAGTGACGGCGTGATTATTACCGGCGGCAAGGTTAATCTGTATGATTTAGATAAATATGATAACTTTATTTCGATTGATTTGGTCGGCAATTCGTCTGTCAAAGATGCGTTGAGTTTGATAGACCATAAGCCGCTTGAGTTCACATCACAGATGGGAATTAAGCCGAATAACGTCAGCGGTGATGTTGATTTGCGGCTTAAACTCGATTTTGAACTGCGTCAAGATTTGGACAGTAAGGATATTAAGGTTGATGTGGCGGCGGATTTACATAAATTCGGTATCAAAGATTTAATTCCGAAGCACAATGTTTTTGCCGATGAAATGAAGTTGCATGTATCTTCAGCCGGTTGGAAATTGGAAGGTGATGGCAAGTTTGATGATATTTCGGTTAAATTGGCTATGAACGAAAAATTTGCCGAGAAAAAACATAAAACAAAGTGCGCGGTGTCGTTTAAGCTTGATGATGCGGCGAAAAAAAGTTTAGGGCTTAATCAAAAAATCTTAAATGCCCCGAATGTTGAGGGATTTTCACTTGTGAACGCTGATGTGACGGTGCAAAACAACGATTCAATTGATATTGATTTGAAGGCTGACTTGCAGCATACGAAACTTGATTATTCGTATTTCGGTTTTGTGAAAGACAGCGGGCAACCGGCTGAAATTAAAGCAAAAATCAATGTTAAAGATAACAAGGTGGCGCATATTACGGATTTGAGCTTGATTAAGCCGGGTTTTGTCATTAACGGTAATATTGCCATGTATCCGAGCGGACGGGTAAAAGAGGTCAATGTCGGTAAAATCAGCGGTCCTAAAACATCGGCACGCGCAAAAATCGGATTGACCGACAGTGATACACCGGCCTTTAAAATTGAAGTTTCCGGCAACAGTTATGATTTAACGCCGTTGTTTGATAAGACAGATGTCAAAGCAGATGCGGAAAGTGCAAAACCGGGGATGCAAGAAAATGAAGATGATGGATTGGAAACGGTTAATAACGCAGATATTTTTATCACTGTGAACAGTTTGTGGACAAATAATACAACACCGATACAAAACTTTGCCGGCAGTGCCAAACTCAGGCACGGTATCGGTATTGACGAACTGAATATGGTCGGGAACTATGGGGTTGATAAGTCAATTAAAATGAATCTGAGTTATGCGCCGCGCGGCAAAAACGAGCATTATTTATCGCTTGAAAGTAATAACGCCGGAAGCACGCTCAAAGTTTTGCGTTTGTATGAAAATATGGTTGGCGGAACGCTTAAAATTGAAGCACGGCGACAGGCCGATAAAAAATTTATCGGTCATGCGATTGTGCGTGATTTCAGCATTCAGGACGCTCCGGTGGTTGCGCAGATTTTGTCGGTGGCATCTTTTTCGGGTATGCTCGATTTACTTAAAGGCGACGGATTGACCTTTACGCATTTCAGCGCACCGTTTGAATATCATTATAAAACTCTGACACTAAAGCACGCCAAAGCCGAGGGAAGCGTGGTCGGATTGACAACAACCGGAACTTATAATCGCGCGACAGATGATGTGCGTTTCTACGGGGTATTGGTTCCGGCATACAGCTTGAATCGGTTTTTGGGACAAATACCGGTGGTCGGCAACTTGCTTGCCAGCAAAGACGGCACGATTTTTGCCGCCGATTATAAGGCAGAAGGTAAAGTTAAAGATTTGGACGTCGATGTCAATTCACTTTCGATTTTAAGCCCAAACTCGATGAAAGAATGGTATAGCAAAAACTTTGGCGACGGCGATGGCGAATTGTAAAAAAATCAGTATAGATTTTCACGGTGTAATCAATACGGCACCGGATTTTTTTGCCGCTTTGATGCGTATTTTGCAAGAAAACGGTGTCAAAGTTTATGTGGTAAGCGGCGGACCGAACGCATATCTTCAGGAATATTTGGCGGAGCATTTGATTCCGTATGATGAACTGTGGTGCATATTTGATTATTTTAATGCGCGCGAAAAAGTGAAAGTCGCTGCCGGCGGCTCATTTCATATCGATGATGAATTATGGAATAAAGCCAAAGGCGATTTTTGTGCGCGCGAGCAAATCGGTGTGCATATTGACGACAGCACAATTTACGGCAAATATTTTACTACACCGTATATTCGGTTTAATACGTCGGAACGTTATTTTGAAATTGACGGTGCAGCGATTTCTATTGAGAACGGTGCTGAAAAAATTGTCGACGCTTTAATTCATTTTAGCAAAAACATCTAAATCTAACAGTTATATTGAAAGCCGACCGAAAAGGTATAAGTCATTCGGCGTATCATATTGTTTTAATTATAAAGGAGAAAAAAAGATGACTTATGGTGTTCGTTATCCGACTTTAGCATTTATTACCAGCGGTGCAGGGCAGGCAAACGAGGGTATTCCGCCGCAACCGTTTGAAACATTTTGCTATGATTCGGCGTTGATGCAAGCAAAAATAGAGAATTTTAACGTTATTCCGTATACGTCTGTTTTACCGAAAGAAATTTATGGCAATATTGTGCCGGTCGAACGTGTGACCAATCAATTCAAACACGGTGCGGTGCTCGAGGTGATTATGGCCGGAAACGGTGCTTCTCACGATGACCACAAGGCAATCGCAACCGGTGTCGGCATTTGTTGGGGCAAAGATGCAAAAGGCGAACTTATCGGTGGTTGGGCAGCCGAATATGTGGAATATTTTGACACGCACATTGATGATGATATTGCACGCGGACACGCTGAAATGTGGCTCAATAAATCGCTGCAGCATGAGCTTGATATTCGCGGTGTTGAAAAACACAGCGAGTTCCAAATGTGGCACAACTATCTTAACATTACCGAGCAATTCGGCTATTGTTTGACGGCTCTCGGGTTTTTGAATTTTGAAACGGCCGAACCGGCAAAAGCATAATAAACAACAGAGGAGGGGCGGTGCTTAAAACACCGCCTTTTATGCGATGAAAGGAATTAAAATGCTAAAAAAAGAAAATAAGGTAAAAACGCCGGCAAATTCTCAAGCCAATTATAATGCACAAGGTTTAGGTGTGTGGGCGTTGGCGGCGATTGTAGTCAGTTCAATGATTGGCGGCGGTATTTACAGTTTGCCGCAAAATATGGCGGCAGGGGCTTCTGCCGGTGCGGTTTTGTTGGCGTGGCTTATCACCGGTATCGGTGTTTATTTTATTGCGAATACGTTTCGTATTTTATCAGCTGCCAAGCCGGATTTGACTGCCGGTATTTATATGTATAGCCGTGCCGGTTTCGGACCGTTTATCGGATTTGTTATCGGTTGGTCGTATTGGTTGTGTCAAATCTGCGGTAATGTCGGTTATGCCGTGATTACGATGGATGCGCTCAACTATTTTTTTCCGCCGTATTTTGCGGGAGGCAACAATTTACCTTCGATTATCGGCGGTTCGTTCTTGATTTGGGGATTTAACTTCTTGGTGTTGCGCGGTATTAAACAGGCAACGATTATTAACCTTATCGGAACGATGGCGAAAATCGTGCCGCTTTTAATCTTTATTTTGATTTTGGCGGTAATGTTTAAGTTCAGCAATTTTGAGTTTGATTTTTGGGGCGAAAATCCGATGAGTGCAGCTAAGCTCGGCAGTTTGGAAACACAAATCAAAAGCACAATGTTGGTGACGTTATGGGCATTTATCGGCATTGAAGGCGCGGTGGTGATGTCTAAACACGCAAAATCGCCGAAAACGGTCGGACGCGCGACTTTTTTGGGCTTTGCCGGTTGTTTGCTGATTTATGTTTTGCTTTCTCTTTTGCCGTATGGGGTGATGAATCAGGAAGAACTTGCCAAAGTCGCGAACCCGTCAACAGCCGGTATTTTGGAAACATTGGTCGGTCGGTGGGGTGCTTGGTTGATGAACATCGGTCTGCTTGTTTCGGTGTTGACCAGTTGGCTGGCGTGGACTATGGTCACGGCGCAGATTCCGCAAGCGGCGGCTGAAAACGGCACATTTCCGGAAGCATTCGGCAAAGAAAACGAACATTATGCGCCATCGGTTTCGCTTTGGATAACCAGCACGTTGATGCAGTTGTTTATGCTGCTCGTTTATTTTTCGAACAATGCGTGGAATACAATGCTCAGTATTACCGGTGTTATGGTGTTGCCGGCGTATTTTGCGAGTTGCGCGTATTTGTGGAAATTGTGCGAAGACCACGAGTATCCGACAAACTTTTACATCCGGCGCGGGCAAGCGTTGGTGTCGGCAACAATCGGTGCGTTTTATGCGCTGTGGCTGATATACGCTGCCGGTTTGCAATATTTGTTGCTTGCCGTGATTTTTGTGGTGGTCGGTATTCCGGTCTATGTGTGGGCAAAAAAGGAACACGATAAAGAGCATTGCGCTTTTACGGTCGGCGAAGCGATTGTGGCCGGCGTTTTGGTTGCGGTTGCAATATTTGCCGTATATGCCTTTATGAGCGGAATTGTGAAAGTGTAAGACAGTAAAACAAATACGAAAAACCGAAACAACAAAGAATAATAATAGATAAATAAAACAAAGCCGCTAAATGCAACTTTTTTTATCACTTTATTAAATTTTTATTGAAAAATGAGTCACTGCCACTCTAATTCACAGGCGAAGGACGTCTTCGATTCCTTCACTTGTGGATTAGAGTGGCAAATATCTGTTTCGTTCTTATTTCAACAAAATTGTGTAATTAAAAGTGTTTTATTTGAGTTCGATTTTTTTCTTTTTCGGATTGTAAGTTATAGCGATTTTGCCACGGCAAAGCTGCTCGGCGTATTGTCCGAAAACTTCATAACGCCAACCGTGCATGGTGTGTGTTTTATCCGGCTGGTTGGTTATGATAAAACGCAAATCCTCATCGGTGGCAATCAAACGTGCAATCACGCCGCATTCCTGACTTTTTATTTTTAAGAGTAACTTCAAAATTTCTGCCAAACTTTGCTCGTGATTCGGAATATGAACGGCTTGTTTGCGGTCGGCACGGCAGATTTCTGACGGCATCGGATTGGCTTTTGCTTGTTGCAACGCCTCAATGATTTCTGCTCCTAATTTGCCTTTAATGATTTCTGCTTTGAGGTTGCGCACCTGTTTTAAATCATCGACGGTTTGCGGAAATGTGCTGGCAATATTGAGTAAAGTATCGTCTTTTAAAATGCCGGAACGAGGAGTGTCAAATTTTTGTGCGCGCCTTTCACGCCATTCTGCCAAATATTTCAAAGCCGATAAATATTGCGGAGAATGAGCATTATGTTTGATTTTATGCCATGCGTTTTCCGGTTTAATTTCATAACAATTTATATCGCACAATGTGGCGGTTTCTTCATCAGCCCAATGTTCACGATGATTTTTTTGCATATAATCTTTGAGATATTTATAGCAATCAACCAAATAAGTTACATCGCATATAGCATATTGCAACTGCGATTCATCAAGCGGACGCAGACTCCAATCGGTTAAACGCTGAGATTTGTCAAGTTCGACGTGTGTGATGCTATGCACTAAATTACCGTAGCCGATATTTTCGGAAAAACCGCAGACCATAGCGGCAATTTGCGTATCAAAAACATTTTGCGGAATTTGACCGGTCATATTGTAAAAAATTTCAATATCTTGTTTGCCGGCGTGGAATACTTTTACGATATTCGGATTTTGCAGTATGTCAAAAAATGCGGATAAATCCGTTTTGGACAACGGGTCAATAATTGCCGCATCTTCTTCACACGCTACTTGCAGCAAACAAAGTTTCGGATAGTAAGAGTGTTCGCGAATGAACTCTGAGTCAACCGTAATGAAATTACTTTTTTTTAATATGTTACAAAAATTCTCTAATTTTTCTGTGGTATCAATTAATTGCATTATTTTTCTCCAAAAACACGATAGCAGAAAGTGTTTAATATTTTTTTAAAATCGTCTGAAATAGATGTTGACAAAAAAATCAAAAAAGCATATATTAATAACGTTAATCGGAGGGAATATGAGTTATAAAGAAAAACATTTACATCAATTAGGGCGTGCATTTAAGGTTTTGGCGCTTTCTATGGCTATGCTGATTCCGGCAGGTTGCATCGATAAAAAAGAAAAAGACGAAAATGCGCAACCGGTGGGACTTTTAGATAAAACACCGTTAAAAACCAATGATAAATATGGCGCAAAAGTGACGCTGTATTTGGTTGATGTGCCGATTTATACAAACTCCGGCGAACGCAAGAAAGAGCAATATGTTCTAACACGCGGCTTAAATAATTCGGATTATGTGACCGGAACAAAGAGGTATGTGCGTAAAGCATATTTCAATAATTCACCTGATGCTGTTTTTGTGCAAGTTGATGAGAATAATGCCGTGGTAACCGAAAAAGGGGCTGTCGGTCTGTTCTTGGGTAATGATGGTAAAGTTGTTGTGGTTTCCGATAATAACGTTTCTGATTTTATCAGGGAAAAAGATATCAAAAATGCTTGGCAGTCGTCTTATGCAAATTCGGCTGAACGTGCGGAAAAAACATCTCAAACCGTTGAGGCAGAAGACTCAATTTCAAATATTTCTGTTTCTGACAGTATTGAATCCGATACATTGAAAGTGACAGCAACCGATACGTTAAAAACGGTAGAAAAAGCCGTGGCTGATACAAATGTTTTGCAAGCGGACACATTTAATTTAATGCGTCAAAAAATACGCGAATAAATCTTCGTTATCTGACTTTTATAAAAAACGCCGAAACCTTGAAAATCTGGGTTAAAATTTGTTCTTGTCTATTTCTACAAAATATCCGACGGTTTCATTGTTCAATTCTGATGTAGCTTCTTTGTCACAAGCGATAATGCCGTGCGGATGTTGCTGTAAAATACTTACCGGCCAAGAGTGGGTAATGTCGCTTTCAATAGCGTGTTTCACGGCCTTTGCTTTTTGTTTGCCGGTAGCCATAATCATTACTTCTTCGGCATCCATCATCGTTGATATGCCGATAGTCAGAACAAGCGGCGGCACTTTTGATATATCGTTGTCAAAAAAGCGGGAATTTGCTTTGAGAGTGCTCGGTGTCAACATTTTGACGCGTGTGCGCGAGCATAATGATGAATATGGCTCGTTAAAAGCGATATGCCCGTCTATGCCGACTCCGCCGATAAATAAATCAACGCCGCCGTATTTTTTGATAAGAGCTTCGTAATTGGCACATTCTTTGGCAAAATCGGTGGTTAAACCGTTTAGAAAATAAACGTGTTCTTTTTTGATGTTGACATATTTCAAAAGCTTGTCCCACAAAAAGTATTGAAAACCGCGCTCATCGCCGGCTCCGATGCCGACATATTCTGCCATTCCGAAAAATACGACGTTGGCAAAAGACACTTTGCCTTCTTTATAATATTGCGCCAAATATTTGAACATTCCGAGCGGGGTTGAACCGGAAGGCAAACCCAATACAAACAAGTGTTTCGGACTCGGTTTATGTTTGTTAATGCGATAGACCACATAATCGGCGGCCCAGCGAGAAAGTTCTTCATAATCTTGTTTGATGACAACACGCATAATCGGTTCTCCTTGTTATCAGTAGTGCGGCGGCGGTGTTTCTTCCGCCAAAGGTTTGACCACATCTTGATTTATATTGTTTTTCAGCCATTCATTTTGCTTTTGCAAATGTTCAATAATTCGACCTTGTTTTATCAGCATATCGCTCAAATCATCAATGGCGCGCTGTTGATTATCCAACGTCATTTCAATATCAATTAAACGGGTGCGAAGTTCTTGTTCGTCCATTTTTTTACTCCGTCGTTGCTTGCTTTGCTTCCATATATTTCAGAAGTTCTTCTTCATTCATTTTATCAAGAAAAGAGGTGTCAATTCTTTCGAGGAAATTATATTTTTCCACATTATTTAATTCTGTTTTTGAACCGTCATCATTGACTTTATAATATTTTGTGCCATATCCGTCGTTTGAAATTTCGTAGAGCAGTTTGCCGGAAGAGTCATACTCACGATATTCGTCTTCTGTCCATTTATCATTTAAATATCTTTTTTCGGTTTTCGGTTTGCCGTTCGGATAATAAATTGTCATCAAACCGGAAATTTGGTCTTTATCATACGGCAGAGTGAATGCTTTTTGGCCGTTTTCGTAGTAACCGACGGCCGTCCCTTTGCGCACACCGTCAACAAACGGTGTATCTAAGAGCAATGTGCCGTCATCATAGTAGATTTTCATATTTTTGATAATTTTGCCGTCTTGATAGGTTGTTTCCATTGTGACTTTTCCGTTTTCGCCGTATTCTTTGAAATCGCCGTCATAAACATTACCTTTGACACCGGCTTCAATATGAATGCCTTTGTTCTGCGGGTAATACAATTTATATTTGCCTTTGACTTCTCCTTTTTGATACGGAACTTCTGCTTCGGTTGAACCGTCTTTGTAATAGGCGGTCAGGGTGCCGGTCAGATTTTCGGGAACCGGATTGCCGGCGGCATTGTAATACAGCTGGTCGGCACTCAAGCCGTCGGTCGGTGTTGTCAGTTTGTATCTGACATCGCCGTTCGGATAATAACCGTAGACTTCGCCTTGATAAACGCCGTCTTTATAGATGACTTTCTTTTCTGTTGTGCCGTGTGTGCCTTTAGTTTCAATATCACCGGAAATAACACCGTTGACATACGGTATAATCTCACCGATTTTTTTGCCGCCTTCCTGATAAAATGTCATTTTGCCGTTAATGACATTATCCAAATATTTGGCTTCATAAATTTTGTTGCCGTTTTCATCATAGCTGATTACGAAACTGTTGACATTGCCGTCATGATAATTGGTGCTTTGTTTTATTTTGCCGTTTTCGTAATATTCTATTGCCTGACCGTTCAGAACATCGTTACGATAAGTATAGTCGTGTTTTTTTTGCCCGTTTTCGTAATATTCTATTTCATGTCCGTTCATTTGATTGTTGATAAACTCGGCTTCGGATTGCACGGCACCGCTTTCATAATACATTATTGCTTTGCCGCTTAAAACATCATCCGTATACGGTAGTTTTGTTTGCAGTTTTCCGCTTTCGTAATACAAATTCATATATCCGTTCAGCATACCGTTTTTATAAGTTGCATCTGCCGCGATATTGCCATTTTCATAATACTTTTTATATTCGCCTTCGCGTTGGTCATTAACATACGAAATAACCTCAAGCAATTGTTTATTCGGGTAATAATTTTTAGCAAGACCGTGCATCTTTCCGGCTTTATAGCTGACTTCGGAATTAATTGAACCGTCTTCATTATATGACGTTTGCAATCCTTCCGGTAAATTGTTGACATATTCCGTCAGCATAGCGAGCTGACCGTTTTCGTAATAAGCCCATTCTTTGCCTTCGGCTTTGCCGTGCACAAAAGAGGTTTCGAGCATAATTTGACCGTTTTCATAAAAGTGTTGAGCTTTCCCGTGAGCTTTACCGTTTTCATCAAACAAAATAATGACTTCAACCGCACCGCTCGGATAATAAGCGGTTTCTTTGTCGGTTTGTTTGTTGTCGGTAAAGGTTGTTTCGCTGAATAATTTTCCGTCTTCGCTGTATGATTTTGCCGGACCGTTCAATTTACCGTTTTTGTAAGTGAACGTTTTTTCGAGGGAGCCGTCTTGACGATAGGTTTTGGTTTCGCCTTCTTGCGAACCATGAACAAAATTCATTTGTGCTTTGATTGTGCCGTTCGGATAATATTGCACGACCGTTCCGTGACGAACATTGTTTTCATAAGGGGTTTCACTGCGTAATGCGCCGTTTGAATAAAAATCTTTTTCCACACCTTCGTGTTTGGTCTCATACAGGGCGGCGTGCGGTTTTACGGCCTCCTGATGTATTTTTTCGGAATCGATGCTCGGTCTTAAATCAAGCTTTATGACAATAATGACAACGGCTATTAAAATCCCGAATATAATTAGACGATTTTTATCCATAATAACGCTCCTTTAATTGTATTTTTGACAATCACGATACAAATAACACGAAAAAACACATTCTTCAAGCATTTAATCAGATTAACGACAAATGATTGCTTTTCAGCGTGTGCGATTTAACAAAATATCAATATCGGAAGCAAGCGCGTTTGCACTGTTGTTCAGCAAAGTTTGAAACACGGCTTGCTCGGCGTCGCTGAGCGGGGTGTGCAGACCATAGATTTCATAAAAGCGATTGCTTTGGTCGCGCATTGTTTTCGCTTTTTCGGTTAAGCCGGATTTTTCAAAATATGCGGCTAAATATTGTTTGGCATCGGCAATTTGCGGTGCATACATTATCATATCACCGATATCCAAAACATTTTGAAAAGCGATAAAGGCCTTTTCCGGCGCATTTTCAAGCATATACATATCGCCTAAGCGGTTCCATGCCTTGACATTTTTCGGTGAAAGCTCGGTGGCAAGTTCAAACGAATTGTGCGCTAATTCTATATCACTGAGGCGCGCAATATTGCCGATGATACAAGCGTAATTGGCGGCGACGGCGTAATTCAGGTCTTGTAAGTTGCCGCTATCTGACTCGGCTGCTTCCATTTGGTTATTTAACAATGCTTGCAGCAAAACCATACATTGCGCAGGATTACCTTTAGCCAAGTTAAAAAGTGCCTCTTTTGGGGTAGGTAACGCATCAATATCGGGTAAAATATCAAATTTTCCGGCATTGTGCAAACCGATGAAATCGCGCACCGAACGCACAATTTGAAAAATATCTTCTTCTTTATATAAATTTTTGTAATAAAAATATAGCGCCTGTATTGTTTTCGGCTCGCTGACACCGCGACTGAGCAGAGTTAAAATCAGCGGCACCAAATTTTCGATTTTTCCGGTCGGAATATCGGTGACCGTTTGGGGCGAAATATCCGGTTTTGAAGATGTTGTTACTTTTTTTATTTGAGCATTCTCTTTAAGAGAATCGCTTTTCATTTTTTGCTTTATGTCAAGAGGGTCGGCTTGTTCCGCAACGGCTTGTTCGGCTTGTTGCGACAGGCGCAGCAGTTCGGTTGAAAGGGCGCGTTCCCGTTCAATACGCTCTTTTTCTTCTTCGTCATAGAGCGGTTCTTCGGGAATATTGTCATTAGCGGAAGCGGTCGGTTCTTCATCAATGGTATAATACAATCCGTCAGGAATAGTGTCCGGATTTTTTTCTTCTTCGCGGCCGTATTTAAATGTGTCTAACAATGACTTGACGTAAATGAATACAATCAACAGCAAAAACAGCGCAAACAAACATATAACCCAAAAACCGTGCGGGCCGAATTCTTGCAGAATTGTGCCGTGTATGTGACCAAGCTTCAGAAGAACGTCGGATATGAGATTTTGCCAATATCCGTCGGTCGGCGTAAGCTGGTCAGCTGCCTGAATTATGTCGTCACCGTAAAACATTGTATCAGCATGCCTTCTATAACTGATTTAATTTATACAATTCAAATCTAAATGTAAAGAGGTTATATTCGGTTGTTATAATGCTTTTCAATCAATTTCTGTAATTCGTTATCGCCGGTTTGTCGGGCATATTCAAGCGCAATTTGCCAATTTGAAACGGCGTCTTCGGTGTTATCCGTCAGCTCGGCAATCAGCGCCAAATCGGCATAATCGGCAACCATTCCTTCGCAACGTTGTTTGCTTTGTTCTAAATGCAGGGATTGTTGAAACAAGACTTTGGAACGTTGCAAATCGCCTTTTTGCATATAAATCAGACCGAGCAAATTATAGACATTGGCCGTGTGAAAATTGCTTTGTTGCTTACGTTCTCGTTCCAAAACGGTGCGCAGATTTTTTTCGGCCGCCGTATATTTTTTTTGCTTGTATTGTGCTTCAGCACTCAGATATAAGCACTCAAAACAAGCCGAATTATTGTGTTGTTTTTCATATAGTGCGGCGGCTTGTTGCGCCAAATCGACCGCTTTATTGTTTTGTTTGCGGCTAAAGGCAATATGAGCGGCCAGTTGCAACGAAAATGCCGTGCCGTGCGGATTTTTGAGAGCTCGTTGCATTTTGAGCGCGGTGCTAATGTGTTTTTGTGCGCTTGCCGTATTGTTTTGTGCCAAACATAATAATGCGGTTTGATTGTTTATGTCAGCATAAAGTTGCTCGGTTATCGGCATTTTCAGTGCTTTTTCGTAAAGTTCCCGTGCCTCTTGCAAACGGTTTTCAAATACCATCAGCATCCCTTTGGCAACAACGGCTTGGGCTTCAAACAAAGGTGCTTTTTGCGTTTGATAGATTTTAACGGCCGAATCAATCATTGTTTCGGCAATATCATAAACGCAGCTGATGCGATATATTTCGGCAAGTGCCAAATGACAAGAGGCGGTTTCAATGGCGTATTGTTTTTTTTGAAAATATTTGAGTGCGGTTGAGGCGGCTTGCGATGCGGAAAGCATATCGCCTTCGTGTAAATACATATATGCCGCGACATAGTTGTAATAAGCGTTTGTTTCTCGGTTGCAACGGCAACGCAATTTATCAAGTGCAAAAACGGCAGCTAAGGCAGTTTGGCTATCATAAGTCAGTTGTGCTAAAATCGGCAGATAAACACCGTATTGCAGATTGGTAAGCCACTGTTTTTTTTGGCGTTTGATTTGCCGATAAGCTGCGGCGGTTGAAATGTGCGCCTGCAACAGCAACGCCAAAAAAGGGTTTTGCGTCGTGATGACGGCGACTGCTTTTTCAACACGGCCGCCGACCAAAAACGCTAACGCCGATTGTGCAGCGGTAAGATGTTTTAGGTATAAATAACGAACGCATTGATTGATGACGGCAGTTGAAAAAAAGACGGAACCGTTTATTTTTTGTTGGCGTCTTAAAATATTGATGCGAGTTAAATTTTGCAAGTAGCGCAACCGCGCATACCAACGCCAGACAAATAAGGGCAAACACATCAAAATCGCTGATGCGATGACGATATATACAAAATATTTTTCGCTCATTTACCCTCTGTTAGTATTTTTATTCTATATTACTCTAATAAGTATATCATATAGGATTATTTTAAAATGGCTATTACAAAATTAAATTCTAACCAACTTTATCGTAAATGTGACCCGTCGAAGTTTGATTTTAACACGACTTCGGATTTGGAGGAACGTCTTTCCGCTTTGGGACAAGACCGCGCCATCAGCGCCGTTGAACTTGGCATACACATAAAATCGCGCGGCTATAATTTGTTTTGTTTGGGACCGGAAGGAACGGGTAAAACCAGCTTAGTTAAACGTATTTTGGAAAAAGAAGCAAAAAAACGCAAAACGCCGAATGATTGGGCGTATGTCTATAATTTTGATGAACCGTATAAGCCGAAAGCCATGAGCTTACCGGCCGGAATGGCTTGCGATTTTGCCGAAGATGTCGATGACTTAATCGAAGAACTTTCGGCGGCATTGCCGGCTCTTGTCGAATCCGAAGAATATAAGGCGGCACTCGGTATAATCAAACAAAAATATAAATCAAAAAAAGACGACTATATCAATGTGTTGCAAAAAAAAGCCAAAGGCAAAAGGGTGTCGCTTTTGCATATGCAAATGGGCTTAGTCGTGGCGCCGATGAAAGATGGTGAAGTGCTTAATCCGGACTCGTTTGACCAGTTGCCCGAAGATGAGAAAAAGCTCATTATGGATGATTTGAACGCCATGCAGGAAGAAATCGAAAACGCCACGCAAGATTTGCCGCGATGGGAAGAAAAGCAAAAGGCCGAAATCGATAATTTGCGTCAAAAATTTGCCAAGGCGGCAGTTAAGGAGCCGATTGATGCATTACGCAAAAAATATAAAGGGCAAACACAGGCAACTAAATTTCTGAAGTCGATTCAAGACTATATTTTGGATAATGTTGATGAGTTTGTGCCTGAAGACAAAGATAAAACATTGATGGCAAGCAGCGGTGAAGAAGAGCCGTTGCAAATGCTCCTCAGCCGTATGAAACAACCGGAAGAAGATAAATTTTCCAAGCTGAAAGTTAATGTGATTGTGAAAAATAAGCAAGATTCCGGAGCACCGGTTGTGACGCTTGATCATCCGACACAAGGCAATTTGGTTGGCAAAGTCGAGCGAATCCAACAATATGGCGCGCTTTTGACAGATTTTACATTAATTAAAGCCGGCGCGTTGCACTGTGCCAACGGCGGGTTTTTGCTGTTGGACGCACGCAAAGTTTTGGAACAGCCGTTTGCTTGGGATTCCTTAAAACGCGCGATTGCTTCCAAACGTATAAAAATCGAAGCACCGAGCGAAGAAACAAGTTTTACCACGATTTCACTTGATCCGGAGCCGATTCCGCTTGATGTTAAAGTTGTGCTGACCGGCGATTTTGAAATTTATGATTTGTTGTGTGAGCGAGATCCGGATTTCAGAGATTTCTTTAAGGTTGAGGCAGATTTCGGTATTATTATGGACCGCACGGAATACAATGAAGCCGAATACGCCAAACTCATCGGTTCGCTTTCTCAAAAAAAAGGGTTGCGCGCGCTTAACAGACAGGCGGTGGCGCGTGTCATCGAGTATTCTTCACGCTTGGCCGGTGATTCAAGTAAGCTGACGGCGCATATTTCTTCTATCGGAGATTTGTTGCGTGAGGCGGATTATTGGGCGCGCAAATCAAACTCAAAACAAATCGGAAAAAATCATATTGAACAAGCAATTGATGCTCAAATTTATCGTTCCGACCGAATTAAAAAATCAATGTTGGAAGATATTGATAAAGGCACGATTTTGATGGACGTAAAGGGCGAACGTGTCGGACAAATTAACGGGTTAGTCGTTTATGATTTTTCAAACTATACCTTTGGTAAGCCGGCACGAATTACAACACAGGTGCGTATTGGTAAGGGTGATTTTTTGAATATTGAACGTGAAATCGAAATGAGCGGCCCGATACATACCAAAGGCGTGTTGATTTTGCAATCGCTGATAGCTAATCGTTTTGCCAAGCGTTCACCGCTGTCGCTTTCGGCATCAATTGTGTTTGAGCAATCGTATGGCGGGGTTGACGGCGACAGTGCGTCATCAACGGAATACTATTGTATGATTTCGGCGATTACCGGATTGCCTATTAAGCAAAATATAGCCGTGACCGGTTCAATCAATCAGTTTGGCGAAATTCAGCCGATTGGCGGTGTGAACGAAAAAATTGAGGGCTTTTTCGATGTGTGTGCGCATCAGGGCTTGACCGGAACGCAAGGCGTGATTATTCCGCGCACAAATATTGAAAATTTGATGTTACGGGCTGATATTTTGCAAGCGGTCGAAGAAGGAAAATTCACGATTTACGCTATCGATACGGTAGATGACGGTATTGAAATTCTAACGGGGAAAAAAGCCGGAAAGCTCAATGCAAAAGGAGAATATCCGAAAGATTCCGTCAACGGTATGGTGCAGCAGAGTTTGCGTGAATTTTATGAAGATTATGCACGCTATGCTAACGAAACCAAAGGATGTTTGTAAATTTTATCGACGCACAAAAAAATCCTCGTCTGCGACTGCAAATGAGGATTTTTTTGTTGTTCAAAATTAAATAGCGGCCTCGGCATTTGCCAAGATGCTGGCCTTGATGGCTTCCAGACGTGCGCTGTAAGTTGTGCCGCTCAGCTCCCACTTGCCGGTAAAGGGATTGCGGTGACTGAACTCGAACTTATCCATAACTTCCTTCGGCGATAAAAATATCGGGTCGGAGTTGGTGTTGGTTACGATGGTTACGCCGGGAATCAATTCCTTTCTGCCGTAAATGCAGTGCGGACCGTTCCAGATGTGGCACCAAAAGTCACTGACGGGGTCAAAATGGACTTCCGAATAGCCGTCCCAATAACAATGTACCGGTTTCTTGGCGTGTAATGAAAACTTGCCATACCAGTCGTTGTAAGCTCTGTTCCACTCCTCGAGAAATTCGGGATGGTAAATTCTTGGTAATTCTGCCATAATTTTTTGGGTAATAAATTTTTTTGTAACTAATTTTTGTTTCTGTCTAATATTATCTTTTAATTTAAATTTTGTCAATAGTTATTTTTCCCCGTCAGAAAATGGCGCTTGTTTATGAAATATTAAACAACCGTGTGATTAAATACATAAAACTGTATTTTTTATAAAGGAAAATGATGATGAGTAATGAAGATATTAAGAGTTCTTTGATTCCGATGGTGGTGGAACAAACCTCGAAAGGTGAACGTCAATTTGATATTTTTTCGCGTTTATTGAAAGAGCGGATTATCTTTTTGACCGGTGAAGTAAATGATGAAGTTTCGTCGTTGGTGTGCGCGCAACTTTTGTTTTTGGAAGCTGAAAATCCGAAGAAGGATATTTCTCTTTACATCAATTCGCCGGGGGGCGTGGTAACTTCGGGCTTGGCGATGTATGATACCATGCAATATATTTCGTGTGATGTGGCAACCATTTGTGTCGGGCAAGCGTGTTCGATGGGTTCGTTTTTGCTTGCCGGCGGCACGAAAGGCAAACGCTATTCTCTGCCAAATTCGCAGATTATGATTCATCAGCCATCGGGTGGTGCCAAAGGGCAGGCGACCGATATTGAAATTCAGGCAAAACTGATTTTGGATTTGCGTAAACGCCTCAATAAAATTTATGCTGATAATACCGGTCAAAAACTGGCTGTTATCGAGAAAGCGATGGACAGAGATAATTTTATGACGCCGCAGGAAGCTCTTGACTTTGGGCTGATTGACCATATAATTACAAATCGTAATGAAATTAAATAAGGTGCGAGATGAGTAAAAAAGATAATAAAGACGATAAAGATGATGAAATTCTGCATTGTTCGTTTTGCGGTAAAAGTCAGAAAGAAGTAAAAAAATTAGTTGCCGGACGCGGTGTTTATATCTGCAATGAATGTATTGACGTATGCTCTTCGATTATGGAAGAAGAAGCATTTGATGATGATGCCGAGCAAAAAAGTGATAAAGAGACACCGATAACCGAAGAATTACCGACACCGTCCAAAATCAAGAAATTTCTTGATGAATATGTAATCGGGCAGGATTACGCGAAAAAAGTTCTGTCCGTGGCGGTTTATAACCATTACAAACGCCTGAATAACCCGAATAAAGACGAGGTGGATATCAATAAATCAAACGTTATTTTAATCGGTTCCACCGGTTGCGGTAAAACGCTTTTGGCGCAGACGCTCGCTAAGATTTTGAATGTGCCGTTTGCCATTGCCGATGCCACAACTTTAACCGAAGCCGGATATGTCGGTGAAGATGTGGAAAATATTGTTTTGAAGTTAGTGCAAAATGCTAACTACGACATCGAAAAAGCGCAACGCGGCATTATTTATATTGATGAAATCGATAAAATTTCACGCAAGAGCGACGGTCCGTCGATTACACGCGATGTTTCGGGAGAAGGCGTGCAGCAGGCGTTACTGAAAATTGTCGAAGGCACGGTAGCCAATGTGCCGCCGCAGGGCGGGCGCAAACATCCGCAACAGGAATTTTTGCACGTTGATACCACCAATATTCTGTTTATTTGCGGCGGTGCGTTTGCCGGCTTGGAAAAAATTATTGAAAAGCACGGTTCGGAAAATAACAATTCCATCGGGTTCGGCGCGAAAGTTGAAAAGGATGAAAAATCGGTTGGGCAAATTTTAAAAGATGTGCGACCGGAAGATTTGGTTAAATATGGCTTGATTCCGGAATTTACCGGCCGTGTTCCGGTAATTGCAACGCTTGACGACTTAGATGAAAAGGCGTTGATTTCCGTGTTGACCGAGCCGAAAAACGCGCTTGTTAGTCAATATCGTTCGCTATTCAATATGGATAATGTCAAATTAACATTGACCGATGAGGCGTTGTTGGCGATTGCAAAATTGGCGATTGAACGTAAGACCGGCGCACGCGGACTTCGTGCCATTATGGAAGAAATCTTAATGGAATGGATGTATGAATTGCCGGACGATAAGGACGTGACGGAAATCGTCATTGATGAAAAAGTTGTCAACAAAAAGGCAAAGCCGAAGTTAATTCGCAAGAAACCTTTAAAAAAGTCGGCCTAATGGTCATCTGCTTATGTCTTTTTTCCTCGTGTAGCTCTATCTACACGTCGTCAAAAAGGCAAGGCGCATCTGACTCATTATTCCGACTTTTTCGGCTGTTCTTTGGGCGCGGGGTAATCCTCGCGCTTTTTGTGTTGCGTTATCCGGTCATCTGCTTGTGTTTTTTTCCTCGTGTTGCTCTATCTACACGTCGTCAAAAAGGCAAGGCGCATCTGACTCATTATTCCGACTTTTTCGGCTGTTCTTTGGGCGCGGGGTAATCCTCGCGCTTTTTGTGTTGCGTTATCCGGTCATCTGCTTGTGTTTTTTTCCTCGTGTTGCTCTATCTACACGTCGTCAAAAAGGCAAGGCGCATCTGACTCATTATTCCGACTTTTTCGGCTGTTTTTCGGGCGCGGGGTAATCCTCGCGCTTTTTGTGTTGCGGTATCTGGTCACTTCTTGTAATCTTTTTTCTCGTGTTGCTCTATCTACACGTCGTCAAAAAGGCAAGGCGCATCTGACTCATTATTCCGACTTTTTCGGCTGTTTTTCGGGCGCGGGGTAATCCTCGCGCTTTGCCTTATTTACAATACGGTGTTTTCTTCAAACTGAAAACCGCGCAATAATTCCGCAGTATCCATCGGGCGTTTGCCTTGTCGCTGGATTTTTGTAACTTTCAGCGCACCGTCGCGGGTAGCAATTATCAGCTCTTTTTGACCGGCTATGATTTTTCCGGCAACACCTTGCTGCGATGATATTTCGGATTGCAGAATTTTAAATCGCTCGCCTTGATACTCAAAAAAAATTGCCGGAAACGGACTGAATGCGCGCACTTTATTATATAAGGTGCGAATCGGCATATTAAAATCGATTTTGCACTCGTCTTTATCTAATTTTTTGGCGTAACAACTTGCTGCATCATCTTGTTTTTGCAGCGAATATTTTTTGATGTCGGCCAACACGGCAGAAATTAAATCGGCGCCGAGAAATGACAACGAATCGTGTAATTCGCCTCCGGTCATAGTGTCTGAAATCGGCACTTCGCCTTTGAGTATCATATCGCCGGTATCGAGTCCTTCCGCCATTTGCATAATTGTGACGCCGCCGATTTTATCTCCGGCCTCAATGGCACGTTGAATCGGGGCCGCGCCACGCCAACGCGGCAAAAGAGAAGCGTGAATATTGATACAGCCGAGCGGATATGCCTCTAACACCGGTTTCGGCAAAATCAAACCATAAGCCGCAATAATTGCCACATCGGCGTTAAGTGCGGCAAATTTTTGTTGTTCTTCAGGATTGCGCAACGTTTTTGGGGTGCGCACTTCAATACCGTTTTCTTCCGCCAAAAGATGCACCGGTGTTTTGTTGAGTTTGTTACCGCGACCGGCCGGTTTCGGCTCACGCGTATAAACACAAACGACCTGATGCTCTGTTATTAAGCGACGGAGCGCCGGCACAGCAAAGTCCGGCGTTCCCATAAATACAATTTTCATCAATCGCTAAGTCCTATTCTGCCGCGCTCGATTTTGACCTTATAATCAGAGGCAAAATCTTTGATAAGTGCATTGCTCATCTCTTGGATAAGGTTGTTGTATAACAAATAAGACAATTGCTGCTTTTCTTGGTCGGATAAAGCGGCAGAGTCATCATAAATATTTGTTGCGGCGGCAACAATATAGTCATCGCCGAGTTCGATGATGACCGGTTCGTCGAGAGTTGCCGCAAACAGAGATTGCATTTTTTCGTTTGAAAGCTTGTCCAAAGTTTCGCCGCGAGCAAGCGGGCGACTGCTGATAAGATGCATTTTATAACGATTTGCAATTGTGGCAATATCATCACCGGCTTCGGCATCACGCTGAATATTATCAATCTTTTCTTGAGTGATGGCGTTGCGTTCGTTTTCAACCCATATTTTGCGTAACTCGGTATCAGCTTCTTCGCGCGGCTGTTGATGCTCGTCATAAATCTTGTCAACCAAGACGACTGCCAAGCCATCGTCGGTTTCCACCACTTGACTGGTTTCGCCTTCGTTATATGAAAAAGCGGTATCAATCAAATCGCGGGTTTTCAGAACATCGGTCAATTTGGCATCGATGTTTTGTGCTATACCGCTTTCATCTAAAGATTTTACTTTATACAAAGATGTGTTGTAAGCGGCGGCAATCTCTTCAAGAGAAGTTCCGGCACCGATTTTATCTTCAATGTCGGCCAAAATTTCGTAGTTGCCGTTGTCAGCTTTTTCTTGACGAATTTCAGCTTCAATTTGCTTTTCGGCCTGCGCTTTGTCGGTTTTTTCCGGTGCTCTGACGTCTGCTATTTTAACAATTTGCCAGCTGTCGGCAATTTGCGTCGGTTCGGAAACAGCACCTTTATTGAGTGAAAAAACGACATCTGCCAATTCTTCTGAAATATCATTTTTGCTGACATAACCGAGGTCAACATCTGCCGTATTTTGCCCGTTGGCCGCGGCAGCCGTGATAAAATCCGTTCCGGAAGCAAGTGCGCCGGCAACGGCTTTTGCCGTGTTTTCATCATCAAATACCATTTGCAAAATATGACGTTGTTCCGGTTTTTCGTATTCATCAATATGTTCTTTATAATAAGCTTCAATTTCTTCCGGTAAGACTTCAATTGATTTTTCAATATCTTCCTGTGACAAATACATTAAGGTAAGGTCGCGTTTTTCCGGAATCATCAATTCTTCAGCCATTTCGGTATAAAGACGGTCAAGGTCTTCCTCAGACGGTTCGTTTGTGACAATCGAATCGGCGTTGTTGATTCTGAGATATTTGAAAGTGCGGCGCTGTCCTAAGATTTTCTCCATTTGTTTTTGAGCAATCGCCGGAACTTTGGCACCTGCAAGCGGTGTGTCAATCAAAATTCGGCGTGCCAAATCACGTTTGACTTCTTCGATGTATTCACGCTCTGTTTTGTTGATTTGTTTCAAATACTCGTTATAAATTTGCGGACTGAATTTGCCGTTATATTCAAACGTAGGCATACGCGCAATGACATTACCGACGGTTGTGTCGGAAAAGTCGATTTTGTTTTTGAGCATAGTGTTTGCGATGATGGCTTCATCAAGTTTTTTGTCGAGTAAAAGTGCCGAAATCTGGGATTTTAAGGCATCGGCTTCATCTTCGTTCTCATCATAATTTGCGTTCAGAGCGCGTATTTTTGAGAGTTCGCGCTGCAACATATACGAAAATTCGCTTTGCGAAATTTGAATATCATCAACCTGAATGACTGCCTTGTTTTGAGCGGCAGAGTTAATGTAACCTGAAACGCCGAACAATGACATAAAGCTCAGCGCGGTTACGGTCATAATGGTTTTGGTGAACCAACTGTCACGCATTTGTGCAAATTTATTTATCATA